>LCJH01000012.1 GCA_000999595.1 Microgenomates group bacterium GW2011_GWA2_44_7
GCCAGCAGG
Source organism: Microgenomates group bacterium GW2011_GWA2_44_7 (assembly GCA_000999595.1). Lineage (GTDB taxonomy): Bacteria > Patescibacteriota > Microgenomatia > GWA2-44-7 > GWA2-44-7 > GWA2-44-7. The sequence continues at coordinate 10 of LCJH01000012.1, forward strand.
TCTCGCTCGGTTTCTGATAATTTGTGATGTGTCATTTTCCCCTATATCAATTTTAACGTAGGGGGTTGCGATCGATTATAGAACTTGTAATAAGTTCAAAATCGAAATGCAATGCTATAATTGATCTGTGAATAGTAATTTGAATCAGATTTCGCCCAAAATCAAGGAAATTAAAAAGAAAGTAGTGCCGATTCTTAAAGAGGCGGACGTAATCCGTTCCTCTCTTTTCGGATCAGTCGTGCGGGGAGAAGCGACGAAAGACAGCGATATTGACATGTTAGTAGAATTGCCGAAAGAGAAAAGTCTACTTGACCTTGTAAGACTAGAACACAAACTTGAAGAGGTTCTAGGTAAAAAGGTTGATCTTGTAACCTATAACTCAATTCATCCGCTCCTTAAGGGCTATATCTACCGAGACGAACTCCGAATTTTCTAAGTTTATGACCAAAGATCCCCAGGTCTTCTTAATGCATATTCTTGAAAGTATAGAGTGGATAGAAAAAGACGTTGAAGGCCTTTCTTGGAAGCAGTTTATCAAGAATGTGCCAATGCAGGACGCAGTGATTCGAAGACTCGAGATAATTGGCGAAGCCATCAGAGGGTTGCCGACTGATTTTAAAAAGCAGTATCCCGGGGTACCTTGGCAAGATATCGCTGACACGAGAAATAAACTGATCCATGAATATTTTGGGGTGGATTTGGATTTAGTTTGGAATATTATTCAAAATGACCTACCGCTTTTTAAAGAGCAGATAAAGAAAATGGTGGCGTGAATATTTACGAGAAGTTTATTTAGCCCACCACTTCTCCCCATCGGTAATAACTTCGACATCGCCGGAAAGATCGGTCCGCAAATAAGGTATCTTAAGGATATTAAGTAGATCAAGAGTCTCGGGGGCGGGGTGGCCATAGCGGTTTTTGGCACCAACAGAGATAACTGCCAGCTGAGGTTGGACCGCTTGTAAAAACTCTTTAGTGGCGCCGGTCTTACTGCCATGGTGGGGGTATTTTAAAATCGTCACGGGCGAGAGCCGATTTGAAGCTAGCAGTAACGGGTCAAGAGTGCTATCCCCATCCCCGGTACCAAGAAAGCTGACACTACCTTTATTAACTCGAACCATGAGAGAGTAATCATTGGGATCACGAACGCTCTTGGCCCCTAAGACGACTCCGTTGGCAAAGGCAACTTCTCTCCCGTCTACGTCCGTATCAGCCAAATTTTCAACAACCCATTCTCGCTGGGGCCAAATAATTTCTCCCCTAATACCACCGACATTTATTTGGTCGCCGGTATATAGATTTAAGACTTTAAGCTGGCAGCAATCGACTTTTTCTTTAAGCTGACTGAGAAGCTCATGATAGCCGGCGGTGGTGTTTCCTCCTTTACCCGTAACAAAGTATTCCACTCTGTATCTTTGTATGACAGGAATTAATCCTGCCAGATGATCGTCTTGGGGGTGAGTAAGCATAACCATTTCGATTGTCCTATCCCAAAATGGCATATATTTCGATAGACAATCTAGAACTTTATTACCCGGTCCCCCATCGACCAACATCTGAGAAAATTTATAGGTAATTAGAGTAGCGTCGCCTTGACCGACGTCGCAAGAAATTATATGAAGATTATTATCGGGCAATTGCCAGAGAACAGTAAGAGTAAGAGTAAAGAGTAAACAAGAAATAAGAAATAGGTTTTTGGGCCGGAGGAATTTACGCAGTGGCAGAAAAAGATACGAAGACATTAGGGATAATTTTAGCACCAGAAAAATAAACCCTAACTATTTATTTTCGATAGACCTCGTCGTGGGAACCGAGCTTGAAGAAGTAAAAGACATCGGCGATTTCGATATAGAGCAAGCGGTATCCCCCATTGATGGAAATACTCCAGGTGTTTTCGACAGCGCCGGTGATTTTATGGAGACGGAGAGAGTGGTGTTTTGGGTTTTGCTGGAAAAGTTGAAGCTGCTTATAGACTTTATTTAATATCTGTGGGTTTTTACGCTTAAGGGCTTGAAGTTCCTTGTAAACAGATGGGCTGAATTTAAAAACTTTCACAGATCTTTAAAAAATTGTTTAAGGTCTTTGGCTTCAACGGCTTTGCTTTTTTCTTTGAGGGCTTTCTTGTAAGCTTTGACCGTGCTTTCGGAGGCTTCAAAAGTTGGGTAGGCCATATCAGCGACATCTTTTAAGATAAGGTGCTTGATATAACCAGCCAGAGGCATGCCAAACTTATTGGCTTTGCTTTCCAGATAATCTTTAAGAGAAATCGGAAGATTGACTTTGATTTGGGATTGAGGCGTCAGCATGAATTTCATCGTAGCACCAGAATCAGGACTTTTCAAGGACTAAATTTAGTAAATATGGGCAGCCCACCCGCCGGGTGGGCTAGCGGGGGTGGGCTAACGGACAAAGATAACGTCAAAGAAAGTCGATTAGACTAATTGGGCCTGAGGTGATAAATTCGGCCTCAGGCCGTCTGTCCCGAATCCCCGAAATTGGTCGGGGTGGAGGGACAGACAAAGTGAGTTAGCGAAAGGAGGAATCATGACGCTAGCTCAAATCTTATTTTTGGCGGCTACGGTCGCCATCGTCGGCGCGGCGATGTTTTTGCTGCGCCGACAAAAAACGCCCCGAAGGACCCCGCTCGAGATTCGGGCAGGGGCCAAAAACCGGCGATTGGCCCTGTTTTTTGGGTCAATTGCCTCCTTGGGGGTGCTGGCGCTGTTATCCGCCATCATCCCCGGAGTACCCGAGGAGATCAAGTTGGTCTTCCTCGGGGGGTTCATCGGGGCAGTCTTGGGGGCAACTGTCCCCGACTGACCCAGTAGCAGAAGGGAGAAACTTTCGAGCATCTTCTGCTACAGAATTTTTTACGGGCAGAACAACGAAGTTAAGAATGTCCCACCCGGCGGGTGGGACGGCGATTTGCGTCTGGACAATAGGCACAGTCCTGTTATGATCCCGTTATGGGAGCGGTGGAAGCAGGATTGGAGACGAGATACGGGGAGAGACATGACGGACTAGTGAATGTTGACAGGCATCTGATAAGGCCGATGATCAGTGAAGAAGAGATTCGAGCAACGGTTCATCATTTGGCAGAAGATATTTACCGAAGATATGACGGTCAAAGGCCGGTATTGGTAGCGGTGTTAAACGGGGCCAGAACATTTCGAGATGCCTTGGCGGATGATCTTCGAACCGGAGACTCGGCAACCGGAAGGAACCCGATGGTATTTGATACTGACGAATTACATGTTTCTAGCTACGATGGCCAAGTGTCTACTCACAGCCTAACTTTAAGACAAGACCTAGCAAGAGGAATTTCCAACCGACCGGTAATTGTAGCTGAAGATATCATCGATACCGGAGGGACATTAGCCTGGATAAAAAATCACTTAGCAACTAAGGGTCCCCAATCACTGGCTTTCTGTGTACTTCTTGATAAATTCGAAAGACGAGAGGCGGAGTTTGCGGACTTTGCAGTGGACTTCCGGGGATTTATGATTAAAAACAAATTTGTGGTGGGATATGGGCTTGATTGTGATGGATTGTTTAGAGAACTCCCTTTTATCGGCGAGTACATGGGATCGGCGAGCGACTGGAAAAATATTCTTCGTTTACTAGCATCATACCTTAACCTCTTCCAGAAAAGGACGGACGTTGGGCGAGCAGGGTAAGCCAAAGAGCTCAAGGAGCATCAGAGACGGATTATCTATATCCAAGTGTTACAATCCATATAAGATGGCGAGGGTTGAGATGAGCGATTTACCAAGAGAGATTCAACAGCAGTACCGGATTGCCCTAGAGAGAGACATCGCGAGTTGGAGAGCAAAAGACCGAGGGAATTATCAAGTGGATCGAAATGCCTATGAATATGTACATTTTCTGCGTGGTATTTATAAGTTTCTAAGTTACGTTAGAGGCATTTCAAGTAATAATGGGGCGAGTTTATTGTGGTTAGGAGAAGGAACTCTACAAGCAGTTGAGCAGTTTTTAAGAGCTGGTTGGCTAAATGGTATTAACCAAATTGCAACGACTTTGGACACAGAGATTTGCCGGACAGTTAGTGAGGTAGAAGTACTTGCTTGCGGAGGCGAGCGACTTTCTGATCAGAGAAGATCTATTGACGACCAAACCATTCTTGGGATAATTTCGGTATTTGCATTGCAGTTTTCTGCTCGGCCAGACTTAGTAGTAAAAGAGCTGCAGAGAGTATTATCACCCAGTGGAGTAATAAAGATGGTTGTATCTTCTAAACAACTTAACGGTATTGGTGGTTCCGAAAGATGGATCCCTATATTTACTGATAATGAATTATCGGTAGCATTGCACGAAGGCTTGGAATTTGATGTGATTCTGGCAGTAAAACCGCCGGTACTTGTTACCGCTTGCGAGCTATTGGAACAGGATAACCAGACGATGGGTAACCAACTGGAAGGCTTCTGTCCTTATGGTTGGACTAGTTAAATAAATCATTAAGTTTGAATTCGGACTGATGATATATAAAACCAAAGCTAGAATATCTTCTTGGCCACGAGTTTTGCACTTACTACGAAAACGGGCCCAATGCTTTATAAGGTGACCCCTTGCCCGAGTTCGCAAGGAGGTCACCTTTATTAAGTGCGAAACTCGTATTGGTGTTAAATTTGGGGAGTTAATACGAGAGAGTGCTAGAATTCCAGACAGAATGGCGAGAGTTGAGATGAGGGGGTTGCCCCAGGAAGTGCAGGAACAATATAAAATCGCTTTAAATAGAGATACTAGATATCCGCCTAGCGGCAAAAAACTTCGCCACGTGAGTAAGAGCCGCCACGGCCGATACGACGGCTTTCGCTCGTAGGATCTTCACGGCCGTCGGACGGATTATAAGGATAGACAAACTTCGAGGGAAAGGCCTCGGTGTTGCCGATGGTGGTTGAGGTCCACTGAAAAACAGACTTGTAGCGGAATAACTATTTGTGATAACCTGATCAGGTGAATGTTACTGCTGCCCTAAGTTCGGATCGACTGTGTGCTTCGCTCACTGGATTACGTGTAAGGGAATTTGAAGATCTGGTCCCTCAGTTTGAATGGAATTACAATGCACACCTGCATGAACGCAAGCCCGATCGCAAGCGGAAGATTGGCGGTGGCCGGGATAGTCACTTGGAAAGCGTCGAGGCTAAACTTCTCTTCGTCCTGTTTTACCTTAAGGCATATCCGACTTACGACGTTTTAGCTTTCATTGTCCAATTTCACCGGACTCGAGCTTGCCAATGGACACTGGCACTCTTGCCGGTACTGGAAAAAACATTGGGAAGGAGGCTGGTATTGCCCGAGCGTAAAATCTCCTCCGTCGATGAATTCCTAGCCAAGTTTCCCCGGATAAAAGACGTCTTTGGCGACGGCAGCGATAGGCGTATTCAGAGACCAAAAAGTCCCAAGCGACAGAACAAGACCTACTCCGGTAAGAAAAAGACTCACACCAGAAAACAGATTGTCCTTTCTGACGAACACAAACGTATTTTAGTTCTTACTCCGACCAAGTCCGGGCGAAGGCATGATAAAAAGCTGGCTGACAAGTCTGAAGTATTCACTCATCTGCCGGATCAAGTAACGGCCTGGTTGGACACCGGCTTTGTCGGAATTCAAAAACAGCACCTGAATATTCTCATCCCCAAGAAACGATCTCGGGGGAGACCACTGTCTGAGGAGGATAAAACGGAAAACCGGCTCATCTCTTCGTTTCGGGTGGTCATTGAGCATGCGATCGGTGGCATGAAACGGTACCAGTGTCTCCAACAGCCTTACAGAAACAGAAAACCCAAACTGGATGACCAGTTTTCCCTGCTTTCGGCTGGACTTTGGAACTATCACCTTTCCTTCTCGACTTAAATCTTTCCGAACAGTTCACCGCATCATCAATCGGGTCTCCCTACCTGCTATTTCGCTACAGATCTAACATTACCAGCCATATCGCTAACGCCGTATGGACTGTCGGAGGCGGGAGAGAAAGCGCCAACCGGACTAGTGTCTTGTAGGCGATATTCGGCGTTGAGGAGAAGGGGGTTCCAAGCATTTCCCCAAGGGAAGATGCGGCCGTCGACTCCCCTAGCGGCCTTTTCCCATTCGGCTTCGGTTGGCAAGCGGAAAGACTTGTCCAGTTTTGTGGACAGCCACTGACAGAAAGCTAGGGCATCGAACCAGGAGACTTGGGTAACGGGATGTCTTTCTTTGCCTTCAATGGTTGAATCGGGGCCGAAGGGATGGCGCCAGTCGGCGCCATTTATTTGGGCGAACTTGAGGGTAAAGGTAAAACCGAAACCCCTCTTTTCGGCGGTAGTGACAAAGTGGGTTTCTTGGACAAATTCAGAAAATTCTTGGACGGTGACTGGATATTTACCAATTTGATATTGTTTTAGGTAGACCTTATGTTGAGGCAATTCTCTATCGAGAAGACGGGGGTCAAGATCGGGAAAACGAGCTTTAAGTTGGGCAACTTGATCGGAGGTGGAGCCCATTAAGAAAGGTCCGGCGGGGATAGTAATAAAAAGGAGCGCCGACATAAGTTAATTATAACCAAAAAGATGATTGGGCGAATTGGACCCGCCTCTACGGCGGGTAGGCTAATTAGGGTTATGGGAAAGGAGCGAATTAAACAAGGCCTGGTCTTGTTCAAGATACGGGCTCGAGCTTGACGACGAAATAAGTTAATGGGGAGTTCGGAGAAATGACGGTACGATGGAAAACCCCGACGGGTGTCATAACCGGCGGTATTTCCCAAGTTTTACTACCTGAGGTGACGTCTAGGATTAATCGATCAGATACTTTACCGTCTGGGCCGGAATCTTTTAGAGTAAGGGTTAGTTCGGCGGTGGCGATTTGTTCGGGTTTAAGTGGACCAACAAGGGCGTGGGTGATGGTTGCCTCAGGAGAGAAACTGCCCTGGCTGGAGATTTGCATTCGGCCGATGCCAGCTACGGGGAAGACCAGCTCAGCTTGGGTTGGTTCCGGGTGACCACGAACTCCGGCATATCCCCTGCCCTCCTGAAAACCGACGACGGCAATTTTCCAGACCTTACCATCCAGGATAATCGTTTGTCCTTCGGCAATGCCGGTTGGCTCACTCCAACAAATACCTTTCATTCGGGGGACGCCGTTTTTATCTCGGGGGCCAGATAATTGCTCCGATTCGGGCATTTTAGTAATGGGCCCGATTGAGATTCTCTCTAGGTTGGTCATATCAAGGACATATTATAGGTCACTATTTTACATCGTCAAGTTTGACGGACGATGACGACAGTTATAGACTAAATTGAGCGATAATGAACACTGTTATTAGAACATTGCAAAGGTTTGGACTTGGGGAAAATGAGGCGAAGGTATATGTGCAGATTTTAAAAGACGGCGAGACGTCCCCCTATCGACTAGCTCGGGAGACGGGAATTCCCAGAACGACAATATATGAGCATGTCATGAGTTTGGCTCTAAAGGGGCTTATTGAACTTGAAAAAAGCGATGGGCTAGCAAAACAGCAGACGAAGTTACGGCCGAAAAACCCGTCTATCTTGCGGAAGATCGTTTGGCAAAGGAAAGAAGAGATGTCAAAGCTCGATGTGGATTTAGTCCATATTTTGCCTGAGCTTAAGAGCGAATATCACAAGACTGAACCAAATGCCGATTTTATGTTTTATCCGGGAATCGAAGGGGCAAAAAAGGTAATGCTGATGGAAGATGAGGGGCAGATGCAGGAATATGTCTGGGATTACCAGACGCCGATGGATAGTATGGGACCGGAGTTTATAAACGAGTGGGTCAGCCGGACGACGGAAGCGATGAAAAATTCTAAATGGAAAGTTAAAGAGCTTTTCCCATTAAACGAGTGGAGCCGGCATGTAACGACGTATCAGTACGGACGGGACCCAAACTATATTAAAAGCCGGGAGTTTCGGTATATTGATGATCCGGTTTTTGATATTAAGCAACGGTTTGCGATTAAAGGTGAGCGGGTTTTAATTTCCAATATTGAGGAGGATGAGATGTGGGGATTGGTCATTAAAAGCCCATCACTGGCGAAAAGTTTAAGGTCTATATTTCTGATGACATGGCAAATAGCAAAACCGGTGACGGATGAAGTGGTTAAGAGCTGGGGTAGCAATGAATTCCTCATGGCTGAACAAGGTAAGCCCTAAAAAAATTATTGCGATAATTTTTCAGGGTAAAGGCGATGGCCAAGCCGGTAACGGACGATGTGGTTAAGAGCTGGGGAGAAAACGAATTCCTGGCGGCGGAGAAGTGAGGTCATTATCCCGCCCAGCGGGACCGACCTTATATAGCTGATTAGGCCGGAATTGATAGTGGATAGTTGAGAATTTAGATTTGAGATTCGGGGGCAGCAATTTTTATATTTGCAGTTTTAAAAGTAAGAAGATCGAGGATTGAGAAAAAATGGTAAGTCTTATGGGGCTTATGAGGTCGATAGGATTTATGGGAGAATGGGAGCTACGTAGGCCAAATTTGCCAGTTAAGATATAATCCAAAATGAAATGGCGAGAGTCGAAAGCGGTGGCTTACCCAGAGAGGTCAGGGAGCAATATGGGGTTGCAATTGAAAGGGATATTGCAAGTCGAAGTAATCTCCAAGAACCGGGCGAGGTAATTGATAGATTTGCATACGAATATCTTGTGTTGCTTCAAGGACTTCAAGAATTAATTACTTACGCGAGGAATATCTCAAGGAGAGGGCAGCAGACGTTTTTATGGGTTGGCGAAGGGACGTTAACGGCAGTTGGACAGTTTGTTAAAGCCGGTTGGATGAGGGGTTTTAAAGTAATTGCCACGACGCTGGATACCAGTATCTGTTTACCGGTGAAAGGAGTAACGGTTATGGCTTGTGGGGCGGAGAGATTCAGACACGGGAGGGTAAGGATACCAGACTTGTCAGCAGTCGCAATGGTCTCCGTCTGCTCAATCCAATATTCGGCCAGACCCGATTTAGTGGTTGAGGAAGCGCGGAGAGTTCTAACTAGTGGGGGTGTTTTTAAAATGGTCGTAGTTCCCACCGCTGACGACCCTTTTGCGGATAAAGAGATTGGCGTTTGGGAAGAGGCTCTTAGGGGTTCTGGATTTGATTTTTGGCCAGGTGTCGGCGGACCTAACTTCGCCCAGTTGGTGGCAGTTAAAATGCCCGCGGAGGTAACGGCAGAGACCTTAATCCTTGATGACGCCAAAACTATGGGAGCGCAGATCGACTTCTTCAGGGCCCAGAGAGAACCAGGCTATTGAGGACTGAGGCTCTATATGGACTACCCGTATAGAGAAGACGATAAGGATAAATAATTGGACTAATTAGTCTTATTGGAGTTCTTGGGCCAATTGGAGTATGGGAAAGACGACCCCGAGAAGAGGTGCAAAGCCTGCCTCGCCGGCAGGCGGACTATCCCACCCGGCGGGTGGACGAACTGGTTGGACAAACTTTTCAGCAAGTATGCGAGGGTTGATCCCTTGCAGATTAATTAAGGAATAAAATCGCACAATGGCACTGGAGATGGAGCGAAAGTATGGGATAACAAGGATCGAGATTGTGCACGGAAGAGCATTGGTTGTTTTGGACCCGGAAAATGGTCTTAATTTTACTATCCAGCAGTTGATGATCTTACAGCTGGTCTACCAACGTTTGAAACGAAGAGAGATAGCAGGTATCCTTGGCCGGTCGCTGGGTTATGTCGATGAAACAATGCAGAGGACATTTGAGCGAAATTATGAATTCTTGGGTGATATTAGCGGGCAGCCAAGAGCGATGTACTTGGCGGTTCAGGCACAGCTAAGGGGGTGGCTGGAGGATGAGTTTATACTTTCAGTGAAAGAACATCTAAGGATGTCCAAGGAAACTCGAAGGAGAAGCGAAAAGTGAAGACAGTCAATCGTAATCGTTTGTTATACCTTGAGGTCGGACAAGAGTAAAAGCAACCTTGACTATAAGATTTAGGGTTTAAGAAGACAGGACTTTCGCTTTCATTGATCAAAGTAGGTTAAACTGGATCAATGGTAACCAAGAAGCAGTACATTGAATATTTGGTGCACACTCCAGTTAACTACACTTGTTCTAACCTGGCTAATCACCTAGACGGAGTGAGTCACGACGCCGTGAGTGATTTTCTACTTCGGAACAAAGCCACTTCCAAACAGGTTTGGGAGCTGGGAAAATCTGTCATTGAAAATAGACCGGAGGGTTACCTCATTTTAGATGACAGTGTCCAAGACAAGAATTACTCGAGGGAAATTGAGATGGTTAAGAAACAATACAGCGGCACAACTCATTCTCTGGTTCGGGGTATTGGGGTTGTCAATCTGGTCCACTACCATCCTGCCTCTGGTTTTAACCCCGTCGATTATCGTGTCTATGCTCCGATGCAGGATGGAAAGACGAAACAAAACCACGCTCAAGAGATGGTCACTTTAGCCAGAAGCGACAAGGGAATTAAAGCAGCGACTCTTCTCATGGATAGTTTCTATGCCTCAGCTACCAACTTGAAATTGTTTCACCGCATGGGGCTAATCTTTTTCTCGCAACTGAAATCTAACAGGTTAGTCAGCCTCACAAAGGAAGGAGGTTATATTCATATGGCTGATCTTGACTGGAACGAGGAAAGTCTGAAGTATGGCCTATCAGTGAAACTCAGAGAACTCCCGTTTCGTTTGCAACTTTTCAAGGTTGTTGCCCCAAACGGTGACATTGACTGGGTGGTAACTAATCATCCGGAGCGATTGGCTTCTGGGGTCGTTCAAAAAGAGAATGAGCTCAGGTGGAAAATCGAAGAGATGCACCGGGAGTTAAAAGAACTCACTGGTATTGAATCCTGTCAGGCCCGTAAGTCACGGGCCCAAAGAAACCATATTTCCTATTGCTATCAGACCTGGTTTTCACTCAAGAGAAGAGCCCGTGAATTAAAAATTACCGCCTATGCATTACACACCGGCTTATATTCCGAGTATCTAAAGAAAGTTCTCAAACAGCCAATCGTCCCGGCGTACTGTTTGGGCTCGTGAGCGAAAGTCCTGGAAGAGATTGTAATAAGTCTAATTTGGCCAATTGGAGCTATTGGTCTTAGTGAGAAATAAGCGGAAGATAAGGGTTAGTTAGCTTACGAAATTCTAACTTAATAAAGTCCAAAGGTCTTGTCGCGGTCGGCGTCGGGATCTGGGGGTAGGTGCGGGAAGAAATCTTTAAGGCCAGGGTAAGATCTAAGGAAAGGACGAAGATGGATTAAAATGTGTGTCCCCTTACGTCTTGGGGTACCCGGAACACGAGGGATGGCGTACTCTAGGGCATCGACGATTACCTCAGCCCGTTCCTGGGGAAATCCTATTTTCGTAAGAAGGCCAACCGCGCTTTTCTTGCTTATGGCCGGAGCTTCTCCTGCATAAATTATTGGAACTAGACCAGACTTCTCTGTTTCTTTTCCTCCCTTTCCCATAATTGTGGGGATTTTAGTACAAAAGTTAAAAAGTGTCACCCTTGGTGGGCGAAAGACGATTGGGCTAATTAGACAAATAGGTCTTATTGGGGGGAAGAACGTTGGAGATAAGCGACCTTTTTATCAATCCAATAGGGGTCTTTCTGGCCAGTTTGTCTTATTAAAAGAGTTTCTTCTAAGTCGGTAGCGGCAATAGCGGCGAGCATGGGATTCTGGCTTATAAGCTGACGCACACGGTTTCTAAGTTCGTCCGGTGATTGAGAATTTGGAAGGAAGTATGGAACACCCGTTAGCAGGATCGACGGTTCGTGGAATTCCTGATGAATATAAGACCATTTTGCGACCACAGAATCACGATCTCCCCTTTGAAAGGATAAACAGAACTTTTTAAGGAGTCCTAGAGAAAGACAGGTGATATGTCCTTCCGTACCGATATTTTCAGGAAACCAATACTGGTTTTCTAGTAGATCCATAAGTTCTCGGACAGTTCGCTGATTAAATTCATGGGTGAAAGTTTCAGAGGTTAGGAGAATATCGTAGTCCAAATGACCTGGATCGTCATAAACCATAGAGCCATAGACCCAAAGAGCAGCTCCCTGGGCAATCAGAGTTGGTTTAACATCCTCAACAAAACGACGGAGAGCGGACCAGGCTCTTTGAATACGAGGGTTGCGAGCAGTTAGCTCGGTAACTCTGTAACCTTCTAGGGCAACGACGAAATGATCAATGTTATTAAGGGTGGCTTGTGGGTTTAAAAGGCACTCGCAATACCAGTAAAGCCTTTCTTTGTCTTGGTCGTCTGAGTAGAGCTCACTTAGGTAAGCTTGCCAGACAGGCATGAGTTTATCCCACTGGGGATGAAGAGATTCGGCGGACATCTGAAGGGATTATAGGCCTTAGATTTGGGAATGCAAAAACATCTGCCGATCGCCAAGGCTGACAAACAACAGGTACTGTGCAAGGAGGGTGTGTATGGAGCCAGCGAGCAATTAGGTATAATCAGCCCATGATTCGGGAAATAGATAGAGGAGAGGGAGGGCGAACATGGTATGAAACCGTACACGGGACATCAGTGAGAGTAACAGATTCAGGAAGTAGTCTTATCCTAACATTGCAGCAGTTACGGATACTAAAGCTGGTACTCTCGCATTTAAAAATACGAGAGATTGCTAGGAGCTTAGGAATTAAGCCACGCTCTGTTCAGACATCATTATATTTGGCCATTGAGGGGAACAAAGAGCTCTTAGGGGACATTGGCGAACAAAGGGCATTTTATCTGGCAGTTCAGGCGCAGATAAGAGGATGGTTGGAAGATGAATTTATATACTTAATGGAAGAGCATCTAAGGGCCGCCAAGGGTAAAAGTAATTAGGATTATAGGATGCGAAGTAGTAAGAGCAATCAGAGTGAGCGATAAGGCTAATTAGGGTTATTAGGCTAATAGGGAAAGATATGAGATTTAAGAATTAAGATTTAGGGCTTAAGATTTATACGGATTAAGAATGAGAGAAATAAGTCTAATTTTAGGCTTATTGGTCTAATTGGAGTATGGGAAAGGCAACCCAAGAAGAGGTGTGAAGCCCGGCTACCTGCCGGGCAGAGACGGCGGAGATGCTAGAGACGAGGGAGAACATCATAGCCAAAGCCCGTTAAGGGTTGATCAATAACGTCTCCGCCTCCCTTAGCGATCAGATTACTTACCATCGTCAGAAAATAACTATGTGTGGCACTGGCCCACTTGGCGGAGTCCTTCATGACACCCCTTTCCAACCCCCTAGCCCACGCATCGGGAGAAAGACGTTCTTGGCGACCACGTTGCCAATCGATGTCGGCAGCCTGAAGAGCCCCGCTACCCCGAATAACCACAAAACCATTTATGTGAGATAGATAATCCGTTTGTAAAACAGACTGTCCTAGTATGCCACCGATAACTACCTCTCGGGCGACGCCACCGAGACTGGCTTTAGATTGAGAGCGTGTAAAGTAAACGTCACCGATTTCCACATGGTAAGTATTGGGTTTGGGCTCTATTTTTGAATCATCATCTTCCGGTCGTCTTTCTCTATTTCCTGCCATTTAACCGTATTATAAGGCCTTGTGGGAATTTTGAGAGAGAAAATTTTATCATTTTGATAGCTTGTGAGGCAATTGACTTTTAGTTCTACAACTGCTAGTTTAGTAGTAGCAGTATGGCAGAGGATACTCATCACGAACATCTAATCAAGGAGCTCACCCAGCTCCTCGAACCGGTTCTTACCGGTTCACCGCAAGCCGTCTACCTTTACTTAGATGATACCCACAAAGCTTGTAACCAAAAATTTGCGGATCTAATTGGCTACACCTCCCCCGAAGAATGGGTGGCCAATGAAAATCCGATTGACGACGTTGACGAGGAAGATCAAGAACGAACAGTTAAGGCTTATATGAATGCCTCAACAAACCTTAAGGCTTCGGAAGAAAAAATAAACTTGGTTAAAAAAGACGGAGAAAAGATCTCCGTGGAAGTGATATTTGTACCACTAAGTTATAGAAACGAAATATTTGTACTACATTTTATTGAAAGGAGGTGATAAAAATGAAAAGTTTTCAAGCAACGTGCGAGGACGGATGGAAATCCAAAGTTGTGAAGGCGAAATCAATCGACGAGGCCGCCAATATGCTAGAGGCAGACCTGACAGATCACGTCAAAATGATGCACAACATGGACCTGCCATCCGATCCGAAAGAGCTTCACAAATCGGTTGTTGACCATCTACAAGAAGTTAAATAGCACCTAAAAAGTGGTCGGCAAGTGGGCAACAAGACCTCTCTTTGGGTCTTGTTTGCTTTTGTTAGAAAAAATACTTAGTGATCTTGCTTCGGGATTATTGTGATGTGGGTTTTAAGATCGGTGAGAATTTCCGGACCGATCGGATCCAGTCCAAGTTCCTGACACCTCCGTACGAACCCATCGATATCCATTCTCCCCAAAGAAAAAAGGGTGACGTAGCAAAGGTTGCCCGTGGCTAAGGCTA
>LCJH01000013.1 GCA_000999595.1 Microgenomates group bacterium GW2011_GWA2_44_7
CTGTCCCGTATTGCAAGCCCAAATGGGTGGTCCTGCCAATCGTTGCCCGAAGAATATATAAACTATCAATGGCATCGGGTGCCCAGTCTTCGTTGTGGCCAACGACAACGTCCTTATCGTTGAAACTAACCGCAATTGTGCAGTGCTCTATTATCGGCACATTTTTTTTGACCCACTCTTCATCCACGCTGTATTCCTCCGGATTATTCATAAAGAAGTAGTCGAGAAAGGGGACGCCGGCTGCCGCAGCAATCGACTCAGCCTCTTCGATTAGTTTTGGAAAGTCATCTTCGGTAGCATTTACATACTTCTCTACATTTTTTAAATGCTGCGGGTAATCCGGAATATTTTCTCGTCGCCAACAAATAGATTGTTGAATCTTGTCGCCCCACATTTTCCCAATCGCTCTTCCCACGTCTTTATGCGTTCCCGAAACTTCTAAGTAGGGAAAAGTCTTTGCCATCAATCTAATTCTCTCTAATTTCCTTAACCGCTGCAAACACTTTCCTTTTAACTTCCGATAAACTCCCGGGCAGCTCAAAAGCGGCCGCGCCCATATGTCCACCACCCTTACCTCCACACTTAGCCATTAACTCTGTGATATCAAAAGGCTTCTCTTGGTATATATCTGACCTTCCGGAAACATGTATACCTTCTTGTCCCTCAAGATCTTCAAATATTAAGTCTAACGGGTAGCCGATTGTCGATCGTGCCAATATTGCCTGATACCAAATCCTTGTCACCCACCATTGCTCCCTGGTTAATTTCATATTTTCTAAATCCTTCTGAGTAAATTCTGAATAAGTTAAACCCATGTTTTGATCAAACTGCACTTTACTAATTACATATGGTAATGCTTGAAATGCCCACATTGAATTTCCCGTAAAGGTAGCGTTTAGTACTTGCTTAAGATCCGCGCCTTGCTCCAATAATTGATAGATTACTTTAAAAGTCTCTGCGCTTATATTCCACCTTAAATAACCAGTGTCCGAGGCAATACCTTGGAACAGGTATGTCGCTAATTCTTTATCAGGTTTGATACCTTCCGTCTGGTATATATAACGGTAGATAAGTTCACTTGTTGAAGAGGCAATTTCATATATAAAATTATCTGTAAGATGGGCTGTCTCTTTATGATGATCAATAGCAGCAATTTCTAAATTGGTGGGAATTCTAAATACACCAAAACGCCTCCAATCATTTAATAATTTTTCCGGGGGATTGCCACAATCAAGCACTATTAAAAGATCATACTTACCAAAATCAATTGTATTTGTATCCACCACTATAAAATTTTCTTCAAAGAGTTTAGCCATTTTAATTGGCTTCTCTCCTATATATAAGTCAACTGACTTCCCTTTTAGCTCTAACCACCTTCTAATCGCGATTCCCGAAGCGTGTGAATCAGCATCCGGCCTCGCTGACGGAATAACAACAATACTTTTTGCCTTCTTTACTGCATTAAAAAACCCTCGCGGGTTGTTTTTGGCCATTATGAGGCTATTTTACACCCTAAACGACAAATCCTATTTTCTCGTAAACTTCACGAAGTTTTGGTCCGGATATTTCCCTCGCTCTTTCCGCCCCGCGCTTGAGAACCTTCGTTAGCTCACCGCTCCCCCTTAGCTCCCGATAGCGCTTCTGCAATGGAGTGATCGACTCAATCACCTCTTCTGCGACTGCTTTTTTAAAATTAACATAGCTACTGTCTTTGAATCTCCTCTCGACCTCACTAACCGACACTTCGTTTAGTTGTGAGTAAATTGCAATCAAATTAGAAATGCCTGGTTTGTTCTCTTCGTCGTACACAATTTGCTTGCCGCTATCTGTAACTGCACTGTCTACTTTTTCCCTAATTTCGTCTGGTGTATCTAAAAGACCAATAACTCCCGATTGATCTTCATCGCTTTTACTCATTTTTTGCATTGGCTTTTTAAGATCCATCACCCGCCCCCCCACTTTCGGAATCACCGGTTCAGGTAAAACGAAAGTATAACCGTGTTGTTTATTAAACCTTTCTGCCACATCCCGGGTTAGTTCAACGTGTTGCTTCTGGTCCTCGCCTATCGGCACCTCGGTCGTATTATAGAGAAGGATATCCGCGGCCATCAGCGCCGGATAATCAAAAAGCCCAACACTAACAAACTGCTGCTTCTTCGATTTGTCCTTGTATTGAGTCATCCTATTCATCTGGCCGATAGAAAGGTAGCAATTTAATATCCATCCAAGGTTCGCATGGTCCGGATTGTACGATTGAATGAAAAGTATCGATTTTTCTGGATCAATTCCCGCAGCCAGTAAAATCGCCGCCAGCTCTAGACTTTTCTCATGAAGCTGTGTGGGGTCCTGTGGTACGGTTATCGCATGCAGGTCTACAATGCAGAAGATATTTAATCCTTCTTCCTGCCCTACCACCCAATGTTTTATCGCCCCAACGTAATTCCCGACGTGCAGGTTACCACTGGGCTGGATTCCTGAAAAAACTCGTCTACCTGAACTTTCTTTTTCTTGCGGTAAAACGTCTGTCACATCTACTATTCTAACTCCATCGATCCTTTTTAGGTCCTCGGTTTTATATTTAAAAGTAAATACGAAGCTTCCCGTTCCGCCATAAAGATATTTCTCGTCGAAAACTTTCTTATCAATGAAGGTTGGCAACCCAGGAGAATAAACTGTAGCGGCACCGAGAGGAACTCCGGTTAAACGCGTAAATTCTTCCTCGTTGGCCATTCTCAGTTTCTTTACCCCCAAGACTGCTCTGAGCTTTCTCATGTCGATATGAGTATCCCCTCGCCGGACGAATGCGATGAAGCCGTTATCTGCTTTCATGACTAACGTGGGCACTGATAACGAAAGTGGCAAACCAAGATAACCCATCACTTCCGGAGGGGTTTTAAGCTCAGGGTGCTCGACAATTTCGTGCCCAATCCCAAGTTTTTTAAGCTCGTCACTATATTTTTGAACTTTTTTGTCAATCATATTTTGATAATACAACTTTTTTGATTAATTTCCGTGACACACATTAACGTTGCTGCCAGCTTGTGTGTCACGGACGAAAATCTCTGAGGAGAGCTGGACCCCTCAGTTAGAGTTTATTTCCAGTCGTCCATATCCCTCCTTTCTCCAATCCCTCGGGGCGCATTACCCGAGGATTGGATAAGACTGGAACAAAAAAAGCCCTTGTAAATCTCCCACCACAAAATGATGAGAAACTCACAAGGGCCTTGTAATCAGCCATCTGTTTTTTAGCTTGCTGATTACTTTCTCGGCGGTACCACCTTGCTTTTTGCAATCTCCAAGCTGCCTCCACTATTATCTCCGGCGAGCTAAATAAAAAATCCCCTTTCGGGGAGACATCAAACAAGAGATTGCTCTCTTTCTTGACGTGCTCCTCCAAGTCACCTTGATGACACACGTTCCTATCTTTCTACGGTTTTGGCTCCGTCATATACCTTTATGCCCCTCCCTAGCTCCAACCTGCCAGATCAACGGGTTTATCCAGTTGAGAAATATCCTACTACCGAGAGTTTCATTTTGTCAACTAAAAGGTTAAAATTAGCCTCAAGCCAGGGTAGCTCAATGGCGGAGCGGGGTCTTCATAAGGCCACGGTTGTGGGTTCGACTCCCACCTCTGGCACTAAAAAATTTGCGACCAAACTTTTCAGTATAAACACATTTCACAACCCTTTTGTCAGAATATATTCCCGACGTTTCTCCATCTGATACTTCGGATTCGTCCTTACAATTCTAAACGCTACCTTCCGATCAGGATAAGGAACCTCCTTTATAATTTCCAGCCTATTCTCTTCAATCTGTTGCCTTGATATCGCCAGTTCGTCTCCCACCAAAATTTGATCAGTAACCAAATCCTTCTCCCAAACAATCGGTCTGGTCGTGATGCGCCCAATTGTCTTTTCAGAATTACGTTTAAGGTTTGTGTAGTATTCACTTACGGGAACCTCGAAATTTTCTTTTTGATATTTTTCGGGATCGAAGCGTAAATAGAATAACAGCTCTATGTAATTCTCACCGCGAGCGTTATCGACAATAACAGGTAGACCCGGATCACTGGCCATAATTGTTTTGACTACCTTATCAAAACCATAGTCCCAGTCTTTGGCCCGATAATATTCATTTAATATAAAGGCAGAACTATAAAGTTGTAATAAAGAATAAATCGACAGGAAGACCAGAACTGTCGCAAATATAATCCTCAGATGATTTCTTAAATAAAGAAAACTAAAAATAATTCCCAAGCCAATAACAATAAGTTGCGGGATAACAAGCGGGAGGGCACGAATTGTCGTATAGGGATCACCTGTAACCGCTGCCGGAATTGGCGAAACCAAAAGAAGCACGAGGGTTAAATTTCTTAGTTCTCCCAGTTCCTTTTTTTTAATAACGATATATAAGCCGAAGATATAAAAAGGAAATTGCCACGAAAAGAAAGTGGCTAATGCCGGAAAGGAACTTCTGGGTCCGTAATCACCCAAATTAAACATATTCCTGGGAGAAAAATAAGAGATATATAACGAAAGAAATTCCCGCGAGGTAAGAAAGAGAGAACTGTTTACAATATGGCCGCCCCACCCTGTAACATCTGATATATACCCGGCCGGTTTTCGATTGGGTTGGCTGATAATATTAAGACTCTTTGCCCGAGATAAAAATCCCGGGGTTGTGGCTACGGAAAGAAGCGGTAGCATAATAAGAAGTCCGCATATACCAGCTATTAAAAGAGGTTTCCTAAATATCTTATCTTTAAGTACGTGTTGATATCGCCATGTTAAAAATATTACTATCAGTGGCGTTATGATCCTTTGGGAGTGGTAGGCGTTTATTGAAACACCAAACATTAATGCTGATAGCACCAACATCCACCGATGCTTTAATCCTGTGTAAAAGAAATAAACACCTAGTAAAAGAAAAAAGAGGGCGACGTTACATTCAAAATTTGTCCGGCCGAAGAGCGTGTGCCAAGGAGAAATCGCTAGTAAAAAAGTGGTGACAATTCCTAAGGCAATGGCATAACGCTTATGGGTGACCCTGATAAGCAAAAGAAACAGCAGCGGGAATGTCAAAACGCTAAAGAAAAATGAAGGAAATCTTACCGCGAAAGACGTTAACCCGAAGATGGGTATAAGCGGTACGATCAAGTAAATGTAGACCGGAGTTTTAAAGTCGGTGAAAGATCTAAAAATAATCGGAAGCGTTTTTCCAAATTCATCTTTGCCTGTTTTTAGAATGGAATAAGCCGAGTATCCCTGGGCGGCTTCATCAATATAAAGTCCTGCTGGTACCTGACCTAATTTGTAGAATCTAATTGCGGCACCCAAGATGGAAATCGCCAAGAGTATTAAACTGATTAAAAAGACGCTCCTTTTAGGCATATCTAAAGATTAAACGGAGGTATTCGACCGCTGTAATTAATAACAGGACAATTTGTACCCATGAACTTGACAGTTTCCTAAGGCCCGAAATTATTACAAGCGACAAGGGAAGATATAAAACCAGGTCGTGACGGTCAAATTTTGCCAAAATTGAAAGATTAATTATTAATGCTGTCAAGATTATGAGAAGAAACCAGTCGCGTCGCTTAAGCCTTCGCATTTTAAATAATCCGATTAATAAAAATGCTATTGCCCAAAAGGGAAATTTATCTAAATTTTGATTATCACCGACGATCTCTCGCGGATGGAAACTGAAAAAGTAGTTATTAGGGTCCAACAGTGCAAAAAAATTAAAGCTAATTCTTTCTAGGTATATGGTAAGTTTGTTTTGAAAGACTCTTGCTAAAAAGACATTCGGATAGAGATAACCTTGTTCTATCTTTCGTTGATAGGTGTCTCGATCGTACTTAAAAACTGAGTGTTGATAAAAAGTATTTAACTGGGTAAGGCTGATCATCACTGCCAGAAATAGGATTGCCAAGTTGACTTTGGTTGGTTTTAACCAAAAACAGAACGCGGCGACAAATAAAGGAAAAATCATCAGGACAGGATTTACCAGACCGAGAGTTAATAAGGGAGCTGTCCACCACCTTACGCCCTTTTGATATAGAGATATGCAAATGATGAAAACGACGTTGGAGAAAAAAGATGTAATAAAATCTTTGGGATTATTTGCCAGCAAAAAACTTATCGGCCAATAAAGAAGAATCGTTATCGTTAGTACTTTACTGAGTAAATTGTCACCCATTTCTTATATCTTAGCAAAACAATAAATACTTCTTGCGATAAAATAACCGTGATAATGCTAATTTTGCTTTTTTTTGTTTTGGGTTTGCTGCTTCGTACTTATGACCTTAATTCTATTCCCCTATCCAGTGATTCAGGGCGGGACCTGCTTATTATTTACAATATTGTCCAAACTCATCAACTTGCGCTCCTCGGTCCACCTACCAGTCTTGGTTGGTTATATTTAGGACCTTTTGTTTATTATTTGTGGACACCTTTTTTAATGGTATCTCAGGGTGATCCGCGATCTATCGTCATTCTCTCGACCGCTTTAGACGCATTTGTGGCGCCGCTTATTTATTATTTTGGCAAAAAATATATTGGCAAGAAGGCATCGTCGGTGGCGGCTTTTTTCTACATGACCAGCCCCTTGATTATCCTTTGGTCGAGAACGCCTTTGCATCCAAGCTTGGCTCCGATATTTGTAACAATACTTTTAATTCTTATGGCTCGATGGAGAGGGGCTCTAACTTCTGGGCATATTGTAATTCTTGGACTTATTTGTGGGGTTCTACTCCAGACGCATCTGGCGGCCGCGGTTTTGGTACTTTTTGTTTTTATCTATACACATCGGAATTCTTGTAAATCTTTGACGTCAAAGATTTTTTTATTTCTGTTGCCAGTGCTTATAACGCTTACTCCGCTCCTTTATTATGATGTCACTAATCATTTTTCGATGACTTTAAGATTTTTTCTATGGCTTCCTTATCGGATATTATCAAGTTTCGGCGTGGCTGACTGGGGTCACGCAGTGACGATTTCTTCTTTGATGAATACTGTCATTAATTTGGTTGATATATTAAAGCTTCTATTCTTCCCGATAGGTTCTGTATTATTCGCAATCGGCTTATTGGCTTTTCTGTATGGAATTTTGATCAAAAGCAAAAAACTTCCCTGGGTTATTCGGATCTGTCTTCAGACAACAATTGCATCCGTTGTGGCAATTATCTTCTTTGGTTCAGTTCAACAACACTACTTAACATTTCTCTTTCCGATTATTAGTTTACTTATCGCCTTTTCAATTTCGACTTTTCAAAAAGAACACCCAAGATCTAGGGTTCTGACAATCTTTCTTGTTCTGATTGGTGCTAATACTTTTAACTTAATAGTGTCCGGACAACTTGTCTTGTTGGGTCGACCATACGTCTTACCGTTATCAGTCCAGGAAGAAATTGCTGATTATATCGATCAGCAATCCAAGAATCAGCCTTTCTCCCTTAAGCCTCGGCCTGATATTGTGAACCTTCCAAATTATCTGGATAACTACAAGTATTTACTTCTATGGCGCTGGCACAAAACTCCGACAGAAAATGCAAAGACTATTTTCACCATTTATGACATACCAAAAAAGGATATTAACTTCACCGAGGAAGATGAGATAAAATTATTTCCAAACAGCGCCGTAGTTACAACGAATTATGAATATCAATAAATTAATATTTTCAGCAAAAGCTCTAATTCTGGGAATGTCCATCTCGACTTTAGTTTTAATCTTAGGTCTTGCCTCCCTTGAATTCCTTGTAAGGAAAATCAAACCTCAAATTACTTATGATGAGGCAATTGCAATGAGTCGTGGCTACTGGCGTCCGAGTAATTTTGCGCCATTCACCTGGAAAGCTAATCTTCGTTATGGCGATTTTACGACTAACTCTCTTGGATATCATAGTGATGAATTTCTGATTGAAAAGCCGCCGACTATCTATCGTGTGCTTGTTGTTGGTGATTCCTTTGTTGAAGGAGCGGATGACTTTCACAAAGCTTGGCCATATATTACGCAGACATTGCTAAGAGAGGACCACAACTTAGAAGTAATCAACGCGGGATTTTATGGGGGATATAGCCCTGACTCTTATTATGCATATCTTAAGGCTGAAGGTTTAGCCCTAAAACCTGACCTCGTTGTCTTGGGCTTATATCTTCAAAATGACATCGCTGATTTAAAACCCAATCAGTGGGTTCGGACAGAGGCGAATGGACTCCCCCTTCAGGTGGTTTCTAATTGGCGAAAAGTTGATGGGCAAGGACGCCAGTGGGATGGCATAATACCGCTCCGTTATCGCTACCCATATTTGTACAATTCACATCTTTGGGTACTGCTAGCCAATTGGTTGGATCGCACGGCACCTTTTTTATTTCATCCCTCGGACGAAGCCCGACAACTTCAGGAAAATAACTTTTACAATTACTTAACTTTTACAGATTGCATTTATAAAGATGAAGGATGTCTACCCCAACTCCAACCGGAATTTGATAAACTACTTTTCGTCCTGACGGGAATAGACAAATTATTGTATTCTCAAGACATTCCTATGCTTCTTGTCTTTGAGACTTCTAAGTGGCAGGCAAAGCTTATGAGCAACGACTCTTTAGCTGATGATAATATTTATAAACTTCAAAGAATTATTTCTGAGTATTTTCAAAAGAATGGCCTTTCTGCTAAGTTGTATGATCTAACGCCAGAGATACTTTCTGGGAACCCAATTGATTATTACAAAGAAAATGATACTCATTGGAATGACCGAGGGAACGAACTGGTTGGCCAGCTTGTTTCTGGCAAGATTCGCGAGATAATTGATAAATAAAATGAAACAAAATATCTCACAACTTTGGAAAAGATGGAAAGAGATTTCCCGAGTGGCGATGGAGTTCCAAGCCAAAATAATTTTAGGAATAATCTACTTCACGCTCTTGGTTCCACTGGGAATTTGGTTTCGCCTAACTCATGACACGCTCCGACAAGGTAACATTAAAACTAATTGGCAACCGTGGCCTTTTTCCGACGCGGAAAATAAAATAAAGGAGATGTGATATGGCTAATATATTGGGCATTTCTTGTTATTATCATGATGCGGCTGCTTGCTTAGTTAAGAATGGTGTGGTTGTTGCCGCCGCCGAGGAAGAAAGATTTACCAGAAAAAAACACGACTCCGACTTTCCGATAAGTGCCATTAACTTTTGTTTGGACTTTGCTCATTTGATTTCAAAAGACCTTGATTATGTGGTGTTCTACGAAAAACCGTTTTTAAAACTGGAGCGTCTCTTTTTAACTATCTTCCAAACTTATCCACAATCTTTTGATTACTTCCATAAAACAGTTACCACATGGTTTATACAAAAGTTGTGGATAAAATCACACATCATCGAAAAATTAGGTGTCAAAGAAGACAAAATCCTTTTCTTGCCTCATCATCTATCCCACGCTGCGTCCGCCTTTCTTCCGTCAGGATTTAAGCAAGCAGCCATACTTACCAACGATGGGGTCGGAGAGTGGACCTCTTCGGTTTACGGAACCGGCAGTCCAGATAGAATTCAATTGGTTAAAGAGATGAACTTTCCCCATTCTGTAGGCCTGCTCTATGCCACTATCACCGCTTTTTTAGGTTTTGAAGTAAACGAAGGAGAGTACAAAGTTATGGGGATGGCCGGTTTCGGTAAACCCAACTATAAAAAGGAAATTTATAAACTCTTTCACCTGTTTGATGACGGCAGTATCCAATTAAATCTGAAATATTTTGACTTCCCACATTCTACCGATAAAATGTTTTCCCCTTTGGTTCCGAAAATCCTTGGTCAACCAAGAACTCCTGGTTCGCCGTTTTTCACCCTGAAAAGCGGTTACCCAATTTATTATAAGGATCAGCCGCTTAATAAAAAACTTGCCAAAGAAAACCAGGTATATGCCGATATTGCGGCCAGTCTTCAAGAAATCACCGAGGAGATAATTCTTACCCAAGCACGACACCTGCATCAAGAAACAAAACTGACCAGGCTATGTTTAGCCGGTGGCGTAGGACTTAACGGAGTTGCCAATGGCCGTATCGTAAAAGAAACCCCGTTTAAAACGCTTTTTGTCCAACCGGCGGCTGGCGACAGCGGTGGCGCGATGGGGTCAGCCCTCTATGTAAGCCGCTTTATAGCTAAGGAGAAAAAATCTTTTACATTAACCAACAGTTATCTTGGGCCAAAATTTAGCGATCAGGAGATTGTCAAAGCATTAAATAGTAATCATCTTTTATATAAAAAATTTGCACGTAAAGAACTTACTGACTTTGTTGTCAAGAAGCTGATCGGTGGACAGGTTGTGGGTTGGTTCCAAGATCGACTGGAGTGGGGTCCGAGAGCCCTTGGGAACAGAAGTATCCTAGCTAACCCTCGCAAGAAAGACATGAAGGATAATATAAACGTTAAAATTAAGTTCCGTGAACCATTTCGACCGTTTGCACCGGTAGTAATCGCTTCGAAGGCACATGTATATTTTGATCTTCCGAATGTAACGAAGTCGCAACCGGCTAAGTTTATGACAATTGTTTGTAACGTTAGAAAGAATAAACAAAAAGAAATACCAGCAGTAACACATGTTGACGGTACCGGGCGACTTCAAGTAATTGATCGCAAAGTTAACCCACGTTATTTTGACGTAGTAAAGAGATTCGGAGATAAGACCGGGACGTATGTTTTGTTAAATACCTCTTTTAACTTAAAAGGAGAACCAATTGTTAATTCCCCTTCGGATGCCATTTCGACTTTTACGCGAAGCGGAATTGACGTCCTCGTTTTGGGAAACTACCTAGTTGAAAAGGGGAAAATACGATAAACTAGAAACATGGGCAAACTGTCATCGATAGGAACTAAGATTAATATTTTTAATAGTTTACTGGCTTTCTTTTGGCAAAGAAAGCTGTGGTGGATGATTCCTATCTTTATTCTTTTAATCCTTTTTATCGCCGTGCTTGTGGTTGAATCGACCGCTGGTATCGCCCCCTTTGTTTACACCTTTATCTAGTTTATTAACCAAAAGTAAAAGCAAACAGCTCAACTTCAGATTCTGCAACTACCAATTTTAAAATGTGGTTTTCTGCCGCTCCCTTGAGATCGATTAAGTTATAAAGTCTGTCACTGTTAATTGTTGCAACGCCACCTTTTACGTCTTTACCCCAGTCGGTTTTTGCCACTCGATCATTATCTAGAAAGACTTCAATTTTTGCCACTTTGTTACCCGTTGGATGCATGACTAAAAATACTTTCTCGGCATAGAAATTATAAGTCAGTACGCTTCCCTCCTTGGCTGTTGCCCTATCTTCGGTAATTGTCCAGCGACCACCAAGGCTAAAGGAATCACGTTCTGGGTATTCTGTAAGATCAAATTCATCCGTTCCGTTTCTGACGTTTCCACCTGGAAAGTAATAAGCCATCCTTTCTGAACCTAAATATGTTTCTGGAGAAAGATGTAAACGAGGGGTTTGATCGGGTAGACAAATAAGTCCATTATCAACTCGCTTGCCTGTTCTTTTGAGCAAGAGCTGGATCGTCATTTCTGTTTTGTCATATTCCCCTTCTCCAAAGTGTATTCGTCTTATTTTTCCTTGTGTATCAATTAAGTATTCCGCAGGCCAATAATGGTTAGCGTAACTATTCCAGGTAGCGTAGTTGTTATCTTGGGCGACAGGATAGTTAATTCCGAATCGTTTTACCGCGGAGGTAACATTTTTCGATTTTTTCTCAAATTCAAATTCTGGTGTATGCACACCCACAACCACAAAACCCTGATCTTTATACTTTTCATACCACGAAGTTATAAAGGGGAGTGTACGGATACAGTTAATACAGGTGTATGTCCAAAAATCGACTAAAACTGCATTTCCCCTGAGATCACTTAGCTTAAGCTCGCTTTTTCCAGACTTTAAATTTAACCAATTAGTTAGTCCTACAAACTCCGGTGCGTTAATATTTTCATTTAATAACATACTGTTTGTAAATCACTCCGATTTTCCGGCGAGAGACTTGTGGTTCCTTATCCTTATACTTTTTAATTAAGTTTCCTACCGAAATTATTGCTTTCATATTGAGGGCTATTTTATTCCAATCACTTGAAACCGACAATGATAATTACCTCTTTTTTAACAAAAAAATGATATTAATCCTTAGCAGAGATGCCCAGTTAGAGCGGTGTATTGTTCACTGCCCAGCAAGGTCTTTGATCATTTGGCAAAGAGGATCCACCAAGGGCAGCTTGATCTATCGAGATAAGTAATCCACAATAAATTAAAATAAACGTTGTGCTACTTA
>LCJH01000014.1 GCA_000999595.1 Microgenomates group bacterium GW2011_GWA2_44_7
TCGGCAAATAGCCTGCCTCATCGAGAATATAGCCGTTGGGTTTTTCAGTATTGGTTATTTTAATCTGGCCCCGGCTGATCTACCCAAAGTAGGCCCAGCATACGACCTCCCCATCGCCCTCGGGCTACTGATCGCTTCCGGTCAACTAGAGGGCACATTTGAGAATGTTTTTATTTTCGGGGAACTATCCCTGGATGGAAAACTGCGCAGTACAAACGGGGTTCTCCCGTTGGTTATGTTGGCTAAAAAAGCGGGGATGCAATCAGTTTTTCTACCTGACGTAAATGCTCAAGAAGCGAGCATTATCGACAAAATAAAAATATATCCGATCTCCTCACTGACGGTTCTGTTAAAGCATTTAAAGGGACTGGGGAAAATTTATCCAGCAGAGTATCACCCATTAGAAAAATTACTAGATGGACAACCGGAGGATTTAGGTTTTGATTTTGCTGATATTGTTGGTCAAGAACAGGCCAAAAGGGCGATGGAGATAGCTGCGGCTGGTTCACATAATGTATTTTTGCAAGGTCCACCTGGAGCCGGAAAGACAATGCTATCAAGAGCAATGGCTGGGATATTGCCGGCAATGACGGAAGATGAAGCACTTGAGGTTACTAAAATTTATTCGGTAACCGGAAATCTTCCTATTGGAGATTCGATTATCAAACACCGTCCCTTCAGGTCGCCCCATCATACAACCTCGAGGATCGGGCTTATTGGTGGCGGATCTATCCCGACCCCTGGGGAAATTTCGCTTGCCCACAGAGGAGTACTTTTTTTGGACGAATTTGCGGAATTCCCACGAAACGTTCTTGAGGCCCTAAGACAGCCGATCGAAGACAAAATGGTATCGGTCGCCAGGGCAAGACGAACAACTCATTTTCCGGCCAATTTTGTCTTGGTGGCAGCCAGTAATCCATGCCCTTGTGGTTATCTTTACGACGAAGTTCGACATTGCATATGTTTGCCAGGCCAGGTAATTCGTTATCAAAAACGCCTATCTGGCCCGATTATGGATAGAATCGATCTTCACATCGAGGTACCGACAGTTCAAGTAGAAAAACTCACCGCCATTAATAATCCTCGTGAAACTTCGGCCTCGATTAAGAAACGGGTACAAAAAGCCCGTGAGCGGCAATTAGAGCGTTTTCGCGGCACACCGCTTAAGTCAAATGGCGATATGGGCACACGTGACGTTCGAACATTTTGTTCTTTATCCTCCGAATGTCTAACTTTATTGGGACAAGCGGCCGCCCGATTCGGACTTTCGGCAAGAGGATATTTTCGAATTGTAAAGGTGGCCATGACAATCGCGGACCTGGAAGAAAGTAATCAAATCTCAACCAATCATGTTGCGGAAGCTCTTCAATATCGACCTAGGGCAACTGCCGGTGAGTAATGGATACTCATTTTAGGCACGAGGGACTTTTGGTCTGTTTAAGGTTATAATTAGAACTATGACAGCTCCTTTTAGGGTGCTTTTTGTGGCATCAGAAATGTATCCATATGCGGCCGTTGGAGGCTTGGGAAGAGTAGCGTACTTTTTACCTAAGGCTTTAATCAAAATGGGGGTAGACGCGCGAGTGATGATCCCCAAGTATGGAATTATTGACTTGGAAAAGTTTCCTATCAAAAAAATGGTCGCCGAAAGCCTCAAGGTTGAGACGGGAGATCCAGAGTCGGAACCTCTCTTTTGCAATGTAAAGTTACATCAAGCGTCAGGTGGGCCACCAACTTATTTTTTGGAGAACATGGAGTTTTATGAGCAAAGAGCGAATGTTTATGCATATGCCGATGATTCAATTCGTTGGGGACTTTTACAAAGAGGCGTTTTGCAATTTATCAACTCTTGTGGTGATTGGTGTCCGGATATAATTCACTGCAACGATTGGCAATGTGGGCTGATTCCTCAACTTATCAAGACGGAGTATTTAAACACCAAACTTAGTAAGCTGGTGACTATCTACACGATTCATAACCTTATCTATCAGGCAAACTTTGACCATAGATTCGTTTCAGAACTTGATTATGACGATGGACAAAGTGAAGTGCCTGGTTTTTACTCGGAACGGTTTTGTAAACTTAATTCAATGCGCCGAGGGATTCTTTATTCCGATTTGATATCGACTGTCTCCGAAAATTACAGCCACGAAATTTTGACGCCGGAGTATGGCGAGGGGCTTGATCAACTTCTCCAGGAAGTTCGAACTAAGCTCGTAGGGATTACAAACGGGTTGGATTATGACGAATTTGACCCTAAAACTGATAAAAATATTGACTTTAATTATGACGTGCGAACAATCGACAAGCGATGGTATAACAAGCTGGAACTTCAGGCCGAGTTTCAACTGGAGAAAAATGTTGATATTCCGATAGTGGCGATCTCAAATAACCTTAATGAACAAAAAGGGTTAGATCTTCTTTATCCAATTATGGATTACCTTTTAGGGGAGATGAAAATTCAATTTGTGGTTAACGGCGATGGGGAGACAAGGTACAAATCGTTTTTTTCAGAGTTGTTCAATCGATATCCTAAACAGGTTGGTTTAAACCTCCGACGTGACCCGCTTCTGCCGAGACATATTTTTGCGGGAGCCGACATAATACTTTTACCGAGTAAGTTTGAACCGTGCGGGATTGTACAGATGGAGGCACTTCGGTACGGATGTATTCCGGTTGCGCGGGCGACGGGGGGCCACGTTGACACAATTAAGGACGGTTTCTCGGGGTTTTTGTTTAATAAGTACGATTCAATGGCCTTATTCGCTACAATAATGCGAGCGCTAGAGGCACTTAGATATCCTGAAGTCTGGAAAAAGATTGTTAAAAATGCGATGAATCAGGATTTTTCTTGGGACAGAGTCGCCGAGCATTATGTTAAGGCATATGATCGGGCAGTAAAGCTTAAGAGACAGGTGAAAATTACCTCTCCCCGCCCGGAGGAGCTTTAGAAAAGATGCTTAATATTGGTTTATTACTCCACTTCTATCAACCGTCGACACAATTTTCGGAGACGCTCAGGAAAATTACCCTCCGGTCGTACGAGCCGCTGTTGACCCTTTTTGAGGAATTTCCCGAGGCGAAGTTTACCGTAAATCTTACAGGCAGTTTACTTGATCTTTGGGAACAGTCGGGTAGGGGAGACATTATCAACCGTTGGCGGGCAATTCTTAACCAGGGCAATATTGAAGTTGTAGGAACAGCCAAGTACCATCCACTTTTGTTTAAACTCCCTTCCGGCGAGGTTGAGAGGCAACTTTTGCTCCAGGAAGCAGTACTTAAACGACTGCTGAATTTATCAAAACCGCTCGGATTTTTTCCGCCGGAAATGGGTTACTCCCGGGTTACGGCGGAGGTGATCTCGAAACTTGGATACCGCTGGGTGCTGCTCGATCGTTCAGCAAGACTGGGAACAGACTTTCCGAGTACGCCTGAGGTCTCTCGTGAGACGAATTCAATTTATAATTTACCGATTAAGGTAGTTTTTCGGGACCCCAACCTTTCCTATAAAATCGCCTTTGCCGAAGTTAGGAGTCTGAAGAACTTTAAAAAGGTAATTGATCCGCTAACTGATCAGAATGGGCATATAGTTTTGGCGATGGATGCGGAAACTTTTGGTTGGCATCGAAGAACTCAGATGAATCTTCTTAGGTCATTTCTTAAGGCTGATAAAAAAAGGGCATCGTCATTTAAACTGTTAAATATCTCGCGGATTGTTGAGGACTCTTCGTTGGGGGCGGAACTTGAGCCATTGGACTCGACGTGGGGTTTTTTCCGAGAGACGGCAGCGGGGGTACGGGTTTTTCCACGGTGGGACAATCCCGAAAATCCTGTTCACAATCTACAGTGGCGTCTTCTGAAACTGGCAATTGAGGCGTCGTCCTTAGAACCGGAAGGTTCGACGGCGAGAAGCTTTCTGGACCAAGGGGAACAGTCAGATCAATTTTGGTGGGCAAGCGCTGATCCTTGTTGGTTACCTCCAATGGTTAAAGCAGGCACAGATCTTCTGGAGAAATCGATCTTGTCTTCGAGCCGGGCGTCATTAGAGCAAAAGAAGGAAGCCACTCGTTTGGCTTTAGAGATTATTGATGTCGGTCAAGAGAAGTTCGGGAAAAAATCGAAACGGTGTTAAAGAATATGTCAGGAAAAAATACTAATAATAAAAAAAAGGTAGTTTGGGTATGTTTCTTACATCTCTACCAACCGGCAAATCAAGCAGAGGATATCTTAAAAAGAGTCGTTAACGAAAGCTATCGACCGCTGGTTAAGCACATTCTTGAAAATTCGGAGATAAAAATAACTCTTAATATGAGCGGCGCACTGACGGAGCAACTCGTAAACTGTGGGTATCAGGATGTAATAGACGGCTTAAAACAAGCACTGGAGAGAGGACAAATAGAGTTTACTGATAGTGCTAAGTATCATGCTCTATTGCCTTTCCTTCCGGAGGAGGAAGTGGTGAGGCAAATTAAACTAAACCGTGAGACGAATAGAAAATTCTTCGGTGAGTTTTATAATCCGGTTGGATTTTTTCCGCCCGAGATGGCTTTTAGCCAGAACCTTTTACCTATCTTGAAAAGACTTGGATATAAATGGATTATCGTTGATGAAATCGCACTAGGAGGCAGGATAAGCCAGGTCGATACCCATGCGGTTTACACCGTCGCGGGAGAGGGTATTTTTGTATACTTTCGGGACAGGATTCACTCGAATTTGATAATGAGTGCCCTGATTAGGAAAGTGCAGGACTTTAAGGGAATAAAGGATTTTTTTCAAAAGGGGTATCTGGTGACAGGAATGGATGGGGAGACTTTTGGTCACCACCGGCCAGGGCTTGATAAGCTATTGGTTAATCTTTTAAAGTCGGTTGATATAGATCATGCGTTTATATCAGAGATTCCTGCACTTTTTCCAAGCCGCAAGGAAGCAATTTTGGCCGATTCGACATGGGCGTCAACGGAGAAGGATATCGAAAATAATGTTCAGTTTCTCACCTGGAAAGACCAAAATAATATTATCCAAACATGGCAGTGGGAACTCCAAGGGCTAGCGCTGTCACAAGTTCAAAATTTTGACGAGAACGATCCGCAAGTCAGTCAAGCAAGGAAAAAACTGGACGCGGCATTGTCTTCGGACCATTTCTTTTGGGCTTCGGCGAGGCCTTGGTGGTCGGTGGAGGTGGTCGAAGCAGGGACGTGGGGCTTGTTGGATGCGATTAAAAGTGTGCCTGGGGTTTTACCTGAGGTAGTCAGTAAAGCGCAAGAGCTTTATCATAAAATTGTAGCCAAGACATTTGAATGGCAAAGGACAGGTTTTATAAAAAAAGTTTATGCGCAATATCGAGAAGCGCCGCGCGTGCCTTTTAAAGACCGAACAACCGGTGCCGGAGAGCCCTGGGTATATGACGCTTTTGTAGCGTTTATGAAAAAAGAAATGAAAAAAGCCGCTAAAAAAGAAAATTATGAGGAAGCAACCATGTGGCGAGATGCTCTCTGGAAACTTGAAACTAAGAACGATATTTATGACGGGGTACATGCGGTAGACATACTCAGAAGGCGGCTTAATGAACCAGAAATTTATAAAATGATTGAAAGATATCGGAAGGAATACGAGCGGGTAGCCTCAGGACAACCCGAGTCTAGGGGAACATAAAAAACTATGAAAGTTGCGTTTGTTGCATCTGAATGTACGCCAATTGTAAAAGTAGGAGGGCTTGGAGACGTAATCGGCTCATTGCCAAAAGCTCTGCATAATTTAGGCGTTAACACTACCGTGTTAATTCCCGGATATTGTACTATTGACTATTCTTCCTGGGTAAAAACAGAGAATTTCGTAATTCATTTTGCAGGTGAACCCCTTAAGATCGAGGTCTTTTCCACCCAGTTGCCGGGGTCAGTCGTGCAATTAACTGCATTTCGGGAAAATAAATACATAGGAAGTGGAGGTGTCTATTTTAGTAAGACAGCTTTTTCTTCTTCCCAAGATGAAATAAATAGGTTTGTCGTTTTTAACGAAGCGGTCGCTTGTTGGCTTTCAAAAGAAACAAACAAAGTCGATATCGTCCATGCCCACGATTGGCATGCAGCACTGCTTTTGCATCTCCTGGATGATGGCGGTGTGAAGGTTAAGAAAGTCTTTACCATCCATAACCTGGCAAATCAGGGAATGTCATCTCTGGAAGTTGATGCCAAATTGGGCGGGCATATTGATCATGATAAACTCCTGGCTTGGGATGCAACTGACCACTCGCTCGATTTGATGCTTCAGGGTCTGGGACGGGCTGATTGGATAACAACCGTCAGCCCGACCTATGCCAAGGAAATATTGACACCTGTATTTGGTGAGAAATTGGAAGAAGTTCTAAGAACCAGAGAGGGAAGATTGACCGGGATCCTTAATGGAATAGATTATGATTTCTGGAACCCCCGACATGATCCCTTGCTAAAAAATAATTATGATCAGTCAACGTACAAGCTCGGTAGAAAAGAAAATCGAATTCACTTAGAGCAATTAGTAGGACTGAAAATAAATCCCCAAAAGCCGCTTTTTGGGTTTATCGGCCGATTAACAAACCAAAAGGGACTTGACTTAATTTTAGAAAGTTTACCGGAAATTTTGCGAAATGGTGAATTACTGGTGTTAGGCAAGGGTGCACCAGAAATTGAAAACGCGCTTGCTCAAAAAGCAAATGAATCAAACGGAGAGATGGTTTATGTTAATACCCAGGAAAATTTTCATGAGGATTTTGAACATCTTATGTATGGCGCTTCTGACTTTATGCTCATACCTTCAAAGTTTGAACCTTGCGGCTTAGTTCAAATGATAGGCATGCATTATGGAGCCGTTCCCATTGCTCACAGTGTTGGCGGACTTAGAGACTCCATAGAAGATGGCCATACCGGTTTTCTCTTTGCCGACTATAGCGCTAAGTCGCTTACTGGCGCGGTAAATAGAGCAGCCGCACTATTTCAAGTCGGTGATATCGGGTCGATCATAGAAAAAGGTATGTCTCAAGATTTTTCATGGGGGAAATCAGCACTTGAGTATGTTAAGCTGTATGAGAAAGTGAGCAAACTTTAAATGGCAAGATTCGTACCTGATGTTGCGACCCATCGATGGGTTCTAATTACTCCGGGAAGGGCAAGCCGGCCTCATGCCTCAATCAGTGTCGATGAAACTGAAAAACCTAGCTGTGTTTTGTGTTTGGCTTACCAAAATCCTACTCCCGAGCAAATGGAGAAATATTCATTGCAAGAAATTTATTCTCTGGGAAACATTAGAGTAATCCCAAATAAATTTCCAATTACAGATACCCATGAGCTCATTATTCATGGACCGCAAGATAGTATTGATATTGAGGATTTTCCCCAAACACAGGTAGAAGATTTACTCAAAGTCTATCGCAATCGATTTCAAGTTCGTCGAGAAAGAGGACATGTTATTATTTTTAACAATCGTGGGTTCTTGGCCGGTGGAAGTCTTCAACACCCTCACTCACAACTGGTAGTGATTCCTAGTCAAATTAACTTGGAAGCTCTTCAACTGGAACCAATTGCTAATGTCGTTGATGAAAATCAGTTTTTTACCGTTTATTGCCCCGAATTTTCGCAGTGGCCATATGAAATGTGGCTTGCACCCAAGAAAAAAGGCGGTGTTTATGCCGATGTTGCCGATGAAGAGATCAAAGATTTAGCAAGTTTATTAAAGCGGCTAATCAAGGTTCTCTTGATTAAATCTGAAGAGCTACGCAAACCAGATAAAGGAAACTATAACTTTTATATCTTCCCCCAAAAAGATTGGTACTTAAGGCTTATCCCCCATTTCAAACATCGTGGTGGTTTAGAGCTAGGCACAGGGGTCTCAGTAAACGAAAAAGACCCGGCCGTTGTTTCAGAGGAACTTAGACTACTTTTGGAAAAAGTAAAATAACCTGCATCAACGGTATTTATAACAAGCATCCACAACACTTCACACTGCAAACGTGACCATGGGCAGATAGATCACGTTTCCAAAAGTACAAACAAACACCACCCATCTAATTAACTTAGGTGGACAGCAATAAAATGCTAAACGACGCTCTAATTTAAATGAGTTATTTATGCAGCGCCGATTTTGTACATTCCGGTTCCACAAACCGGGCACTTCCCCTTCAAAGCAGGTTTACCATTTTTCATAGTAACTTTTTGTGGATTCGGGTCTTCACGAGATGCGCGACATTTTACACAATACATCTTTGCCATAACTTTCACCTCCTTCCATTAATTAGCCAGAAAAAATTCTGGCTGGATAAGCAGAATATAGGAAATAATATACACTAAGTTCCAAAGCTAGTGCAAGCGCAATTGAGATCAGAGTTTTTAGAAGGTCTCTTTTAACACCTGCATATAACACTGCAGTGGTGTTTTCGAAACTCGAAGGTGGGGCAATTTTAGGACGTTCAATCTTAAGATCGATCACAGAGTCAGGCTGTGCAGCCGGTCCTGATACCGGTAGAATAATTTGTTCTCTGCGCAAAGCAGCGAGCTCTTTATCTCTTCTGGTTCGTCTTTTAGACACTAGCTTAATATACTAGCAGCCACAACTTAGAAATTCCAGCTTGGCTTATTAGCAACTGCCAGTTCGCGTTACTTTAACAACTTTACTTTCAGTGGCCTACGGAAGACGGAGATAATGACATAGCGTCTCGAATACCCGTCGTATTGGTAAAGGATACCAGTCTTAAACCCATTTCTTTCAAGGGTCTTTCTGGTTTGACTCTCAGTGAGGCCAAAGTTAAAGATCTCCTGAATATCGTCATTAGTGATCCCGTGTTTTTTCATCACTTCAAGGGCCGGTTTGGTGTAATCGCAAAAATATACTTCCACAGAATAAGTATACCGGCCTAGCGCAAACTAGGGGCGCATACACAAACCATCGCACTATTCAATTAACGAAGCTTTATCTGGACTTATAAGATATATCCTGATATAAAACTATCGATGCCTAGAACTGAACGACCTTCACCCGAACAACTCCGTGAAGCCGAATCCCAAGTTGACGCATTCCTACGTCACGCAAGCAACTACATCCCCGAAACGCTAAGTGATTCCCGTGTACTTGAAGAAATTATGGGTACACCTGCTGGTCTTGAGGCAATCGTTCAAAGAATCCTTAAGCGGGGCACTGGTGAAATCCGGGATAGTCTTATCCAAGCGTATTTAAAAGCACAAAAACAAGGAGTAATTGACGAATATATTAGGCAGGCTATAGGGCAAACCAATCGCTCGCAAATTGGGAATAGAGAGGAGGTTTTACAATCAATTGCTGAATTCGAAAAAAAACTTAGGGAAGCTCACGAAAGTGGCGCACTCTTTAATCCAGGCTATTAATCCTTCTCATCCATAAGTAGGACTAAATCTATATCAGACCCTTCCATTCCTTGATACTCTTCTTCATATAATCCGAAGGTCCCTTCAGCTAAAGATGCCCATACAATTGCCTTCTTAACCGCAGACTTATCTTTTATCAAAGTCAGAAGAAATTGTTCTGCCTCTTTCCATACTGCTTGTTGGTCTTCGTAAATTATTTTGTTTGGCTTCATCACCTAATTATAGAGTAGGTGCGACCAGTTGCGCTCTGCTGCGCAAATTTTAAAGTTGGGAAAATCTGAGAGTGGAGAAATTCGATCAATCCGTAACTATTTCTGGGGGCCGGTGAATTCATAAAACGCCACACAAGTCCAATGTGGGAGATCTTCTCTACTAGCGCCAAGAGGTGTCATTTTTCGAGCAGGACTTTCTCCGATGCTTCCTGAGTCGGGCTGGCGATCTCCCCCCTCATCTCTGGCTAGTCTATCAAAAACAGAAAGGGCAAAGGAGATCTTATCTTTTTGATCACCATCTATTACTATACTGATTACAGTTTGACTAGCTGAAGCTTCTTCGTTTTTTCGATCTTGTCTCCTAAGAAAATCTGCTTGGCTCTGGTCACCATCTGCAGTAGCAGCTGTTTCTTCCCAAGAAGCACTGTCTAGTTCGTCTTGGGTTATGTTGGAGATTTCGACAATAATGTCCATCCAGTTGTTGGCTTCTTTTCGAGCCCTCTCCATAAAACGATTTGCTCGTACTTCATGATGTTCGGAACCGGATGGCTTTCCTGAAGAACTTTCGATTCTATCCACAAATCATATCCTAGCACGAAGCTCTAAAAGAATTATATGCGGGGGTTTACACTGAAAATTTGATCATGGATTTTGTAGTGTGCGAAGAAATTAGAACCTCTCACCGTTCTTCATGGCATCAACCGGTCTTATTTAAGATTAACCCAACAATCAACGGACTGTCTTTTCTGGAAGATATCCATCCGCTGCAAAATCGTTACTGAATGCGAACAACTAAAAGTCGAATTATTAGCGTTAACGGTTTGGCTATAGAGAATCTTATCGCTGGCAGAATTGCTAATCACCTGGTTTGTTGAGTCCGCTGATGAAACTTGCCAACCTGCCTTTTTGAAGAAATCAACTGAAGTTTTAACATCGGAATCAACTAATGGAATGAAAGCGGTATTATTTTTTGACGGAAGTGTTTGATAAGTAGGCGGAAGATCTTGCGTGTAAACATCTTCCCTGGCGAATTGAGGTATATTTATTCCCTCTTCTTTTTCTTCGACCGGACAAGGTTTGCTGCTGCAATCAATACCCATTTGTTTTAAGGAAGAGTAAATAAATTTAGTAACTTGTTCTTTTGTGTTGTTCTTATAATCCAAAATATTGGCGCATCTGAAATTTAAGTCGATAGCCATACATCTACCATCTGGACTGCAAATTGAAGAAGTAGTTACTGGAATATAACAGGCGTATCCATTTCTAACTGCGAGTGCTATGTTCCCTCCTCCTGCAAGTTGCGATGGGTTGACCAACCAAATAGGGGATTCGAGAAAGTAGTAGTCCCGAGATGAGAGCTCTTTTTCTTGCTCAAGGGGATTTATTGCACGAGCCACCTGGGGTATCTGGGTACGATCCAACTCAGTACCATAAAAGGAAATATTGTATTCATGTGCCCCGTAGTTATTTGTAGTTTTAGCAACCGGAATGAACTTCGTTGCTGCGCCGAGCGCAACAAAACTCAAATTATCTGCTTTTATCAGCGACAACTTCACATCATCAGGAATATTGATCCCAGAATCGGCACTTAGCGCTAACGGCGCGGTTGTTGAGGGTATTGAACTCTCCCGAACTACTGATAAATACCTACTCTTGCCAAAAAGATAAATTCCACCAAGAATCAAAACCAACGCGGCCATCACAATCAATACGAGTGGTGTTGCAAATCCCCGTCGGCTCATCAATTTTCAGTATCAGCTCGTCCTCAGAAGTTGTCAATAAGTTCTAGCGTGAGAGTGCGAAGAAATTAGAGAAACATCACCCCGGGGCTAATTAAACTTGTGCCACTCGCCTTCAGATACGACAGTTATCTTCTCACCAACGATTTTTACGGCGCTATTGTTGTCGAGGGCATAAAGCGGTTTATTAATTTCTCGGGCTATTAGTTCGAGTTTTTCCAACCTTACATTTGGGAAAAATGGATCGTTAAGATGGGGCATTATGAATAAATCAACAAATCCCAAACAATTAAAACGATCTACCTTCTCTGGCTTTTCTTTATAAAATTTTAGCTCGTACTTGTTAGACCACCACTTGGCGGTAATACAACTTCCGGCGCTCAGTCCAACATAAATCTTATTTTCCAACATCCCGGGTAATTCTTTGTCCAGGCCGGATCTCTTCAGCCAATTCATCAAATGAAATGAGTTACCTCCGCCAACAAAAATGATGTCAGTTTTTTCCAGGCGTGATCGGCAGACTTTGTAATCCAAGGCTGAAATATCAACAATATCGATTGACCTTAGCCCAAGGTTCTTACAATTGACTAAATCATTAATTAACCAATCCTTACTTCCTTCTTCCACATTTGCGGCCGTGGGGATAAACGATAAGCTAAGTTGACTAAAGGGCCGATTTGCTAAATCGCCAAGAGCGTCCACGATCGACTTATTAGAAAAACCGGCTGATGTTAAAAGAAGTTTCATCTACTTATTTTACCAGACAAACGATATTACCCTCGGAAGCTGGTTTGTACTCAATAATTGTAAACAGATTAAAATGTATGAAGAAATAAATGACCCTTGGTGATATTCTCATCTTATGACAAATGAAGAATACATGGCTTTGGCAATTAAGGAAGCTGACATGGCAGCGGCAGAAGGGCAATTTCTGGATTTACTTTTTACACAACTTCCGAACCGTGTCCGACTTGCTTTTCGGCGATGCTCAAAGCAAACGTTTCGCGTGTTATTTATGGCGCTAAAACCATCGAAACTGCTTCTCTTCCGATTCCGATTGAGGAGTTAAACGTACGAGCCAAACGACCGATACAAATCGTTGGAGGGATATTTGCAAAAGAAGCGTTGGAACAGCGGAACCGGTTAATTGCTAGATAAATTCGCTAGCATGGCTTATAAAGCATTGGGCTTGACTTCGTCGTAAGTGTAAAACCCGTGGTATAGATTACCCTTTCGTTACCGGTAAACTGGGAAGGATTATTTTCTTGGTTTTTTCCGACCACGGCCGATCAAGTGGGGTTTGAACAAGTGGGGAAAGTATTGATTGAGGAGGTTACTTATGGAAAAAGATAGTGAATTGAAGGATGTGTAACCGGGATCATAGTTTAGATGCAGGTCAATCTCATCATAACCAGTATCTGTTAAGATTGTTTGAAGGTTACTGACATCATTCGCTAAGTAGGGGGTATCGAAAATATCTTGAACTTTTCGTCCGTAAAGTTTGCTAATCAACCATTCGCGCAGTTTCTGGTCTCCAATATACCTCTTTAGTCTTACTGGAAGATAATTTTTATTAGAGGTACAAAATAGGAGAAAACCACCGGGCTTTAGGACTCGCTTGATTTCTCTGAATACCTTTTCTGGGTTTGATAGGTGTTCGATTACCCATAGTGATAGGACGATATCGAAACTATTGTCTGGATATGATATTTTTTCTAAATTAGAAAATTTGATTTCGTCCAAGCATACGTTGTTGCGAGTCGCACTTTGATCGATATCAACTCCGGCGGCAAAAGCAATCTTGCTTCTGCGTTCGTCGATAACATAATTCCCATTGCCACACCCAGCATCTAATACTCTAATTTTTCTTTTCCCTAGCAAGTTTCTAGTTTTTTCGAAGTAGTTACTCATCAGGATGAGTGAGTTGTCCCAGAGAGGACTAAGTTTTTTGTATTCTCGGTTATAGTACAACTGCCTTTTTTCTTCTTTGGTTAATTCGGAATACACGTTAATGTAGCCATGTTCAATGATTTTTGACTTTATGTTGGGTTGGAGGTGGCCTCTGGTTATCATTTTTATGTGTGGTTTTTTTGCGGACCTCTGAACGTAGGATGAAGATCTGTTGGTTTGATTTTATCTGACCTGTCTAATTTTAGTTACCCCAGTACCAAAAGGCTAACAGGAGTTCTCACCTCTTGTTGCTTCACTTCATTGACAGCTTATACCCCCTTACTTAAAATGTGCAAAGATGGTACTCAATTCGCCGGTTTTGTTGCTGGTTTTTTTAGGAGGTGTCTGGGTGCTAACGTTAACAATAGCGGTCTTTGCTATTTATCGCAGGTTCTATCGGCTCACCGCAGGGACAAAGAAGGAGCGTCTGGATGAGGCAATAGGACATTTGGCTGACGAGCTTCAGAGAGAAAAGTATAAATGCCACCAACTCGAGGTAGAACTTGCTATTATGCGCGAATCTTTCCCCGATCATTTACAAAAGTTGGGATTAGTCCGGTATAATCCTTTTAAGGAGACCGGAGGAAATCAAAGTTTTTCCTTGGCACTTATTAATGGTCGTGGTAGTGGGCTAATTATTACCAGTTTGCATAACCGCGAGGGAACAAGGTTATACTCAAAACCAATACGAGGTGGCAGTAGTCAGCCAGGTTTGTCTCGCGAGGAGCAAGAAGCCCTGAAACTAGCAGGTAGCCA
Organism: Microgenomates group bacterium GW2011_GWA2_44_7; assembly: GCA_000999595.1. Lineage (GTDB taxonomy): Bacteria > Patescibacteriota > Microgenomatia > GWA2-44-7 > GWA2-44-7 > GWA2-44-7. The sequence goes on from LCJH01000014.1 coordinate 14,026, forward strand.
TTGAAGAGTTTTTGTATTATCCTTAGTGGTATTAGAGAGAGTTAGGTTCATAATACAAAGATACAAAGATGAATAAAAAATTAGTTGCCGTTTTAGCCTTTGCGGGGACATATTTGCTGGTTACCGTTGTCTCGTACTTCGCTTTTGGTTTGCTTGGAAATTCGTCAGCGACAATCGGGCCGGAGACAAACGACAGTATTAAACCTAAACCGGAGATAGACTTGGCTGCTCCGAAGACGGAGGCGTGTCCCATAAATGGGCTGAAATATTCGGTTGGAGAAAAGCAGTCGTGGGAGAAACGCCGTCCGATAGCAGCCATGATAGAGAATCACGAGGACGCACGACCACTGTCCGGGCTTTCAAGGGCTGATGTTATTTACGAAGCAGTGGCAGAAGGTGGAATTACGAGACATCTTGCCATTTATTATTGTGCAGCGCAGGCGGCTGATATAACTCTCGCTCCAATCAGGTCAGCTAGGATTTATTTTGTTAAATTGGCGCAGGAGTATGGTGATCGGCCAATTTATGTCCATGTTGGAGGAGCTAATAATGATGGGAATCAGACCTCTGCCTTAGCTCGGGCGCGAGAGTATCTTGAGACGATTGGATGGAGAGCCCCTAAGCAAAACGACTTTGATTCAGCCTATGATATTGCTTTTCCGGTGTTGACTCAGAACCCAGACCGCTTGGGTCGTGAAGTAGCCGTTGAACACCGGATGACTGCCAAAACAGAGAAAATTTGGGGTGAAGCCGTGAAGCGGGGCTTTACCAACGTTACCCCTGATGGAACACCTTGGGATAAGACGTTCAGGAGCTGGCAATTTAGAGATGATGCCGTGGCTGACCAGAGAGGGTCTCTTGCTGACATATCCTTTGCTTTTTGGGATGGTAAGTACCAACTACCATATAATGTTGCCTGGACATACGATAAACAAGCTAATAGCTTTGCTCGGACTAATGGAGGGGTAGAGCAGATAGACCATGAGAATAAAGAGCGTATTACAGCAAAAAATGTTATCGTTCAGTTTGTTCAGGAGAAGGGACCGCTAGACTCCCTTAAGCATATGTGGTACGGCGTAGAGGGTACCGGTAAGGCAATTGTTTTTCAAGACGGATATGCTACCAACGCGTTTTGGACGAAGCAGGGTGCCACCGGAAGAACAATTTATACCGATAGCAAGACTGGTAAAGAAATACCATTTGTCCGAGGACGAATTTGGATAGAGATAGTCCCGATAGGAAACAAAGTCGATTATTAAGATTTTTTAAATATTTTGCATTCAGATTCGTCTTCTGCCCATAAAAAAACCTGCCAAAAATTGAAACGGATATGCTTAAAGATCTCTTGATCTCTAAGGTGCGGGTAAAGATAATTGAATTGTTCTTCAGTGAACCGCGACAGATGTATCATGTCCGGGAACTAGTAAGAAAGACTGGTGAGGAAATAAACGCCGTGCGGCGCGAACTTAGCCATCTGGAGCAGGTAGGCTTACTCAAAAAGGAAGAAAGAGGCAATAGGCTCTATTATTGGGTGAGACGGGATTATCCTTTATTTCATGACTTAGTATCGATTGTGGCCAAGACCACGGGCTTCGGCGCCCTCTTAATAAAGAGTAGAGGCAAATTGGGCAAAGTTAATTTGATAATGTTTTCCCAGCGTTTTTTGAATGGATTACCCAGAATAGATCCCGCCGATGTCGATATTTTGTTAGTCGGCGAGATAGTTCTCTCGGAGTTGGCGTCCCTCGTACGGACAGAGGAAGCAAAGACGGAAAAGGAAATTAATTACACCGTCATGACAACTGAAGAACTGAAATTCAGGAGAATAAGAAGAGATCCATTTTTACAAAAAATACTTCTTAGTAGCAGGGTAATGATCTTTGGGGACCAGGAAGATCTTGTTGGCCATGGCGTTCCCTCAACCGAAAGTTCACCCTAATGTCTCAAAAAGTATTTAAAACGGGCAACAGTTTAGCCGTAACCATACCAGCAAGCTTCGCCAGAATTGTAGGTCTAAGATCTGGTATGATGGTGGGGATGAAGGTTGATATATCAAGGCTGACCATTACTTATCGATTTTCAGGATCAGGGCAACTCCCTCTTCTCAAAGTAACAACCAGAGGAAGGAAGAGGCGTTAATATCTTCATAAGTTATGAAATTTTCCAGTATCACTCTTTTTCTTCTGTTATTTATTGGAATGTTAGTTAATCTTCCCGGTGACCTTCCCCTCAAGTTTGATTTCTTTGGCAGACAGATAAAATTTTCTTACCAGCGGCCAAGGATTGATCTTGGATTTATTAACATCGATTTTAAAAGAGATCTACAGCTGCATGAAGGCTTGGATCTTCAAGGCGGGACTCATCTTGTGTTTGAAGCTGACATGAAAGGTATCGGCACCGCCGATAAGAATGACGCACTTGAGGCAGTCAGAGAAAATATTGAGCGTAGGATTAACTTCCTAGGAGTCTCAGAGCCAATTATCCAAACCGCTCACAGTGGAGACGCCTCTCGATTAATAGTTGAAATGGCGGGTGTGAAAGATGTGAAACAAGCAATCAGTCTTATTGGAACCACCGCCCAGTTGGATTTTAGGGAAATGGTCGGCACCTCAGCGGCTGAAGGTTTTAAGTCTTCGGGAGTAACAGGACGGGACCTTAAAAAGGCGGATATTGCCTATGACCCAAATACAAATGCGCCTCAAGTGGGGTTAGAGTTTACTGATGAAGGCAAAACTAAATTTGCAGATGTTACCAAAAAGAATCTAAATAAACCCTTGGCAATTTATTTAGACCAGTCATTGATAGGTGACCCACCGATTGTAAGCAAAGTAATAGATGACGGCAAAGCCGTTATCACCGGAAAATTTACGACCGAAGAAGTAAAGATAATGGTCAAACAGTTAAATAGCGGTGCCCTTCCTGTCCCGGTCAAACTTATTGAAGAAAGGACTGTTGGAGCAACCTTGGGCACAGATTCTGTAAAAAAAAGTTTAATTGCCGGAACGGTGGGGTTGGGAGTGGTGGCGCTGTTTATGATATTTAACTATGGAGTCTTAGGACTAGTTGCCGATATAGCCTTGATTCTCTATATTATTATTTCATTAACTATTTTTAGGCTAGTCCCCGTAACGATGACCCTGGCAGGAATTGCCGGGTTTATTCTATCAATCGGCATGGCGGTAGATGCCAATATCCTTATTTTTGAGCGTATGAAAGAAGAAATACGATGGGGAAGAGGTGTTAAGACAGCCATTGAACTCGGATTCTCAAGGGCTTGGATGTCAATTAGAGATAGCAATATAAGCAGTTTAATAACCTGCGCGATCCTTTTCTGGTTTGGGAGCGGTTCAGTAAGGGGTTTTGCTTTGACGCTGGCGATTGGGATTTTTGTCTCGCTTTATACGGCAGTAAATGTAACTCGCGGCCTTTTAAGTTTGACTTATCGTCACAATCTTATTAGGGAGAAAGGAATTAACAATGTATAACCTAATGCAACATAAATTATGGTATTTCGTCTTTTCGGCCATGATAATTATCCCGGGTACCTTCTCCTTAATTACGCGGGGTTTGTCTTTATCGATTGATTTTACAGGGGGATCACTTATGGAAGTTTCTCTACAAAATTCCCCGACACAAACAGATTTAGATGAAAAAATCAAAGCCCCCTTTGATAAAGAGAAGGTCACCGTGACCTCTGTCAATCGAACCGGAGACAATACCTTTCTCATTCGATCTAAACCGATAGATAATGAAACGCATAAAAGGGTTCTGACCTTAATTGAACAACAGTTTGGTACTACCGAGGAAAAACGGTTCGAGTCAGTAGGACCAACTGTGGGTAATGAACTTACCCGAAAAGCCATAATTTCTGTCATCATGGCCACATTCGCCATAGTTGTATATATATCTTACTCATTTCGAAAAATTCCAAAACCATATTCATCCTGGAGATTTGGTATGTCAGCAGTTATCGCCTTGCTTCACGACGTTCTGGTGGTGGTTGGTATTTTCTCAATCTTAGGAAATTGGTCTGTAGAAATTGATGCCTTATTTGTCACCGCCCTGCTGACTATTATAGGCTTTTCTGTACATGACACTATTGTCGTTTTCGACAGGATCAGAGAAAATCTTTCCAAGATGGAAAGAGCAAGCTTTGAGTCAGTTGTAAATGAGTCAGTGATTCAAACCTTTGTTCGTTCCCTAAACACCTCGGTTACTGTTTTACTGGCACTCTTAGCCATTCTTCTCTTTGGAGGCGAAACTATTCGATGGTTCGTGCTGGCCTTATTTATCGGTATCGCCAGCGGTACATACTCTTCTATCTTTAATGCAGCACCGATATTAGTTGTTTGGGAGCAATTAGCAAACAAGCATCGAGAGCGCTAAATTAAGTGGGTAAGAAGATAACCTCCTATTTTTAAGTAAAAACTAACGGGGTAAGATTGTGAACAGAAAAGTCCGAATCTTAGCCGAGTAAGCGTAAATATATTCCGCCTTTATGAACATTGGGTTTTATTAACAAATATTTCATTCAGGACGCACCTTGTAATTGTCAGAGCTGCTAAAAAAAAGATATTGCCAATTGGAGTTGTCAGTCATTTGATTAATGAGAAAACTGGACCAAGTCGGTATCCCCGTCGCGTACCGCAGTGGGGTGTATGTTTCTTTCTACTCCCAAGAGGAAATAATTCAAAAAAAGGTACCCCCACGATCACTTCACGTTGAGAACTTATAGGCAGAACTACAGGACCTTTCTTTTGACCAAAATCTAAAGAAACCCAAGCAAGGTAATTAGCATAAGACAGGTCTAATCAGAGGATTAAATATTAATATTTCATGAATCCCCGATGTCCCGATGTCAGCATCGAAGTCAGGAAGTTTTCACGCTTTTGTTTTAATTTATTTTTGTTTCACGCAGTCTGCCCAGTAAGATTTCACGGTCATTGGGGATTTTGCCGAGATCAACCCCATCAAAGAGATCATTTAAGATTTTTCCCACCAGTGGTCCGGGGGAAATGTTTAGCTCCCGCATAACATCCAATCCATTAATTTTGAGATCTTTAACCTGAAAGGGTATTTGTTGAACTTGTACCAGACGTTGTTTGAATTGTTCCAGCCTCCAGGATGTTTCTCTGGCTCCACCACCAAGTCGGTCGCCGGTCCTAAGCGATAACATATCTTCGAGATTTTCAGGGCCGACATTACGTATAAACCTTCTTAAGGCACTATCTGTTTGATGCTCATCAACACTAAATTGATGCCAACGGATCAGCGTAATTAGCTTACTGCGCTGATCTTTTGAAAGTCTTAATCTCTCAGCAACTTCTCTAGCAAATCGAGTCCCGACAAGCTCGTGATTATAGAAGGTAATCATGCCTGTTTCCTCGTCTTTCTTAAAAGTAGAAGGTTTCCCTATGTCATGAAGAAGTGTTGCCAGCCTGACAATGGGATCTGTTGATGGGCAGTTTTGGAGGGATAAAATAAGATGTGTTCCGACATCGTATATGTGATGCCGGCCCGGACTTTTTTGTTCGACACCGAAACATCTTTCAAGTTCAGGGAGAACCTGAGAAAGCAATCCTGAATTCTTAAGAATGCGTATCCCTTCAGCAGGGTATTTTGTTGACAGAATCTTTAGAAGTTCATCCCGCGTCCGCTCGCGGGATATTTGTACAATTAGACCAGAGTTCTTTTGAATCGACGAAAACGTATTTTCTTCGATTATAAACTCAAGTTGGGTTGCTATTCGGATTGCCCTCATCATCCGCAGTGCATCTTCACTGAAGCGCTCGTTTGGGTTCCCGACCGTGCGAACAAGCTTATTAGCTAGATCGCTCTGTCCACCTACTAGGTCGATAAGCTCCATCTCCCATTCCTCTTGGGAATCTTGACTATTAACAAGATCAACAGGTCGTAGCGCCATGGCATTTATCGTAAAGTCGCGACGAACAACATCCTCTTCGAGGCTTTTCCCCCATATTATCTTGTCAGGGTGACGCCGGTCACTGTAACCAAACTCAGTTCGATAAGTGGTAATATCAAAGACAAGTTTATTTGAATCTGTTTCATCGACTAAGCCAACTGTCCCAAATCGGTTGTTATAAAAAGCATTAGGGAGCCTGATTGAACTTGCGGACAATTTCAGCGGCTGTCTTTGGAATGATAATAAGCATTACTATATGATTGTAGCATTATGAAAACATACCAAATTGAACTAACGTCGAAAGAAAAGCCGAAAAACGCGAAAGAAATAATTCACATTTTATTGGCAAATCGTGGGCTAAAGACAGAAGATGAGGTTCAAATTTTTTTTTCACCACGCGACCCACTCGATTACAAAGTTGAGGAGGTAGGTATTGAAGCGAACGAATTTGAAAGAGCGCTCCGGAGGATAAAGAAAGCAATTAGCCAGAAAGAAAAAATGATAGTTTACGGAGACTATGATGCTGATGGAGTCTGTGCAACCGCAATTTTATGGGAAACTATCTATTCATTAGGCGGAAATGTACTCCCCTACATTCCGAATCGGTTAGCCGAAGGCTATGGCCTTAATGAGGAGTCCATCGCCAAACTCAAGAGAGAAGATCCCCAATTAAAACTCATAATAACGGTAGACCACGGGATTGTCGGCCACCAGAAAATCGACTTCGCTCAAGAATTGGGAGTGGAGGTTATTGTTAGTGATCACCACCAACCGGGAGGAACTATACCCAAAGCTTTAGCAGTAATCCATACAACTTTGCTTTCCGGCTCAGGTGTTGCTTGGATGCTTGCTCGAGAATTGGCAAGCGATAACAACTTCTCCAAAAAGTTATTAGAATTGGTAGCACTCGGCACGATCGCTGACCTGATACCGTTAACAGGCGTCAATAGATCGTTGACCAAAGAGGGGATAGAACAGATAAAACAGACAGAGAGGGTAGGCCTAAAATGTCTGATGGAAGTGGCGAGGATTGACCAATCTAAAGTTGGAACATATGAAGTAGGTTATATGTTAACCCCGCGCCTAAATGCCATGGGACGCATGGAACAGGCGATAAGTTCACTTCGTCTGCTGTGTACTCGCGACGAAAATAAAGCGCGGGAATTAGCTTTAGAACTTGATCGGACCAATCGAGAACGGCAGCTACTGACAGAAGAAACGACACTTCACGCCAGGCAATTATTACTGACCAAGCTAACCGAGAAGAGAAAGGCCATTATTTTTCTCGCGCACGAATCCTATCAACAAGGCGTTATCGGATTGGTCGCTGGCAGGCTGGCGGAAGAATATTACCAACCGACTATCGTCATCTCTCGAGGCGAAAGATATTCAAAAGCATCCGCCAGGTCAATTCAGGGGTTTAACATTATCGAGACAATCCGGGAAGCAGAAAATATGCTGGTTGATGTCGGCGGTCATCCAATGGCCGCGGGTTTCACCGTCGAAACCGCAAAACTTGGGCTTTTGGAGGAGAAACTCCAAGAGTTAGCTTTATCCAAACTCGGATTGACCATCGCCAGTCGCACATTGAGGGTAGACGTCGAAGTCGAGCTTTCACAAATTGATACGGAGTTAGTTAGCCAAATAGAGAAATTTCGCCCTTTCGGTCAGGGTAATAGCGAACCACTTTTTGCCAGTTTTGGCCTTAAAGTAGTTGATACCCGGGTAGTTGGCGTCGACGGCAAACATCTGAAACTCGTTTTAAGTGACAAAAATTCAACCCAAAGACTCGATGCCATCGGTTTTGGTATGGGAGAATATTATAAAGAGCTTTCGCCTGGTTGCCTTGTGGATGTGGCCTACAATGTCACCAGGGAGACGTGGAACGGGACAGAAAAGTTACAGCTACGATTAAGAGATTTAAAATTGTGTAGTCAGAAAAGTTGACATATCCTGGATTTTTGAATATGATGCGGTTAAGGTATACTAATCTTACTCTGATTTACAGCCTGAAAGGCGAAAAATCAGATTAGATTCGTTATACTCAAAAATTTTCGACAAAATTTTTGAGTATAAATGGCGTCGATGGCTAAAACAAGCCGGAGCCTCGGGAAGAAATTCACTAACGAGTGAAGACTAGAACCCGACGGGTAAGCCCGTGACAGCAGGAGATAAGATAGGAAAACAGGAAAAGAAAATCAGTTAACTAGTTATCGACTAATAGACTGTCGTCCTTTGATCCTGCTTTCCTAAAAGAGGTGGTACCACGGTTGACCCGTCCTTTTATAGAAAGGCGGGTTTTTTATTTGGCTTTTTGTTAAAGTAATAGTATGAAAAGAATATTAGTCCAAGATACATTGGACAAAATAGGTAAAGAAGTTTTGCTTAAGGGTTGGGTAAATACCCGGCGAGACCATGGGAAGATCGTCTTTATAGACCTGGTGGATCGCAGTGGGCTTATTCAAGTGGTTGCCCAATCGACGATAGTTCCCGAACTTGCCGCGGGTTTCGTGGTGGCAATAGAGGGAACAGTGCGCAACCGACCGGAGAATATGATTAATCCGAAGATAGAGACGGGAAAGATTGAACTGGAAGCAAGAAAAATTGAGGTTATAGCAAAGAGTGAGGTATACCCGTTCGACATGGGGAAGCCCGATTTGGAAGTAGAACTCCCGACCCTTCTTGATTATCGGGGCTTGACCTTACGTCATCCGAAGGTGCATGCAATATTCAAGGTTCAGGAGGTGGTTATTGATTCGTTTAGGAGATCGTTGCAGGAAAAAGGGTTTGTCGAGTTCCAGGCACCGGGGATTATTCCGGCAATTCCGGAAGGAGGCACAGAAGTTTTTGAAGTTCAGTATTTTGATCATAAAGCTTATCTTTCTCAGAGTCCCCAGCTATATAAATCATTATTGGTCAGCTCATTTGAGCGAGTTTTTAGTGTTAATCAAATATACCGTGCCGAACCGAGTGTTACGACGAGACACATAGCAGAGGCAACCAGTCTTGATGCTGAATTTGGGTTTATTGAAGATTGGACCGAAGTGCGGGATATGGCAGAGTATGTCATTAAATATGTGTTGAGGAGCGTTGGAGAAAAGTGTGTAAAGGAGCTGGAACTTTTTGGGGCGACATTACCGAAGGTGGCGGAAAGAATCCCAACGATCAAATTAAGAGAAGCCCAACAAATCATTTATGAGAGAACGGGAAGAGACCATCGACAAGAAAAAGACCCTGATCCGGAGGATGAGAGGGAAATTTGCCGTTGGTCAAGCGAGGAAAAAGATTCAGAACTTGTTTTTATCTCACACTATCCCACAAAAACCCGACCATTTTATACTTATCCCGATGAAGCTGACCCGGAATACAACCAAGGCTTTGATTTAATCGGCCGCGGAGTTGAATGGATGACGGGTGGACGAAGAATTCATGATTATGAAACTCTACTTAGCCACGCAAAACAGTGGGGAATCGATCCGGAAAAGATCAGTCTTTACTTACAAGGTTTTAAATATGGAATGCCGCCCTTAGGCGGGTTTGCCTTTGGAGCAGAAAGAATAACGATGCACATCTTAGGTTTAACAAATATTCGTGAGGCCTCGGTGTTCCCCCGCGACATGGAACGAGTGGACTTAAGGTTAAGTACCCAAGCAAACGGCGGTGATGAAGACTCGAGCGCTTTTGAGCAGTTATTGGATTTCCTAAACCAGGCAGCTATTGATTATCAACTCTTTGAACATAAACCTGTTTTTACTTCAGAGGAAGCAGCAAAGGTAAGAGGTACCAAGCCTGAACAGGGGGCAAAAGCCCTGGTAATGTACGCTGACAGGAATCCGATAATGGTTGTTTTACCGGGAAACCTAAAAGTAGACGTAAAACAGCTAAAAGCAGATTTAGGCTTTAAAGACATAAAAATGGCTACACCGGAGGAGGTCAGGAAGTTAACCGGGGTAGAAATCGGAGCAGTACCACCCTTTGGAAACTTGTTCAAAATGTCACTTTATGTTGAATCAAAACTGTCTGCCAATTATGAAATTGCCTTCAATGCTGGAAGACATGACAGATCAATCAAAATGAAGTATGCAGACTTCATTAAATTAACCAAACCTCAGATCGGGAGCTTTTCGGCACAGGTGGCTTAAATTTTACGAACAAAATGTATGCCCAGGACAAAGAAGCGAACTTTTTATCGGTTAGGAGTGGAAGAAAGAAGATGGTTGAAGTTTTCCCGAGGACAAGGGAAAAAAGAACAACCGGTAATCGAGGAAAATAAACGTGACCAGAAAACATCTCGCCCGGAACGTCGTCCACGATTTTTGACATTTGCCCTTGTCGGTATCTTCTCAGGTCTGATAGTAGTTTTACTATTATTGGGTTTTGGGTTTGCCAGATATCGCTTGTCGTTGTCTGGTCCATCAATCAGTACATATAATCAGAGCAGTATTATAGTTCCTCAATTAAAACCACAGGCTCTCGAATTACCCGAGATAACAGCTAAATCATTTATCGCTTTAGACAAAACTAGCGGAGTTGTTCTCGCTTCAAGAAATGAAAATACAAGATTATTGCCGGCTTCCATCACTAAAGTCGTAACTGCTCTTGTGGCCTTAGACATGTTCAAACTAAATGACGTTGTTACCGTAAACGAGATAGTGACAACCGGTCAACGGGTTGGCCTACTAAAGGGTGAAAAGATGTCGGTGGAAAATCTCTTATATGCCATGCTTGTTGAGTCCGGGAACGATGCCGCATATGCTTTAGCCGACTTTGACCCCCTCGGGCGAGCCCATTTTATTCAGCAGATGAACGAGAAAGTAAGCAAGTTAGGGCTGGCACAGCTGGGAATAATCGCCATGTCAAATCCATCTTTTGCCAGAATTGTAGGAACACAACAATCGGTGATATTTTCTGCCGATCAAAAAGTCGAACATAGACTTACAAATATAAATCAACTCCTTGGGAAAATTCCCGGGATTCGGGGAATTAAAACAGGCTATACAGAGGCAGCCGGGGAGAATTTAGTTACCGATGTGATCCGCGATAATAATGAAATAATTACGGTCGTCTTAAGTAGTAAAGATCGTTTCGGAGATACAGAAAAGCTCGTTAATTGGGCGTATGTTAATTTTGAGTGGGTTCAACTACAAGCGAACCGGGATCAAGAGCCGAAACATAAGCCGTGAAGTTATTATCACCGGTAAATCTATAAATTGGTTGTAAGTATTCAGAGGTGTTCCCGGGTTCGAAATAGCCGAAATCAACTCTTCTTATAGCGATTTGAGTCCCATGTTGTTCATCAATATGTGCCAGATAATACTGGCCTGATGTCAGTTCCTTCCAGGCTTGATTTATAAGCTTGATAGGGTACGTTTCGAATCGTCCTTCATCGGCCGGAAAGAAGTGATATTCGGCGTTTAGAACTTTCGTATTTTGGTCATTAGAATTGGAAACCAGCACCCACGCTGGACCCTTTTTAGGATTAGCCGGAAAGACCTGGAATTTGTCATAATCCCTGCGCTGAAAGCTGACGAGGATAAACTGCGTTTCTGAAGGTGAAATGGCAGGTACAAGTTTAGAATCAAACGGTTTCAGGTAGGTGTAACTGAAAGTGGTTGGGCTAAGGTCGCTTGGTAAACTGCGAGCGCTTGAGAGAAAACTACGAGCAGCTTGCAGCGCTTCATCAGGACTTAGCAATCGAGGATTTTTAAGAATATCAGGGTTAGCTAAGAGGTCAAGCGAGTAAGATAAATCGCCAGTAATAATGTTTATGCTTAAAGACCGGCCATTGCCTGCGCTCCACTCATAAGTTGTATCGTTGACCTTTCTAGGGTTATCAGTAAATCCAATGCCGGCTGCATTCTGCCTTGCCGAATTAAGGTTCAGAAATCCGCTCGATGGTTGTGGAATAAAGTACACTTTCGCTTGATTCGGCATGTCTGGTAATTTGCCTTCAGGCATTTCTAGCGTAAAGGTAAATTCCCCGACATCAGATTGTTTAGGAAAACTAATATCCTGAAGACGCCCAAAACCCTTCGTTGGTGGTTTGGGAGGAGGAGGATTAAGCTGCTTAAGAACGTTGACGAATATCCCGAATAAAAAAATTAACACTGACACTGCCACCAGCCCAAGACTGCCGTAAACGATCAGTTTGCGTGAAAAAAAAGCGGTCCTGGTCAAGTTAAGTCCTGCCATTTGTTACTCCAGGATACGATGTGAAAATGGTAAAATGCAAGGAAGATGGAAAAGAAGATACGCTGCCGAATGGCGCCGGCGCCCACAGGCTTTCTCCACATAGGAACAGCCCACATGACCCTTTTCAATTGGTTATTTGCCAGGCATCACCAAGGAACCTTCATCTTACGAATCGATGACAGCGACCCGGTGCGATCAAAAGAGGAATACACCCAAAATATAATCGAAGGCCTGAAATGGTTAGGTATAGATTGGGATGAAGGGCCGGATATCGGAGGCCCGAGCGGCCCTTACAAGCAGAGTGAGCGAAGGGAGATATATAAACCGTATTTGGAGAGATTGTTCCAAAAAAATGCAGTTTATCGGTGTTATTGCACTCCGGAGGAACTTGACTTGGAAAGAAAGAAGCAACAGGAACAGGGCGAGGTACCAAAGTATTTGGAAAAGTGTAGTCATTTAACCGTCGAGCAAGAGCAACAGTTTTTAATCCAAGGAAGAAAACCGGCGATTCGGTTTAGGAATCCGGGCAAAGTGGTGGAATTTGAGGATATGGTCAGAGGGAGAATAAAAGTAAATATGAGTCAGTTTGGAGATTTTTTAATCGCTCGCTCAGACGGCTCGCCGCTTTTGAATTTCGCGGTAATTATTGATGATATAGAAATGAAGATTACGCATGTAATCAGGGGGGAGGATTTTTTAAACGCCACGCCATATCAAATATTAATTTATGATGCTTTGGGGGTGCCCCCGCCAAAAATTGCAAACCTATCTTTTATTTATGCACCGGATCATACAAAGTTGTCTAAACGTCATGGAGCGACCGCCATTACACAATATCGAGATATGGGTTATTTACCGGAAGCCATGGTCAATTTTTTAGCGTTATTAGGATGGAACCCTGGTGATGAAAGAGAATTCTTTACCAAAGAACAACTAATTGCGCAGTTTGATTTCGATAAGGTTCAAAAAGGGGCGCCGGTATTTAATATAAAGAAGCTAAATTGGTTTAACAGCCACTATATCAAACAAAAAACTGACGAAGAGTTGGCCGACTTACTAAAGCCATTTGCCTCGGATAAAGCGACAAAGGATCAGCTAGCAAAGATTGCTCCTTTAATAAAAGAGAGGATAG
>LCJH01000015.1:0-9409 GCA_000999595.1 Microgenomates group bacterium GW2011_GWA2_44_7
GGGGATTACAAACTCCAACTCTATAAAAAAGCCAATAAAATCTACACCGCTAGGTGGATTAAAGTTGGCAAAGGTCTTTTTACGGAGTATTTGTGTAAGCTATGATAGACGCCTTAGCAATTGCCAAGAAATATATTTCTGCCATCAAACAGTCAGGTGTCCGGGTCAATGTTGCCTATCTATACGGTTCCTATGCCAAGGGCACCCCACGCAAAGACAGTGACATCGATATTTGTATTGTCTCTCCCGCTTTCGGCAAAGATTATCTCGCAGAGATGGTCAGACTTTCAAAAATAAGAAGAAAGATCGACGAGCGAATAGAGCCCATTCCTTTAACACCCCAGGACCTAAAGGATCCCTATGATTCACTTGTCCAAGAAATCCGCAAAAACGGGATCAAGATCACTTGATATCAAAAACCCTTGACGAGAAATACCGCTTGGGCTATGACCGCCCCTTCAGCTTTGAAAACATCTCAACCGGGGACAATCCGTTAAGGCATTTGTGAGGAAAATAGTTCCAGACGTCCTCCAAGAGTTGCCACTGATCGAAGAAAAATTTCTCCGGTAATCCGTTCTTCATCATCTCTTGCCAAAAATCTCCCAGTGCGGACCGATTTTCTTCATCGATCTTTTTGAGCAGGTCCGTAATGGACAACGTGACGTTATATTCTTTTGCCAGGCTCTCGTATTTTGCCTGTAACTCCTTTCTTTTCTCAGATACTTGTTTCTTAGTTACTTTCGGAGGCGACTTCGGAGGGTGATTTTCTTGTGCTCTTAAAAGCTCTACGGTATCTTTCGGTGAAAAGTTACGAATCTCCATCCTCTTCATTTTGCCTTTAAGCCTTTTTGTGTAAGTAATCGGAAAGTACACAGAGTTTGCTCCGACTAAATACCAGCGCCCGTCAACGTTGGCTACTCTTCCTGGGATTTGTCCCGGGTTTTTAATTTGCGTTGTCCCTTTCTTCTCATAGACCTTATAGGTTTTCCCCGTGTAGATATCCTCCAGAAGGAACCACTTGCTCCTCTCGATCTCCAGAATTTCAAAAAGGCTATACTTTTGGGTCTGGGCTATTTGCTGAAACTGATCTCTAACGATCTTTTCTATGTGGTCAGGGTCTTTCAGAATATATTCAACCAGAGATGAGGCCCCCGATTTTGGTTTGTAGTCAAACATTAACCATTCGAGGAAAAGCTCTTCCCACTCCGGCTTTAATTGCTCAAAAGGCAAATCTCTGAAAAACTGCTTGTATGCTTCATCAACCTCCGAGGGTCTGGTCATGGCATAATCGACAACCTTTCCGAAGCGGGAATCTCATCAGTCTGATTATAGCCTATTCAGACAATAGTTCTTTTATCGATAAATCTCTCTTCTGTGACCAACGGCAACCACCATAATTTTATGTCCCTCAACGTCAAAAATCACCCGATAGTCTCCGACTCGAAACCGATACATACCCAGTTCATTATTTGTTAACCTCCTTGCAAAAAACAGTGGATTACCGGAATTGACGAAGAACCTGACTTTCTTCAATATTTGTCTTCTGACATCTGGAGATAACTTATCTAGATCGTCTTCGGCACCAAGATTAAACTGACAAATCCAGACCATTTACTTATACTTCTTCAAAAGCTTAGCTAAACTTACCGTCCTTTTATCTTTGCGTCTTTCAGCAATCATCTTGCGATAGTTGGGCGAGGACAAAGCTTCTAAATCTTCAGTAAAACTTTCCCACATTTCGTTGGGGATAAGCACACCTAAGGGTTGATCATTTTTCATCACTCTAAAGAAGCTCATCGTTCTTTTGGCCTCGGCAAAAAGACGGGTTAATCCCGCCTGAGCCCTTTGAATATTAGTGAATTTTTCGTCGTTGATAAGTTGTTGGATCATGATTACAGAAATCATAGATGATTCTGTAATCAAAGTCAATCCGCTAGCCGGTGGACAAGGGCCGAGGGAATCAAAAATTACTGCGTGAACTTAAAAGTGGAGAGGATTTGATCAAATAGAACTTCGCCTTCTTTAAATTTAGATCCATCACGCGGAGTATCTAGTTCGATACTGAAAATGAGTTTTGCGTCTTTAGAAAAGAACAGAACTTTAAAAATTGATTCTGAGCCAGCCCTTGGTAAAACTCTCGCCGATTGCTGCCCATCTACAATCTTAGTCATGACATCATACGGAAATCCTGTCAGTTCTTTTAATGTTTTAAAAGGCTGCGACGTTTGTTTATTTAAATTTTTCTCTTGCTGGATGATTAGTTTATAAGTGGTTGGTTCATAAGAGTCCCAAAATGTTTCGGTGCCTTGAAAATTAGACGAGTGTTCGATCGGCTTCCATGAGGATGGAACGGCAATAGAATATTCTTTATACTCAAGACTTGAATCTGGCTGTAGCTTATAAGTTTTCCAATTCGTTGCCTGATCAGTTGATGGGGCGAGAGAAGCTATAACTGGAGCATCTGTCACTTGTGGGGTATTTAAAACTACTGGACGCTGAGTTTTACCCAGATAATAAGCTCCACCGAGGGCAAGAAGAAGCACAAAAACCCCGATTAAAACAAACGGTGCGGCAAAGCCATGACGTGTCATATCCTTACTTACAATGATCGGTATATCCCATATATGCCTTGGTTGCTTCATCCGGGCTAGACTCTCTAATCCATTCTCTAAGCCATCTGCATTGGTTAGCATCGTATCCTGAGGCAACTACCCATTGACCATTGACCTTACCAACTAATATAGGACCCGGATCGCTAGGACCAGCATTTTTATCCTTTATGACGACAGAAAATACGCCCGATGAAAAGTAGTCGGGACCTAAAATAGCAAAGTTGTCTACGTTTGAACCTTTACTTTTAATATACTTGCTAACTGTAGTCAGTATTGCGTTTTTGTCACTCTCCGATACTGATTTTTGATCAGTGAACTTAAAGGTGGAGAGGATTTGATTGAAAGTCGTCTCTTGCGATCTATCGCTTGAGTCCCACCAAGAGACTTCTATTAGGTTATTCTTGCCCTGGACAAGTATGTACTTTCGCCAATATAGTTTTCCATCAGAAAAATTCATTAAACCTTCCTTAACCCAGGCCTCGACGCCGTTAACAAGGATACTTTTTTGTGAAGGTTTATCCTTCCAAACCCAGCTAACAGTCAATTGCTTAAACTGCTCGATATCTTTATCTGTCGACGGTCCATAAGATTGAATCGCTATATCGTGGAGCGGATATGTTTTAGCACTTTCCCTTATAGAAGTGAAATTACTAGTTTTCGCTTCTTGATCAGGGCCCATTAGGACCCAGCGTGGAGGATATTTGATCCCGTAACCGTATTTTGTGTTTGTGTACATTTTCCAGTTAGCCGTTGGGTCTACGACGAGAGGTGCCGGAGTCGATGTCGCTGGTTGTGGAAGAGTAGGGGAGGGACTCGATTTACCCAGATAATATGCTCCGCCGACAGCAACAAGAAGTACAAGAACCCCGATTAAAACAAACGGCGCAGCAAAGCCTCGACGGGTCATTAGTTTGAGTATCTTCCTAGTGGGTATAGTTGTCAACAAAGTTAATAATCACCTCAGCAAATTTTGATGCTTCCTCGGCTTGGGCTTTGGAATATCCCATAAACTCACCAATATCGGGATATCTGGTTTCGGCATAATAACCGGATAGTACCGCCGCCTGATCTAAAAGCCCCTCGAAAGTTTTATCCTTTTCGATACAGTCCTCCAATAGTCCCACCAAATCGTGAATCCGGCGAGGAGATTGCCCACAGGAGAGAAGATAGGCTTTCAAGGCTTTTTCTGCGGCTTGTTGAGCAGCAAAACAGACGCCGTAATATATTCCTTCTTTCAAACTCGCCCTTGACCATCGTAAATCCTCTTTGGCCTTTTGTAACCACCTTTCCCAATCTTTAAGACGCACTCCCATATACAATTCTTCCCGTCCTATCAATCTCCGCCACTAATTCATTGGTTTTCTTGGCTTCTTCGTACTCCTTCGGAGTAAAGACAAAGACGTCCAGGGGGATCCTTGAGCGTAGCATCTTTCTCACGTCAGCCGCCCGACGATAAAATGGCTGGTTGGTCTTTTTTATTATGGCCAGGTCAATATCGCTGTCTTTGCTCCAGGTTCCCTTGACTAAAGAGCCGAAGACGATAACCTTTTCCGGCTTATAATCGGTAATTTTTGCCACCAGGGATTTGATTAGAGAATCGGATTTAGTCATCAGTCAAAGTATACCACCTGAACTTAATCTAAGGGATCGAAAGTAGGATGTGACAAGGGACCAACCCTTGCCAAAATAACGGTGCTACTGGGTGAATTTGAAGGTGGAGAGGATTTGGTCGAGAGTTTTCCGATACCCTCGGTTTCCAGGGTCAATAACTAAATAGGAAATACTCATTACAAAGCCACGGGGACTCTCTAGAACAATATACTCTTCAGTTCCTAGGGCTTGCAATGCGAAAGCAGTACCCCTTACCCCTGCAAAAGTGACCGGGGTAGGTTTCTTAACCAACTTAGATGGGCCTATTGATCGCCCAATTATTGATTCAGCAAACTTCCCTGCGGTTTTGCCATCGGAATTCATATCAATAGATAATACAACTCCGTCAAAGAATGGTTCATCTGCCCTTTGAGTAGGACCCCATTTCTCAAACCTAACAATATTTGGCTCTGTTTGACTGATACTAAAGTCTGAAGGATATCTAATTGAGTAAGCCACGTTTTGATATCTTTCCCAGTTGGCCGTTTGGTCTATGGCTGAAGGTGTCGGAGTAGATACTGCTGGTTGTGGAAGAGTAGGGGATGAGGGACTCGATTTACCCAGATAATATGCTCCGCCGAGGGCAAGAAGGAGCACAAGAACCCCGATTAAGATAAACGGAAGGTATGAGCTGAGTATGCATTACATATTGACAGATGTAATGGAAAGAAACATAATTAATGTGTTTATGGTGTTCACGGTCTCAATTACCTCGCAAGGGCAGATCAGTATCCCTGCCAAAATCAGGCGCGACCTGGGTTTAAAAAAGGCGGGAAAAGCATTGATTAGAGTAGAAAACAGAAGAATGGTTGTCGAGCCGATAGGAGATCTGTTGGAACTTAAAGGGAGTTTAAAGACAAATAAAAAGACGCTAACTTCGAGCGAAATCCATGAACTTTTTGCCAAGGATATCGCTTCGAAGAAAAATGAAGAAAGTAATACCGGACACTAACGTATTTTTGCGATTTATCTTGAATGACCTGCCGAGGCAGGCTGATAAGGCAGAGCAATTATTTATCAAGGCCAAAAGAGGCAAGACCGAGCTTTATGTGCCTCAAATTGTTATTTTCGAAATCCAATTTGTTCTGGATAAGTATTATGGTTTCTCCAGACTCGAGATTGTAGGGAAATTAAAGACAATAATTTCTTCGACCTATTTAGTAGTCCAAGACAGAGCAGCATTTATTAAAGCACTTGACCACTACGAAACCGGAAAGATAGGTTTTGTCGACGCGTTTCTTATAAAGTTAGCTGAGGAAGAAGACGCGCAGATGTATAGTTTTGACAAAGGCCTCTCTAGAGAGTACGTAAATTCAGTCTGAAACGCAGGGCTATTAGGTACCTTGACTTCAAATTAGCCTTCGTCTACAATCGCGGTTGCCTTACGGGAACTACAGATTCTTAATGAACACTCTTTTAAACTTTTTCAAAAAACTAGTCGCCCTATTTCGCGGCTAGGAGTGTAGACATTTAAGAAGATGGATAAGTCCCCGATAGGGGACTTTTTTTGTGAGCATGGACCTAACGGAAAAATTGGCCGAGCTCGAAAGGAAACGGATGGAAACCGTGGCCAAGCTCA
Source organism: Microgenomates group bacterium GW2011_GWA2_44_7 (assembly GCA_000999595.1). Taxonomy (GTDB): domain Bacteria; phylum Patescibacteriota; class Microgenomatia; order GWA2-44-7; family GWA2-44-7; genus GWA2-44-7. The sequence continues at coordinate 5,842 of LCJH01000015.1, forward strand.
AAGAACGTTTAAAATATTTCCACGGGATAAAGCACGAAAATGCTGATTCGGAATATAAATACAATCAGATTAAAGTGCTTGAGGCCCATGTTCTGAGTCTGACCGAGGAGATAGAGGAACTTAAGGCAAAAATTAGGTATTCCCAAGGGCCGTTAGCTTAGTTGGCAGAGCGCCACATTTGCAATGTGGAGGTCGGGAGTCCGAATCTCCCACGGTCCACCGTGAGAGATTGGTCAAATTAGACAATTGGTCTAATTAAAAGTGTTGGTTGTTGGCTTTTGACAAGGGGTGGCAGCGACGCTGTCGCCCATTGTCAGGAGCCTATAGAAACGGCCTTGCAAGGATAGGCCGAATTGAAAATCGTTCAGGCGAGATCCGACATAACTGTCGAATCAGCGGACCAACGTTTTTTAGGTTTAGCCTGAAAAATACAAAGCTTGAACCTTAAAAAGTGGAGAGAATTATAATCACGTTCATATTTTGAACGTGACTTAAATCTTAACAGCCAGCTGTTGGAATTAAAGCAAATGGCGGATGCCTTGGTAGTAAGAGCCGAAGAAGGACGCACATGACTGCGATAAGCGTCGGGGAGTTGTCACGAAGCGGTGATCCGGCGGTGTCCGAATGGGGAAACCCACCACGCTCAGCGTGGGGCTGCGTTCTGAATTCATAGGAGCGTATGCGGGAACCCGGGGAACTGAAACATCTAAGTACCCGGAGGAAAATAAATACAATTGAGATTCCGTTAGTAAGCGGTGAGCGAAAGCGGAACAGCCTAAACTTGGGCCGTAAGGCCTAGGGGTTGCAAGGCGCACAAGGGAGTGTTAGCGGTAGTTGAACACCCTGGAATGGGTGGCCAGAGAAGGTGAAAGCCCCGTAAATTAAACCAATGACACCTCGAGCGAATACCTTAAGTACCACGAAAGACGAAGCTTTTGTGGGAATCCGGGGGGACCACCCTCCAAGGCTAAATACTCTTATTGACCGATAGTGAACAAGTACCGTGAGGGAAAGGTGAAAAGCAGGGTTAGTGACCCGATGAAATAGAACCTGAAACCGTTTGCTAACAAACAGTCAGAGCTTGTGCGGAGCACAAAGGATAAGAAATTTAGGATAAGAGGAACCGAGGATACGAGTGATGAGTCAAAAAAAGACTAGTCACTCTTATCTTCTTAATCTTCGTTCCTACTCTTCGTATCTTGCGCGCTTCGCGCGAGTAATGGCGTGCCTATTGAAGAATGAACCAGCGAGTAGTCTTCATATGCGAGTCTAAGTTCGCTAAGACGGACGGAGGCGTAGCGAAAGCGAGTCCAAATAGGGCGTAAATAAGCATATGGCGGCTGACCCGAAACCAGGTGAGCTAATCATGAGCAGGGTGAACCTCGATGAAAATCGAGGGGAGGCCCGCACCCGTCGTCGCTGCAAGGACGTGGGATGACTTGTGATTAGAGGTAATATGCCAATCGAACCTGGAGATAACTGGTTCTCCCCGAAAGATATATGGGTATCGCGTCCATCAATAACCAAATGGGGGTAGAGCTACTGGATGGGTGTTGCTTCGCAAGGAGTGGCATCCAACCAAACTCCGAATACCGTTTGGAATCGGATGGGCAGTCAGTCCTACACGGCTAAGCGCGTACGGACTAAAGGGAAACAACCCAGACTCTCGTCTAAGGTCTCTAAGTATCGTTTAAGTGTTGAAGGTAGTGGTATTCCTCAGACAGCCAGGAGGTTGGCTCAGAAGCAGCCATCCTTTAAAGAAAGCGTAACAGCTCACTGGTCGACTGGGATTCTGCGCCGAAAATTTATCGAGGCTCAAATCGATCACCGAAGACAGAGGTGCTCATGCTTTGCATGAGCGCGGTAGGGGAGCGTTGAGAGGGCGGTGAAGTTCTACCGTGAGGTGGGGTGGAGCGCTCTCAAGTGAGAATGCTGGTATGAGTAACCAACAGCAATGTGAGAATCATTGCCACCGAATACCCAAGGTTTCCCACGCACCGTTTTTCGGCGTGGGGTAAGTCGGCACCTAAGGTGAGGCCACAAAGGGCGTAGCCGATGGACGACCGGTTTATATTCCGGTACAGGAGTGAAATCGTTACGAGTTGGGGATGGACAAAGATGGAGGGCTCAGAGTTTGCCTGACCGCAGACTTCTAAACTATTAAGCAGTTTGGGTAGGAAAACCCTTCCAAACGTTTAACTGAGTAGCGACGGGAAGCCGGGCTGCAAAGCTTGGCAAGTGAAGACCTTTCAACTTTCAAGAAAATATCCGCAACCAGAGTTCATTTCTGCCGTACCGCAATCCGAAACAGGTGGGTTGGTCGAGTAGACCAAGGTGGTCGGGAGAAGGCGGCTCAAGGAACTCGGCAAAAAAGCTGGGCGTAAGTTCGCAAGATGCCCTGCCATGTTCAGTTACATGAACGTGGCCTCAGCAAAAGATTATTCAGCGACTGTTTAACTAAAACACCGGCCTCTGCAAAACCGAAAGGTACAGTATAGGGGCTGACGCCTGCCCACTGTCAGAAGGTTAAGGGGATGCCTGACTCCGCAAGGAGAGGGGTTGAACCGAAGCCCTGATGAAGGGCGGCTTTAACTATAAGAGTCCTATGGTGGAATATGCGCTGCCATAGTGAGGTAAAAGTCCTCCGTCAAGTGTCCGCTGCCGAGCGGATGGAGATGAAAATCTGACTAAATGCTGGAACGACTCAGAATCCGACAGTACCAGCGATGGTGACAATCTGTTCGGTGGAGTTAATCAGCAGGAAAGACTCTCGTTAGGACCAATTACAATTTTTAAATTTGAAAAAATTATTGAAAATTTAGAATTGAAAATTGAAAATTCCGACGGGAGAATCCTCACTCACTATATGTCAGAGTCCGGCATTGTGTCGGGCAAGAGATAGTGGCGTCTGCATGGCGACATGCAGGGTCAAACAATTTTGACCACAACCGCGCTCAGCGCGGCGAAGATTAGCAAGCGAAGTTCCTAGTCGGGTGAGAGGAAACGAGCCCGACTTTAAAAACTGGCTCATATCGGTGAAGTCCCATGTCTTTGGTCAAGGCTTCGGCGACAACATCGAGGGAAGTCCTCTAACATAACGTTGGAGTGACCCCGTATCGACTGAGGGAGAAATCCCAAGAGGTATGACAAACATACCTAACACGCCAGTACTCCGACGTCTCGTCGGTGTAAAGGTATAGTCAGTTCCATTGGTAACAATGGTGTGAATTAATGAAGTTCCGACCCGCACGAAAGGCGTAACGACTGAATAACTGTCTCGAGCCGTCCCCCGGTGAAATTGAAATGGCTGTGAAGATGCGGCCTAGATGTACTAGGACAAAAAGACCCCGTGGAGCTTTACTGCAACTCGGCACTGTATCGTTTATTTTTCTTGTTTAGCGTAGGAGGGAGCCGAAAGGCGAGCATGAAACACCTCCCGGAAGAGTAGGCGAGACTTACCTACAGACCCTGAATACGGGTTTGGGGACCGTGCTTGGTGGGCAGCTTTACTGGGATGGTATCCTGCAAAAGAGTAACGCAGGAGTTCAAGGGTTGGCTCAGTACGGAT
>LCJH01000015.1:9424-21406 GCA_000999595.1 Microgenomates group bacterium GW2011_GWA2_44_7
ATACAATCTGTGTTCCGTTCCATAGAGATATGGGACAATAAATTCGGCTAATAACGGTGAAGCCTTCATTCAGGCGGGTTTCAGGAATGTCTTTACCCGCAACGAGGATGAATAAGGTAATACCGTGGGAAGCTGGACTTAGAAGTTGGATGTTAGAGAGTGGAAGCTGGATTTGTGAAGTTGGAGATTGGAAGTTAGTTATCAAACTTCTAGTTTCTATCTTCTTTATCTAATTTCTATTTTCCAACGTCCAACTTCTAGTCTTAGCCCCGTATCGACTGATCCTTAAGTGGTGAGATAGCCAGTTATTTGCTATCAGACGCCGAACCCCGCCAACATCTCCAACGAAGAAGTTGTGGCGGGTGAAGATATAGTCAGTACCACTAGAAATAGTTGGAGATCTATTTATTAGATTTACGAACAGGCTGATCGCATCCACGAGTCCATATCTACGATGCGGTTTGGCACCTCGATGTCGGCTATGCGTATCGCACGCAGGGGCCCATCACTTAGCAATAAGTGAAAGCAAATCTAGCTCATAACGGTGGAACCCGATTGACATTCGGATTATCTGAATATCGTAGGGCAATACCGTGGGAAGTCGTCGAGTCTGACTCGATTGACCCCGTAACGACTCTTCAATCTTTTATTGAAGGATCCCGCTTTCAAACGGGATAACACGCTAGGCCCCTGAAGTAGAACGGATGTTCACTTCAGGGTGATGGTATAGTCTAACCCTCGTTGTAATACGAGATTGGTTGCGTCCTATCCTGGGGGCGGAGAAGCTCCCAAGGGTCCGGCTGTTCGCCGGTTAAAAGGGCACGCGAGCTGGGTAAAACAATAATTGAGCCCAGATTAAATTGGCTAATAACGGTGAAGTCCTCCTTGACTTTCGGGTATATTTCGGTATATCTTGATCTCAAGAGGATAATACCGTGGGAAGATGGCTATGGATTTTTTGACCCGGGAACAGAAAGAAATATTAGTGGGATGTGTATTGGGTGATGCAAGGCTTGAATCTCGTTCTTCTCAGAAAACAGCGAGACTAAGGATTCATCATGCCGACTCCCAAAGAGATTATCTTTTGTGGAAGTTTGAGAAGTTCAAGAATTTAACCTTAAATGTTCCAAAGAAAAACATTTATCTAGATCGAAGATACGGAACACAAGTGGTTTCTTGGTACTTCCATACTCAAACTTTAGATAGTCTTGGAAAATATTTCACAATGTTTTATCGGGAAGGGAAGAAAATAATTCCGAGAAATCTCGAAGTCTTATTAACTCCACTTACGTTAGCAATTTGGATTATGGACGACGGAAGTCTTAATCGGGAATCTCTTGTTATTAATAGCCAGAGTTTCTCCGATGAGGAACACCAGTTCATAATTAATTGTTTCAGGAGAAGATACGGAGTAGAAATTAGACTACAGCGAGATAGGAATAATAAAAGAATTTATTTTCCGAGGAATTCAACCGATAGAATTGAGAATATCATATTTCCTTATTTAATCGATCCAGAGCTTATCCCCGTAGAGACTGACGTCCGACAATTTCGGACTGAGATATGAAGTTAATACTTTATATCACACGCCAGCCTTATTTATTAAAAATAAGGAAGTTATAGTCCATGCTTCTAGAAATAGAAAGATAACATGTCAGAACGGCGTAAGCCAGTTCGGCCTCTATCCAGTACATCCGTTCGATTCTTGAGGGGAGCTGATGGCAGTACGAGAGGACCCCGTTGGAGCGACCCCTGGTGTGCCGGTTGTCCTGTCAAGGGCAGCGCCGGGTAGCTATGTCGCTAAGGGATAATCGCTGAAAGCATCTAAGCGAGAAGCCCACCCCAAGATTAGGAATCGTTTCCGTCGCAAGGCGGATGAAGACCCGTTGTAGACTACGACGTTCCCGCAAGGGATCCCAAGCGCAAGCGAGGGAAATCGGCTGGCGGTGTAAGGCCCGTAAGGGTTTTAGCCTACCAGTGCGAATCGGTCGAACTAACGGTTGACTGTTAAGTAAAAAATTCTCTTCACTTTTTGAGGAACAAGCGAAGCTTGTGACGAAATCCGCCAACAATCGCTCTTCGAGCCGCAGATCAAATGATCTAAGGCGAGAAGTAAGATATGGCGGGTTAGGGGACGTGTTGATAAGTAAACTGTAAACTGTCAACAGTAAAAGTAAACAGGAGCGTGTTATGAAGATTATTAAGGGTAAAAAGTTGACTACAATAACTAGACACTAGTTCTGACGGTTCACAAATGAATACGCTGCCAAACAGTGGAACTATAAACCTCTGGATCCATTGAAAAGCAGCCGGGGAAACAAGTAAACTTCTCAGGAGTGACAGGAATAATTCTCGATATCGGAACAGGGGATGGAGAGTTTGTCTACCAGTTAGCCAAAGCTAATCCGGACAGATTCATTATTGGGATTGACCCGAATCAGAAGAACCTGGAGAAAACTTCAGCGAGACTCTACAAGAAAACCGCTAAGGGTGGACTAAAAAACGCTCTTTATGTATTGGCGAGTATTGAAGATTTACCCGAAGAGTTAAATGGTTTGGCTAATCAGATATTTATTAACTTCCCCTGGGGAAGTTTGCTGGGAGGTATCACCGAACCAAATGAAAAAATCTGGAAAAATCTTCGCCGAGTTTCTCGGCCAGGAGCAATCATCGACATTCTTTTGCCTGCTGAGCAGATGCCAATCTCAGAAGAATGGAGACAACGGCTAGTTAAGGGAGGATTTAGAGTGGAACGACACGAACAAATTGATGCGGATCACTTGAAGTCTTATCCCAGCGAGTGGGCTAAGAGACTCGCTTTCGGACGTGACCGACACTTTCTGCACTTGAGAATTATTGTCTAATCGGACGAAGGCTGGTCTTAGGTAACCTAAGTTACTTGCGTCGCTTAGGTAGTTAGAAATCGAGGTTTATTTTCTTAGTCAAAACAGTTAATATTTCTGGCAATGTCTGCAGACCGACCTCGAGAGTTTGGAAGGGAATTCATATCGGCGATGGGGTGGGGAGCAGAGGAGAATGAGGCGGAACGAGCTTTGTCGGTGAAGTTAGAAGGGTTGGGGATTTGTGTAGCGGAAGAGCGTAGAGAAATTTGTTACGATGGGCAAGGCTGCCCCGTTTTAATGGTGGTGGCAACGCATCGATTAACACGAGGTGTTACCGTCCGGATGTTTTTCGGGAGGTACAAACAAGTGATCCTGCGGGAACCGGTTACACGTTTGGAAATGGGTGAATGTAGAGTCTGGTTGAAAGACTTAGGGTACGACGCCAGACAGGTTTTGCCGGTACTTATTCATTCATTTACGCGCGATTCTATCGTGGTGGAGATCTCAGCGCTAGTAGGCCCTAAGAAAGTAGGCCACGCAGACTAGTTCAAAGAAGTTTGAAGCCGTTTTGGAGGTAGTGGTGATCGAAGGAGAAAAACGTTGTAACTCCCAGCTTCTTTGCAATGACCATGTTGGCACAATCAGTAAGTGACACCTTTTTAGATTTTTGAGATCGGAATATCGCCTCTACTTTGTCTATAAGTCCCAACTCAACAAATTCTATCCTGGTAGTCGAGGAGAGCATAGAGTAGAGGAACTTGCTTGCTAGCGGACGGGAAATATAGAAACTAAGCTTCGTTGTTACTTCGTCGATAACTTCCCAAGAAGTAACAAGCTGATTCTCCTCAGATTCGGTGAGTGTTTCTAGTTTAGCCACCGCTTGACGGTGAAGAAGATCATTAGTGAAATTAAGGGCGATATACGCGTCCGAATCAACAAAAATCATTATTGTTTATAAATAAGATCGTCATCGGTACTGAAATTTTTCGGCACATTACCTTTGTAGGCGGATTTCGCCATCTCTTTCATTGTCTTTAGGGCAGATTTTCTCTTTGGAAGTGTTAGCTTTTCAGACACAATAGAACGCACAAGCTCGGAAACACTCTTGTTTTGTCGGGCGGCGGCACTCCGAAGGAAGTTAAGAATATCTTGAGGCAAAAGAATTTGTGTGCGAATTAACATATACACCATACATCATACATACTATAATCTTAGATGTCAATGTCAGCCCACATGCTCGAACAGAATGATTGAATCCACTCTTATTTTAAGTTAAAATCCCTTTGCTCGGTGATTTGAGCGCTGTCGATCCACCTCTTCCTCGCCTCGATTCGATTTCGAGTCGAAGCGGGCCATTCCGAACAGAGTCGTTAAAGGCAGCAGCGGAGACGATACTCTACCTGCAAAGGTATGGGACAATATCTCGTTACCGGGCACTTCAGAAAAGCCGCTTAAAACGCGGCTTTTTTGATGGATTCAGGAAAAGTCTTTTGACAACGACGCATAACTCCCTTTAAGATAGATCTTACATGCCTCTTCTTAGGAGAAAACTAGTTATCACCTCCCTCGTTTCACTTGTCGTCTTTATTGTCATCCGCTATTTATTGGGTCTCCCGCTAGAACTTCCGAAGTTCCAAGGAAATCCCTGGATGGTATACAGTCGATTTCTAATTCTTCCTATTTATCTGATTCTTTTTTTAATCCTAATACTGAGATCTCTCGGGTTACTTATCCAACTATTTGCAAATAAAAAAGAAATTGGTAAAAGAATACGACCAATCTTCTTTATCATTACTATCATCATTAGCCTTTTCCTTTCCGGGTTATTGTCTAACCTATTTTTCCCCGACGCACTCACTGTCTACAACCAAAAGCTAAATACTCTCGTTGTCGATCCAGGTATTTCCGACAAAGATATAGCAGAGATTAAGCAGTTGGCCAGCACATTAGGTTCCGAAAAGCCCCTGAATATTTCCTACTACAAGTGCCAGAAGACTAAGCCTATTTCTGTTAATGATTCGCAAAAGCATATTGAACTCGGGCCGAAAGCCAGTAAACTCTGTCAAACTGGCGACATAAAACTGGTTGTTGGACACAACACCTATTGCGGAGGCCTTTGTGGAGAGTACAAGGCCCATGATTACCTCCTCAGAAAAGTTGATGGCCAGTGGAGGTTGATTGAGGACCTCGGCGAAGAACCAAGGTGGGTCTCGTAGGTTCTCAAATGAATACATCAAGGTAGCAGCGGAGACGACCTGTCTGTAAAGGTATGGGTGCTTCGGCCACGGTGGTGACCTCAGTACTCCTTCGTCCCGACGGGATACTTAAATATTTCGATATTTAAGTACCAGTCGTGGGTACGGGAGACGTACCCACTTCCTGGGACATAAAGGAAGTCGTGGGTTATTTATATCCTTAGTCGCGCGTAAAAGCACTTCAGAAAAGCCGCTTAAAATGCGGCTTTTTTGATGGTTTTTTTAGTGATACTCTATTAAGGTGAGACAAGTGCTGAGGAAAAACCATTTCGCTGTTTTTTTCTTTCTTTTATTTTTTCTGTTGACGCTTTTTCTCTTCTGGCAGCGATTTCAGATAGGGCAGCAGAGGTATTTCGACCCCGATGAATTTCAATACCTGAACTGGTCGTACCATATTCTGACCGGCTATCGCCCTTACGTTGATTTTATGATGTACATTACGCCGGGTTTTCCGGTATTTATCGCAATTGCCTTTGCTTTTGGCAAGGGGATGATTCCTTTTTTTGTCGGTCGAGCGATCGCTTTTGCTTTATTTGCAACCTTGGCATCTTTGATGGGTTTATATTTTTACTTATTGCGAAGGTCTTGGGTGGCAATTTTAGTGCCGCTGTTTTTAGCAGTCTTACCGCTTCCTTCTGATAAATTTATGGAGATTCGTCCAGGTACATTAATGACGCTGTTGGTGATGGCCGGGACGCTTGGTCAAATTATCTGGATAAAAAGGGGAGGTAGGTTCCTTGCATTTGTTAGCGGTAGTTTATATTGCTTGGCGGTAATTGTGAGTCAACAAGCATTAGCGAGCTTGCTGGTAGCGATTTTGTTGGCTTTTTATGCACAGGTGAGAATTAAGAGACAGTGGCAGTTAATGTTTTTCTTCTTGGTTGGGGTTGGTACGCCACTTATTATTTTAGTTCTATGGTTGGCCTCTTTTGGTAATTGGGAAAGGGTCATTTATTCATTAGTTAAATTGCCATTTGAGGTGGTAGGCGCCAGTGAGGTAATTGCCGTTCCTCCTCTTTGGTATTTTTTTATTGGTGAAACTCCGGTGTACTTTGGACGAGGAGGAGTTTCGCCCGGGATGATTGTTAATTTGGCACTTTGGTTTCTGGGAAGTTGTGTCGCCATTTCCCGATTTGGGTGGTTACTTTATAGGGGGGTTAAAGACCGATCGGCCAACTACTTTAGCGAACTTTTGTTCCTGGGGATTTTTGTTGCCCAAGGACTTACTTATATATTTTTAACCTCCGTTCACCATACGCAATACCTAATCCCTGTCTCGGTCTTTATAGCCTTTTATCTTGCCGATTTGGTCTATAGGATTATCTTACGAGTAAAGGGAGGGTTTGCCAAAGCGGGCTTATCGGTAGGGCTATTGGCACTTGCCGGCTCGTTTTTGTGGATTTATTTTGATGTTCATGGAATTAAATACATCGTAATTGTGGATAGGGGTCAGTTGCGAGAAGTAGAGGAGTTTCAAAGGATTGTTCCCAAGGACAATTATGTACTAGATCTTGAGGGAGCGAGTTTGTATTATCCTTATCCGTATTTTGCCTGCTGCTTCCGTTTGGGGAGAATCAGTCGGGGACTGTCGCGGCCCTTGCCCTCTTTGCCTCAGGCGCTGATGGAGACACAGACGAAATACATTTATCAAAGTAATCGATTGATAACGACACTTGACCCTGGGGATCAAGAATTTATCTTGCAGTATTATTACCCGATCTCTTCGGGATATTTTTGGAGGAGTAAATATTGGTAGAGTTCTTAAATGATTGATCCTGAATGTGATTAATTTGGACGATACACAGGGATTTCTCGATTTGTCATGGGGGCGCCTTTGAGGTATACTTCAAAAACTCAAATTTGAGTTTTTGAGTATAACGAATCTAATCTGATTTTTCGCTCTACGAGCTGTAAATCAGAGTAAGATTAGTATAGAATGTTTACCTAGATAATCAGAAAGGTAGGAAATGAAAATTGGCCAAACAAAAAGTCAATCAGTCGACACAGCCGGCTGACAGTGTATCAAAGCAGGTTAGCGGGAAAAGAGTGACATCGGCCTCGACGATGGAGGAGTTGTTGGCTTCTGACCTATCGAGCTTCAAGGCTTTCAAGCCAGGTGACAAGGTTAAGGGGAAGATAACGGAGATTACAGGTAAAGCGCTGTTTATTGACGTGGGTGGAAAGAGCGACGCGGTGGTAGCGGGGGAGGAATTTGATGCTTCGCGGGAAGAGATCAGGGGTCTTAAGGTTGGTCAGGAGATCGAAGGGATGGTGGTTGTTCCCGAAAATGAAGCCGGTCAGATGCTACTTTCTTTGAATAGGGCGAATTCAGATAGTCGGTGGTCAACGGTTGAAAAGCTGGCCAAGGCGGGTGGGGTGATTGAGGTGGTCGGCAAAGAAATTACCAAGGGCGGACTACTGGTGGGGTTGGATGACTTGGTAGGTTTTATACCCGGGTCCCAACTGGGCCGGCAGTGGTTGGGTCGGGCGGAGGAGTTGCTTGGGAAGAAATTTAACGCGGTTGTTTTGGAAGCTGATAAAGTGTCTAACCGTCTAGTCTTTTCGCAGCGAGCGATTTCGGATGCTGAGGAATTAACGCACAAAAAGGAAACCTTGAGCAGGGTCAATATAGGGGATGAATACAAGGGCAATGTAACGGGAGTGATGCCGTTTGGTATTTTCGTTAAGATAAAAATTGGGAAAGCGAAAGGTGGTAAAGCAGCGGAAGGACTGGAGGGAGTAGAAGAACTGGAAGGGTTGGTACATATTTCGGAGCTGTCTTGGACGAAGATTACTGATCCTAAAAGTGCTTTTGTGGAGGGTCAGGAAGTTGAAGTGAAGGTGATTGGGGTTGAGGAGGAGTCGGGTAAGCTGGCTCTTTCTTTAAAGCAGTTGCAGAGTGATCCATGGCAAAATTTGGTAAAGAAATATCCGGTGGACAGTAAGGTAAAGGGGAAGGTTACACGATTGGCGAGTTTCGGAGCTTTTGTCCAACTGGAAGATGGCATAGAAGGGCTATTGCATATCTCTAAAATCCCGGCGGATCTTCCGATTAAACCGGGTGATGAAGTGGAGTGTTTTGTTGAATCGATTGAGCCGGAGAAGCGCCGCTTGGGTTTGGGTCTGGTGCTGAAGGCGAAGGCCGGGATATACAAATAGACCTATAAACTTCTTCTTGACATTCTCCATATTCCTGACTAGAATCTGACTAATCTGAGTAGTTCTATGGCTGATCACAATATAAAGTACCCGGTCACCCCAGAAACTTTGCATAAGTATTCAGCTGATCTATTTACTCCGGTCAAACGGGGGGAGTGTGTCAGTACGATATGGGTGCCAATGGCAGGAAGAAGAATGTGGACGAAGTTTCTGATTGAAAATCCAGAGCTGTTTGAAAAGGAATTACCAAACTACACAAAGTACATGATGGTTTATATAGAGCCTCTAGACCTGACGGAGGAAAGCCTCGCTGGCTATCTACGATTGATAGGGAAAAGCTTTCTTGATCGCTGTCGGACGATGGGCGATTGTTACCAGAAGTTAGGCTCTGATGGCGAGCTTGCCATTTTTGATGATGAAACCGCGTCGTATCCCAGGCTCCTAGAAGCTCTTAAGAAATGCTTCCGAAAGGCGGCTGACGAAGGCTATGAAGTGTTGCTATTCCTAGGCGAATTTGATGAATTAAGCTTTACGAGTCCTATCTTTTATAACAATCTTCGCAGCCTATGGGGTAGTCTGTCTTCAAGGCTACATTATATTTTTTTAATGCGAGAAGACATCACCGATCAGGAAAAGATAACAAGATGGGGAGACCTAACTGAACTGGTCCTGCAGAATGTCGTCTACATATCCTTGCTTAATGCCAAAGATGCCTCTTACGTTACCGAAAAAATCTCCGAGGAGCTTGGCGTATCTCTTTCGGAAGAAGAAAAAACTCTTTTGTCGCAGCTCTTCGGCGGTCATCCTTATATGATTCGTGTGGGGGTGAGGGTTGTCGATAAAGCAGACGGAGAAAGACATAGCCTTGAAGATCTCAAGAAACTACTCCTCGGTTATTACGAACTCAAATCTGTTGCTCGAGGGGTCTTCGATGTTCAGACAGCTGAAGCTAAAGAACACCTAAAATCAATTGCTGACGGTCAAAAAGTGACAGACCAACCTGAAAGTATTGTCTTTCTTCGAAAAATGGGGCTGATTTCAAAGGACAACCAGGGACATACTATGGTTTTTGGAGAACTCTTTAAACAAGCCATTCTCGGGACGAAAAATGGGGGGACTAAGGCGATACAGGCTCCATCCAATGGGGACCTAAAAGTTGATGAACAAACCGGAGCTGTGGTCTTCAACGGCCGAACAGTTGAAGAAAAATTCACTCGCCAGGAATACCTCATCTTGTCGGCTTTCCTTCAGAAGACAAACACTCTTTTTACAAGAGATGATATAGGCGATATTCTATGGGGAAAACAAGCCTATGAAAAATATTCAGACTGGGCGATTGATCAAGTAATAAGCAAACTTAGGAAAAAACTCGAAATTTTAGGTTCAAAAGGTAATCTGTTAACCGTTAAGGGTAAGGGGTATAAATTTGTCACCTCTTCGTAACTTCTGATATCTTCCTTTTTCCAGTCCTGCCCAAGGAAGGGAAAAGGCTGTGACTACCGAACGAACAAAATGGAACGACACCCGCGAAGCGCTTAGAAGACGATTTTCAAGAGAGCGCTTCCCTGGTAAAAGTAAAAGGGGATACGGAGAAAGGGTCGCCAGCCATTTATCAGGGGCTGGTATGTTTGTTCTTGCGGCTCAAGAATCTCTTATTAGAGCCGAAGAAACGGGATTACCCCAGTTTGATCTTACTACACAACTTGCCGACAAACTCAGAGTAATGTCTCGTTCTCTGATCTTTGCTGGCCCGAAAGACGTAGACGTCCTTTACGGTTTAAGGTCGTCAATTATGCGTATTATTTATCCTAATCTGCAACCAACCATGGTACACGACCCCGATGACTTCCTTAAGGAAATAGAGTTTTGGAGAGAAAAGGGAGTTAGGGGAGAAGCAATCGCCCGATACCTTAGGGCGATATGTGGCCTGGTGTGCTTAGACCCAGTTCTCTTACCTAAAATAGTGACGGTTGAAGACTCAGCCGCCGAGATAGTTAGATTAGAAGGAATAGGCTTGGATTATTCAATTTCTGCCGTCGACCAAAGAAGTGTACTCTTACGTCAAGACAGAGTTAGAACATCCATTAGTAACATCGCAGATTTTTTTGAGGCCTTCGCACAGCTTATAAAAAATAAATATGGAGAAACGGATGAACTACTAGATGCAGATATGAAATTGGTCTCCGATGAGACTAAGCGGACGATTAAATTTTTGCGTGCGTTTACTTATAGAACCCGAGAAATTTTTCAGCCAGCTCCCATCTTGAGGACCTTGCCATTGTTAGCTGGAGGTCTAGCTGACTACATTAGGGAGCACGAAGCTCCTCTTACTACTGGGGAGCGTACTGCGCTAGCCGAAACTATTCTAGAGGTGGTTAGGCGTTGGCGAGTTGCCCCAACGCTCCAAAACCTAGTCGGGTTGTGCGCTGCAATGATTCCAAGAGAACTTGTTGGCAAGGAAGATTACCGTCAATTTGACAGTAGACTTAATGACCGTGGTTTGCCGACTACCGGAGCTGCCATATTTGCGGGAAGCTTCGGAGACTTGGAGGTTAGACTGGCTAATTCTTCTTCCGAGCGGGCCAGGATTAAATCAGAGCTCATAAGCTTAGTACCTGAAATAATCTACAAAATAAGATCATCTGGCCTCTCCTTATTTAATTGGGATCGCGACCTCTATAAGCTCCTTGGATTAGATGAACAAGCATGGGGCGACCACGAAAGGCGTTTTAACTCTGATCCTGGCCTAACTGTTCTTTCTCCTGAGCACGCAGTAGGAAATGGTGACTGTCTAATGCTTCAGTTCGGTGCTTACGCTCCACCAACGATTGCTCATGGATTGATTGCGCGTGACATGGCACGAATGTCGAGTCAAGAGCTTGAATTCTTTGGTCTACTTCCGAAAGACTTTAGGGGTAAAGTAGTCATCGGCATTGGTCCTAACCACGGTGATCCCGATAAGATCGGCAGCGAAAAGAATGTTGAAGTACGAAGGGCAATGGTACAAGCGGGCTTAGCTGGTCTTGGAGGAAAAGTATTTCTACTTCCCAAAGATATATACGGCCCAACAGCAGCCAGGATTGATGCAATATCTAGTTGGCTTGCTGCTCATGCTCACAAACCAGACCACGTGATTTTGGTACGAGGGACAGATGTTCTTCACCCAGTCAATGGAACATATGATGGCGGAAAGGAGAAGGAGGGCCACGACAGACTCTCGACACTCCCTACCATTTTCTACACTCAAATCCTCGAAATGGGAAGCTTTCAAGCACTTTGCGATTTTATCCGCCACGTCTTAGCCAACAACCTCTGTCTTGTTTCTGTTGGTCACGATCCCGATGTTCATAGTTCATATATCCTTAATGAAATCCATAGGCTTGGTGGAGAGATAATGGGCACTCTTCTTATGACTCCAGCCATACTCCAAATCGTTTATCAAACCTGGGCTCCAGAGTTAGCCAGCGGTGCTCACCAAAATTAATATCTCCAACAATCTGATTAACCACTATGTGGTGTGGCGACCCTGTCGTTTTAAGATTTATCTATTTACAACTCTGAAATCATCTGGACACAAGGCTATACCTGGGTCAATAACCGCCTTCAACCCTGCGGACCTTAATAAACTAAACACATCACATCCCAAGATTGGACTACAGCTGGTGGGTTGAGATAAACTGGGAGGGAGTGAAATCTGCCCCTAAATTAAGCCCGGATCAGGTCGG
>LCJH01000016.1 GCA_000999595.1 Microgenomates group bacterium GW2011_GWA2_44_7
AAGGCCGGTGTCGAGGCTTCAAAGAGGATAAAAGACTTAACCGAAGAAGAGAGAGCCAAGATTCAAAGGGCGTTAGATGAACTTCGAATTGAAGGTGACCTAAGACGCGAAATAATGCAAAATATCGCCCGACTTAAAGATATCGGAAGCTATCGGGGCACCCGTCATACTCGCAGTTTGCCCGTCCGAGGCCAGAGGACTAGAACAAATGCCCGAACGAAACGTGGCAAGAGAATGACCATCGGCGCCTTAAAGAAAGAGGAACTAGCAAAGAAAGAAAAAATAACAAAAGAGAAAGTAGTTTCGGAAGCAAAAGCGGTAAAGGAGAAGAAATAATATATGACGAAAGATAAAGATGTCAGCTCGGCAAGGATTTACGTAACCGCCACTTTTAACAACACTCTAGTAACCGTGACGGACAAAGATGGCAATACTTTAGTCTGGGGATCAGCCGGTAGTAGTGGTTTTAAGGGTGCGAGAAAATCGACTCCTTTTGCTGCAACAACGGCCGTTGAACAGGTTTTACGACGAGCTCAAAGCTTGGGGGTAAAACAGGCGGATGTATTTATTAAAGGTCCAGGTTCAGGTCGAGACGCTGCCTTGCGCGCCATCCGGTCGGTGGGGGTAAAAATAAATTTGATTGCGGACGTTACTCCCGTCCCGCATAACGGTCCAAGGCCGGAGAAAGCGAGGCGAATATAAAATGGCACGCTATACCGATCCCAAATGTCGTGTGTGCCGAAGTGCCGGCGTTAAGCTCTTCTTAAAGGGAACGAGATGTTTCTCGCCGAAATGTCCAGTCGAACGACGGGCAGGGGTACCCCCAGGAGGTATAAAGAGAGGTCGCCGATCCAGTAAATCAGATTACGGTATCCAGCTGAAGGAGAAACAGAAACTAAAGAATTTGTACGGAGTGATGGAGCGACAAATAAGAAGGTATTTTGACGAAGCACTCAAGGTAAAGGGCGCGACCGGCGAAACGATGATGCAACTTCTTGAGCGCCGACTGGATAACGCTGTTTTCAGACTTGGCTTTACACCGGGCAGGTCAGTAGCGAGACAGGTTGTTAGCCACGGGCACGTAATGGTAGATGGAAAGAGGGTAGATATTCCTTCATTTAGGGTGAGACCCGGCATGGTAATCGCTTTAGCTGGCAAGGCGCTTAAGGTGCCTATGGTTAAAATGAATCTTGAGAAAAAGGATTATGTCGCTCCCCAGTGGCTCGAGCGAAAAGCAGCCGTAGGGAGGGTAGTTCGATTACCAAACCGAGACGAAGCCGAGACTGGAATTAATGAGCAGCTTATTGTAGAATACTACTCGAGGTAAATTACCCGCCTGAGAGGCGGGTTTTAGGTGTAAAAAATCTATGGATCAACCTACATTTCAGATTAAGACAGAAGAAGAAACAAATAATAGAGGTGTTTATTTTATTGAACCGCTACCCGAAGGTTATGGAAATACACTTGGTAACTCCATCAGAAGGGTTTTATTGACCTCATTGTCCGGTGCGGCCATAACCACCGTTAAACTTTCAAGTGTTAAACACCAATTTACTACGCTTGAGGGTATGGGTGAGGATGTCGTTGAATTTGTTCTTAATTTAAAAAAGGTTCGAGCCAAGTATACAGGCGATAAGCCGGTACGGCTCAGCCTCTCTAAAAAGGGCCCGGGTAAAGTTATGGCCGGGGATATCGAGTGTCCGGCCGGGGTGGAAATTGTTAACAAGGATATAGTCCTTGCCAATCTTTCAGAAGGCAAAGCAAAGATCGAGGCGGAAATGACAGTCGAGTCCGGTGTAGGGTATTCGATGGCCGATGAAAGAAAAAGCGGCGTAATAGGAGTAATTCCGATTGATGCACTTTTCTCACCCGTAACCAGGGTTAATTACAAAGTAGAAGCCACTAGGGTCGGCCGAATGACTAATTTCGATCGGTTAATTATGGAAATTAATACAGACGGTTCAGTAAAACCCCTTGAAGCGCTGAGAGAAGCCGCAAAGATTTTACAGGTTTACTATCAACAAATAGTTAATCCGGTGGTTCCTAGCGCATCTGTTCCCGCCAGCACCTCCGCCACGACATATAGTTCAGATCAGGAAATATTAAAGATGACGGTTGATGAACTTGACCTTCCTATTAGAATTGCCAACGCTCTAAGAAAAGCGGGAATTGAAACGGTCGCCGATTTAATGTCAACTCCCAGAGCAGAAATTGCCAAGACAAAGAATCTTGGGGAGAAATCACTAAAAGTAATTGAACTTTCGCTAAAAGATAAGGGGATTGAACTTCCTTCCTAGGAAAACCTAAGTTTACAAAATGCTCCACCACATTTACGGTCGAAAATTTTCCCGACCTACCGGACACCGCACGGCTTTATTTAAAAATCTGGTGCGTAGCCTCGTCGTGCACGGGAGATTAACTACCACCAAGCCAAAAGCGAAAGCCATTACTGGTATCATTGATCGTCTGGTAAGCAGGGTAAAACGAAATTCTGTCAACGGCTCCAGAGACGCCGTAAAGATTCTAGGAGACAAGCAGATAGTACGAAAGTTTGTCAGTGAAATAGTTCCCCTGTTTCACGACAGAGCCGGTGGGGTAACCAGAACCATCCCATTGGGCACAAGAGCCTCCGATACGGCCGAAATGGTAAGACTGGAATGGGTGGTAGAAGTACCCGAGGGAGGCAAAGCACCGGCCTTACAAGCGCCAAAGCCATCCGCACAGAAGAAAAACAGTGGCCAAAAGAAAACTGACGACAACGAAAAACCACTCGTCAAAAAACAGAAAGTAGAAGAAAAGAAAGTTAAAATAAAACAGTCGCCTTTAAGAGAAACTAGTAAGAAGGAGACAAAGAAATGAGCGAAAAAACAATGCAACCAAGAGGGAAAGATATCCAGAGAAAGTGGCATCTGATTGATGCACAGGGAGAAATATTAGGTAGATTGTCGACAAAGATTGCAGAACTATTAATGGGTAAAAACAAAGTAAATTTTGTCAGGCATCTGGATCTAGGTGATTATGTTGTTGTTATTAACGCAGAAAAAATTGTGTTAACTGGAAATAAAGAGCAAAATAAGCTCTATCATCATCACTCCGGCTATCCCGGTGGTCTTCGAACAACCTCTGTTTCAAAGACTCGAAGTGAACATCCGGAGCGGTTAATAGTTCACAGTGTAAGTGGCATGTTGCCCAAAAATAAATTACGAGATCAAAGACTAACCCGACTAAAAGTTGTCATTGGGTCTAATAATCCCTTTGCCGGTAAGACTATTATTTAAAGTATATGCCTAAGAAAAAGACAGTTATTAAAAAAGATGAGGTGAAGATAAAAGCAGTTGGCCGCCGAAGAGAGGCCATTGCCTCGGTGACCATGGTTCCGGGCGTCGGCGAGATCATTATAAACAAGATATCGGGTCAGGTTTATTTTCCCGGAAAAATGGAACAGATGTTGCTAAAAAAACCATTTGAGGTAACCGAAACACTTAATAAATACAGCCTATTCATCCGAGCGCGAGGAGGGGGCAAGATGGGACAACTGGAAGCGGTTGTGTTAGGGATAGCACGGTCTTTAGTAAAGATTAATCAGACTTATAAGCCCCTACTGCGAAGAGCCGATTTATTAACGAGAGATCCACGCCAAAGAGAACGACGCAAGGTAGGTACCGGAGGAAAAGCAAGACGCCAGAAGCAGAGTCCGAAGAGATAATTACAAGTAAGAATACAAGTAAGGGAGTTGAGTAATAATAAGAAGGATTGTGTAGGACATAAGATTTAAGATTCAGTAACGTAAATGAGGAAAGGAGGCATTTTTCTTGACACGGGTAAATGGCGGGTTGATAATTAAAGCAATGAGTCGACGAGGGTTTGCAGCGCCGTTTATTCTAATTGTTGTCTTACTTCTGGCTTTGGCTGGTGGGTCGTTCTATCTTGGAAGAAAGACGCTCCCCTCAGTCCCTGTTGCTAGACCTGAAGCCATTATTTCTGAGCGAATTAACTCTTTGCTTCCAAAGGGTTCATTTTTAAGAGATTATGAAAAGGTTGCCGGTATTACCCCCGAATCGTATCTTGTTGTGTATGTTGAACCCGGATACAAAACTGATTTACCGCCTTCGGGAGACCCGCCCTATTATTTAAGTTGCCCGGAGGTTTCTGTTGGCCAGGGAATTGAGGGAACGTACCATCTTGCACTTTTACAAAATGGCAAGGTTAAGAATGATCTTGTAATTCCGGCAAATGGCAAAGTGGGAAATCGGCAGATTCTCAGTTATAAAAATACAAAGGAGAATATCTACGGTTATGGCAAGGTGCCGGACAAAGAAAAGTCTAGCTTGGAAGAAGTTAAGTTATTAAAGATGAGCGATTATACAGGGGATGGTAAAACTTATGAATTTGATATTTCTGCTCCGGTGGTGGGATGTTTTTCACCGGCTCGGTTAGTCGCCGGATATGATCCGGATTCAAAGCAGGCGATGCTTTTCTCGGATTGGATAGCAATTGACGGTTCTCCGGATAATAACGGGCAAGCTCATTGGCTCTTTGGTTGTGGCAACCATGGAAATGATCTTCGCCAGGAGAAAACATACGTATTTGACAGACAAACTAAAAGGTTCAGGATGACTGATGAAAAATTTACGGCTTGTCCTTCGGCGTCAAGTACGCCGTTACCTAGGCCCACAACCCGGGCGGTAACAACGCTAACTTATTCTCTTCCCTCTGGCTGGAAAACTGCTCAGGATAAGTCGGGAAAGATTGAAATAGGTTATGATCCGACGCAAGTTGCTCCCGGGACGTTTGAGACGAGAGATCTTCATATAGTTCTCATGCCCAAAGATGGAGGAGCATGGACTACAGGTTTAACACTAACGCCGTATGATGGCGGCTCTCGCCATAAGTTTATAAACCCATATACGTGGGATATAAAACTGCCTACCTATCACGAGAAGAACTATTCCTATAACGGTTGGGATTGTTTAGTTATTTACGGCGCTTCCAGCTCGCAGGGGAAACAAATTAACGGGATGTGCGCTATAAGTAACACACAGGCACTAGCCTTCGATACGCGTAATGATACTGATGCTAATGTTGAACAGATAATAAAGACGATTAGGATTCTTAAATGATGCGGTGGGAGTTTGCCGCGACGATAATTTTGATTTTTACTTTAATGTCCAAAATCAATGCGAGATGGCATTCAGCTAACAAAATGCCAATAAACCCGACCTTGGATCAGAGAATTAAATGGCATCTGGAACACGCGAGAAATTACCCTTGCCGCCTGCTTGGGGGAAAGATCTTGGAAGAGATTAAAAAGAGGGGATTAACAGTATAAAAAAGACGAGAGGTCTTGTGAGATTAACTAGGGCGATCGGTCTTATTGAAAAGTTAAAGATTACTCGTTATCGAGAAGGGTAGTTTGGGGGGAGTCAAGGACGCTGTCTTGGGGGGTCTCGGTAATGCTTGCGGTTGGACTTTGGAGGCTTTTGATTTCCGGGAGGGTGTTGCCGACGATGGCCTGGAGGTCGCCGTGCATACCATGAGTGTGATCGAGAACATTCCTTAAATGTCGTTCTTGGCGAGCCCATTTTGACTGGAACCAGCGGCGCTCTTTTTCGATTTCTTCTTGCATGCCGGTAAAAGCGTTAATAATAGCCTCGATTCTCTGGCGAAACTCAACACCGGTAAGGTAGTTATAGAGAATTTCTTTTTTCTCGTCTTTACCGGCGAGAGAGCGGCGGATATGAAAGCCGTCGATAATTTTACCTCTGAGGCCGTAGGCAAGACCTAAAACTGTCCGACGATGGCAGATCCAGACACCGTCTTTGTAGCCGGCGGAGTGAATATCGTCGGTTAGGTTTTCGGAGACTAGGGCGGCGTCATCGGCTTTAATCCGGCGCTGATCTTCTTTTAATTTTTCGAGCCAGTCATTGGTCCAGCGGGCGTTTTTTGATTCCCAAAGGATAGTACCACAGCGATTGCCGTTTCGATCCCAAACTTCTTGGACGACATCGGCACCGCGAACGCCTTTACTTACAGGAGTGATTTTGTCATTAGGAAATTCACTGGTTAAAATCTGTTCCAGCTCAAGTTCTAATACTTCACCCTGAGTTTGCTGAGACCCCTGCTGAACTTTACGTTTTAGTTCTTCAATCATAATTTGGGCATCCTGGAGTTTTTTATCTTTCTCGGCATCTTTTAATTGATGTTCTTCGGCAGACCGTTTAAGAGCTTCTTGTCGTATATTTTCTTGTGTCTCGGCCAGTTTTTTCTCCATTTCCAGCTGCCTTTCTTCATCTTTTTGTTTTAGCTCTCTTATGGTCTTTGTCAGCTCCGTAAGCTGGTCTATTAATTTTTGGTTTCTCTCTTTTTGCTCAACAAGTTCGTCTTGTTGCTGTTTAAATTGAAGTCGGAAATCTTCCTCGGCCTTAATTTGAGCTTTTTTCGATAATTTCTTTTCCAACTCTTGTAGTTCCGCTTGATGTTTTTCTTTTTCGGAAGCAACAACTTGCTCTTCAATCTGATGCGTAAGAGCTTCAGAGATTTCGACTTCTTGGCCACATTTAGGGCACTTGACCGTGTTGAGCATGACGAGCGTATTGTAAAACAGTAAGAGTAAAAGTAAAAGTAAGAAAAAGCCGACAAATTATCATTATTTAATAGAAATCTGATACCCTCAGTTATCAGTCAGTTTGGTGATTGAATTTAGCTTCGTTTACTTGTAAATTAGAATAAGACATAAAAATTTCTCTGCCCATGATAACCGAGGACGTCGTTAATTATATTCGTGAAGCTAAAGCTCGTGGTCGATCAGTAGACGAGATCAAGGCATCTTTGTTGGGAGCCGGCTGGAAAGAGGAAGATGTCACCGAGGCAATGATCAAGTCAGGGGTTATTGAGCCACCGCCCCCACAAATTCCTATCCCCCCTGCCGCTCCAACACCAACATCAACGGACCAAACAATCAAAACCCCTTCCGTGGCTTCGTCAGAAGAGAACACCACTCCTAGTCAAAACACTGGTTTGCCGCCCGATCAGCCAACTGTCCCTGCCGAAGAGGCCAAAGATACAAATATGCCGGTTCAGACACCTGTTAGTGAAGCGACGAGCTGGGGAACGGTAGGTTCGGGAGCCACCGCTTCAGAAGATACCATCACGCTACCGGAGGTTGATACAGGTGGTATTACTCCACAAGTTTCCATGAAAGAGGTGGCTCAATCTGCTTCTGTTATGTCTTCGGTTCAACCTTTAGACGCGGGCGTTCAACCGGCCAATACAGCAAAATTAATTAAGAGGCGGTATCATCTTTCTCGAAGAACACTTTTAATGCTGGTTTTTGGGGTTGTTTTAGTCGTAGGGGTGATTCTCAGTCTTGCTGTATATAAGATTCTTAGCAACCCCTTGAATATCGTTACAAATGCATTATCAAAGACACTGCTTGCTGATTCATTCTCGGTTGGGGTCGCTCTTCCCCAGAATAGCCAACTAGGTAATTTCTCAGGGACAGTAAGTTATCTTAAAGGGGCAGGAAAATTATCAAAAGCAGAGCTTCGATTAGAAGCAATCGGCGGCGATACAGAAAAGACACTAACGATAAACACCGTTTTTGGTGGAGACGAAGTCTTTTTTAAGCCAAACTATTCCCAGCTCACCCAGCTGGAAACCTGGCTGAAATCCATCTATCCCAAGCTAGAAGACCTTAGAACCTACCAAACCGCCCAGCCGGTATTAAAAGGTGATAGCTGGTTTTATGCGAAGTTACCCAAAGGCGAGATGTCTTCAGAATCAGCCAAGCGACTCCTCGGAGTTGATCCGAATAAGGAGACAATTGTTAAGGAAAAATTAGTAAAAAGCCTAATTATTAGAAAGAGTGATACAGTAAATATCGAAAACGGCAGTTTTTATCGCGTTGTTTTGGGCTTTGATAAGGCAGGTTTGAAAGATTTACTGGCAACCTTGGACGCCAACAACCAGCCGTCATCTATCGGTCAACTGGGGCAGATTGTTGAAGCCGTTAGCAATTGGGACGCTGACATAGTTGAGATTTTAGTTGACAAAAAGAGTGGCTACTTAGCCTCAGTTACTTTTGCTCTTCCGGAAGCTTCTAAGCAGGTAATTTCTTCCAAGCTTTCAGGGGTGAATGTTCTAGGCTTCCCGGCAACGGCATTAATAAGCACTTTCTCTGACCGGTCAACCGAACAGGTCTGGAAATTGTCGTTTTCTAACTTTGGGTCAGTTGTGTCTGAAGTAAGACCTGTCGGTGTGATTGATTTCGACAATGCGATGGAAATAGTCAAGGTAGAACTCCCCCCCATTCTGGGAGGAATTCTTAACAACAGCCGATTATTGGAGCCCTTCGAAATTAATATCGCCGAGGTTGAGAAGCTCTGGCAAAGCGGGGACTATCGCGGTGGCCTTACCCAAGCCGGGAATATGATCGGCATCGCCAAAACAGATAAAGAAAAATCGCTTGTCCATTATTGGATAGGAGCCACCTCCTACAAGCTTGAAGACTTAACCACGGCCGAGAAGGAAGAACTACTAGCTGCATCACTCGATCCAAAGTCTGGAATTCCTTACGCGATTTTAGCTTTGATAGAAATCGAAAAAAGTGATTATCAAAAAGCTTACGGCTATGCCACAAAAGGGGTTGCTTTGGAAACCGCCTCCGCCTGGACACATAACAGTCTAGGGTTGGCACTTTTGGGCATAAATAAGCGGGCTGAGGCGGTAAAAGAATTCCGGAAAGCTTTAATCCTTGCTTCGGGAAGCGCTGAGATTCAATCGAATTTGGATGCTGCGCTTGCTTCACCTACAGCGATTCTAAATCTAAACAACCCCGAGCAAACCCCCCGCCCAAGCCCCACGCCGACAGCAAAGACGGCAACTTCATCGCCCAAACCCGCGGAAGCGACGGAGGCGACTGGAGCGGCACTTCCTGAACCATAAATTGCTAAAGACCCGGAGAAAGCAAAATGGTTGTTAAATTTGGGCAGAGGCGGTTTTGGCGGCTAAATGATCGAAATGAATACCTGAAGTTAATTCCATCTGCGATCGATGTTGTTGAACGAAGTTAGTAAATTCATTTTGGGGAACTTCAACGATTTCTTTATTCTCATCGGCCTTGACAGATATAACTTGAGCTTGGCCGGAATAAAGGAACTCCACTTTGTACGTCTCGGTATCCCAGTAAAGACCGAGTAGCGCCACTTTTTCCAAGTTACCTTTAATTTGTACTTCCTCAAATACCTCTTCGATTGTCGCCTCCTTGATGTGGCGTTCGAAATTACTCACCCCCACTTGCTTATAAGATAAAACGCCACCGATAACGGAAATTTTGGCCTTGTCAAAAGCAACGGTTTCAGACCTTTTAAGAAGTGTAAAAGCGTTTCTCTTTGGGTCGAACAGAAGCATGCCGTTGCCGATACCATAGGCACCTCGAAGGGGAAGCTTGTGGTCCCGAGCCCATTTGTAAGTCTTATAATCTACCTTATTAACTCCGATAGATAATGTTTGGCCATTGTCCTCAAAAGTATTACAGCTATAGATCTCGCCATTGAATAAGCCGGTTGGACTTTTTAGGAGCATCGCCTGCCAATAGTCGTCGATATCGACTCGATCTTCATCGGTCAGCTTAGGAAAACCCTTGCGGAGATAAAAAGTGAGAGTTCTTTGCCCGGACTGGTAGTAGGAAATCACAAAAGTCATAATATCAATAACATGAGAATCTCGGTAGTGGCGCATCCAAATGCTAAGAAGCCGAGGATTGAAAAGGATCTGTTAGGAAGCCTACATATCTATGTAAATGAGCCGCCGCTTAAGGGCAAGGCAAATAGAGCGGTAGCCGAAGCTTTGGCAGAACATTTAAGTAGAAGGAAGAATGAAGTCTATTTAATTTCCGGCGAAAGAACAAAGAACAAAGTATTTGAGATTAGAGACTAAGGAGGGGCGACTGGACTAATTAGGCTTATTTAATTGTGAGAGAATTGTTTTTCAGAAATGACTTTTGACGTCTGCTGATTTCGTCGCGACCAAGAAGCTTTAGCTCGGCGGTGATCTCGCGCGAAATCTGCTTAAATTTAATATCGATTTCACTTACCCCAGGGTTAACTTGAAAAGCCATTTGGTTTATTCCTAAGAGCCTTATGCCATCAAGTGATTTAACTCGAGATAGGGCAACGTAGCCCATGCCATAAGCAAATGTCTTTGAAAGATCAACCTCGGCAGCGTCGAGAGTCATGCCCTGACTTTTATGTACGGTTATCGCCCAAGCCAAGCGCAATGGGATTTGGCAAACCTCAGCCAGAACTTTATCGTCTTTATCAATTGTCCAACTTGCTGGAGAAGCGACAATCTCCTGACCGGAGTAGGTTTTAATTATGGGGTAGCCTTCACCATCAAACCCAAGGACTTTACCCAAGGTGCCATTAATGTATCCTTGGCCGTGGCTATTTTTAACAAACATAACCAAGGCGCCTTCTTTTAGTAATAAAAGTTCTGGGGCCAGACATCCCCTTTTGAGGGTTTCTATAAGCTCTGGATTGCCGCCGGCTTGCATAAAATAAGAGCAGGCGGGTTTGTCAATTTTATCGAGCTCAGAATTGTTGATGATGTCGACATCAATATTGTGGGTATAGAGTTTAGTTGGAACGATGCCCACGGGGAGAGACCTATGAAGCCGACTGGAAAGTTTTTCATAAGTACCCTCGGTCAAGTCGCCGGTACGGATGCTACTTAGAACATCGAGGAGATTTTCGTCCCATTGACGGTGCTGCTCGTTTAAATAACAGATTTTTAAGTCAAGTTCGTTCCATGAATCGGACTCATATGCAAAGCACGATGCGGGGTGATTAGCATCATTTACGGGAGGTAGTTGAAAAAAATCACCACAGATTATAACCTGTAAACCACCAAAGGGGGAGGAGGTTTGACATAAGAGCTTACAAACTTGATTAATCATATCCAGACGATATGAATGGAGCATGGAAATTTCGTCAATAACGAGTACTTTGGCAGCCTGAACCCGCTCGCGCAATTTTTGACTAGCAAGCAGTTTATGGATATCCTTTTCGGATAAAGTGTCTTTAATACCTATCCCCGACCAAGAATGAATAGTCATTCCATTTAAGTGGGTGGCGGCAATTCCGGTTGAGGCTGTAACAGCGACGTTTACCTTATGCTTTTTTAGAAAGTCGATGTATCGATTAAGGAGGTAAGTTTTACCACTTCCGGCTTGGCCGGTAAGAAAAACATTGTGGCCCATCATAAGTAAATCAAGAGCGTTTGCTTGGTTCATAATACGCAGCCCAATTGTACCCTTTCGCAAGGAGATTTGTCCTTCCGATACCGGTAGTATTTATCTGCCAATATTTAACAGAAAGCCCCTCACAATATTAGACTTGTTCCGAATTAACTAATCTGCTACCCTTTTAAGAGTGAACGTTTCTGCTGCCCTGCACACGAATCGCATGTGCAAAGCCTTAACCGGGCT
>LCJH01000017.1 GCA_000999595.1 Microgenomates group bacterium GW2011_GWA2_44_7
TCAATAAATTCCTCAACTTCGTCTTTCACCCTCCTTGAAGAAAGGTAATAAACAGTCGCACCCTGTTTCGACCATTTTCCAATTTTCGCCGCCGCTCTACCAATGGGTATATAACCAAGATAATTGTGAATCCCTCCCGGATCGGTCCCATAAGACGCCGTCTCTTCAAACCTCAGTTTCTTTCCTTCCATCTGAATACCAAACTGACTACTTTGTTCCATTATTTCCTCACGGCTTTTTCCCTTCGCCGAACCGTGCACCAATACAGTACCTTCTATAAAAACAAGGATCTTCATCTACTTAATTACAGTCTAACAAGTTTTTCCAGCCACACAATGTTCTCGTTCTGTCGTTTCCACCAAATATCCTCCCAGACATAATGTACGGCTAACGATTTCCACTTTTTCCATTTCTCGAAAAACTTAAGCATTTTCTTAACAGACACGGGGTGTTTTTCCCAATCTTTGTTAAAGAAAATCATGTTGTATATCTTCTGTTCCCAAGGAGAGATATGCTTTAAATGATCCCATCGATGAAAAACATCAAACATAATATATCCTACTGATGCTGGTCCTATCCCATAAAGAGCTATCAACGTCTTCTCCTGCTCTTCGGCCTTACGGTTCCGCAACTCCAGTTCATTAATCTCACCTCTTGCAAATGGCTCAGATACCCTAATCAACGACTTCGCCCGATAGCCCATCTTAAGCTCGCGCAACTTCTGCTCACTCGCATTTGCCAATACTTCCGGTTTCCAAAAACACCAAAGTTTTTCGCCAGCAAACTCAAGTAAGGTGCCATAATTCTCAAAAAGTGTCTGCATCATATAGACACTCCTTCGGACGGTGGCGTTTTGCAGCACGATGGCGATTAAAAGGTATTCGTATAGTGATCCATAGTGCATTGGTCTGAGACCGCGAAATTTTCGAATGATCGGGGCAAGAAGCGCATCATCCCCCAGGTCGTTATAGAAATCTGATAGGTCGAGGTTGAGGTTATATCTCCAGATTATTTCTCCTTTAAGAGATGTTATTTGTTGGATCGTGGGCTTGGTCGCTGAAAAAACTTGCACCTCTACCTTGGGTATTTCATCGATGCTTTTATTGATAAATATTAAACCATACTTGGCACCCTCCCAAAGCATTGTTTGCCATCTTTTTCCTGATTCCCATCTGGTGTCTCCGCTGGGAAAATGCCCCGGTTTGTAAAATGTCGAATCAAAGTGGAACGGTACCGTCGGGACTATTTCTATAACTGTTTTATGTTCTAGTTCCATATCTTTTAACATCTCTAAGCCGAGTTATCAGTAAACTACTCTCTGTCGGGGTTATCACACCATTTAGTTTCCACTAAATAACAGATTTCCCTATGAAGATCATTTACCACAAAACGACTCTGCCGAAATTTTTCCTCAAGTAAGTAAACATTATCAAGGTGCTGAAGATTGCCTTCAATTACTGCTGCCGGCTCCGTATATTTTCCCCATGGCCCGATAGTCAAAATTTGCGCTTCTGATATAGAGACTTTCGACCCGACTTGATCAAGCTCGTTGGCAATTTCGGAGACGGTGTGTAATGAATTTTCTTTCTTGTAGCCTTGACGTAAACCTAAGACAACCCTAAAAATAGGCTCCTTCGACCGCGTCTCGATATATGATTTTCCGCCAGATAGTCTGGTTAAGGTGACCAAAGCCTTTTCCAGTCTACTGGCGACTGAAATTGATTCAAATTTTCTTCTCGGATACTGGCTGAAATAATAGTGGAGTAAATCGTTCTTCTGATGGGTTAGATACCCATTGTAGGTAATATTCTCCTTAATTGAGGCTTTTTTAACTGCATCCTCTAATTCCCTCTTGGAAATTGCCACCTCCAATACCGACCCCCACCATTTTGCGGGTTTTAGCTTTCTAAACCCGTGCGGCAATTCCATTTTGGCTAATGTCATAAAGTTATACTGATCAACAATGACTTGCAACCCTCGTCTCTTTTGGTAAGCCTGAGGATGTCAGAAATAATTTCATGCTCAAACTGTAAACATTACCCTCTTGACTTCGTGTTTTATTCGGAATAATCTTAAGATACTTCAGGTTTAAAGTAAAGCAAGAGTTTTTGATAGCGGAAGGAGGTGAGATACATGCAGGAAGCACCAGGGGTAAGAATCATTCGGAACGGGAGGAGGACATACTTTATTGATTCGAAAAAAACCAAGGAGGGCAAAGGTTATTTAATGATCACTGAGTCAAAGTTGGTTGATTTCGAGAAAAAGCTCCATGACCGATCAAGAATCGTCGTCTTTCCTGAAATAGCTAAAGACTTCGCTCGTGAGGTGGCAGAAGCGATAAAGTCTTTTTAGTTCAAACGTTGGATCAACCCTTGCGCGCGAGGGTTGATCCCAGGGGTTGATGCTTTCATAGAAAAAACCAGTAATAAAGCCAGCCGGAGAATGATATGGCCATTATGATTATGGTGAGATATCCGATAAGTCCGAATTTGTTTCTGGCCAGGCAAAATGTGGATAGGCCAATGACAACCGGCGCCACAATATAAGTATTTACGACTGTCCGTCCCAAGATAAAGGCGACATACGAGTCGGATCTTTTAGTGAAGATACTGGAGAATGTATTGCGGATTCCGAGGTCCTGAAGCAGGTCTCGTAAAATATGAAGCAAAGAAAATACGATCAGTCCGTAAATCAAGGCCTTCTGCCACTTTTTGATTTTGGTACTTACCATGTAGGCAAAAATCCCTTGATGTTTTCACTCGTAAGATGAAATTGTGTACCATTCCCTTCAACTATCAACCTGGCGACCTTTCTACAGACGCCCTTGATTGTTCGCTCCAGAGTTCTTATGCCGGCGTCATAGCCCAGCGGTCTGACAATTTTCGACCACACCTCATCATCGATTGTCATCATCCCTTCGGGGATTCCTGATTCCCTTAGGGCCCTTGGGAAGACATACTCTCGTCCGATGTGAATCTTTTCGTCATCGGTATATGATGGCATCTGGATCACCTCGAGCCTGTCTAAAACCGCTGTTGATATGTTACCGGTGTTATTGGCGGTCCCAATAAAAAGAACTTCTGAAAGATCAAAAGGGTAGTCCAAAAAATGATCATTAAAATTAACATTCTGCTCTGGGTCGAGAAGCTCCACTAGCGTCCCCATAATCGAATTTCTCCCTTCCTCAGTAATCCGGTCAAGTTCATCCAACAAAATTACAGGGTTTTTTACGCCTGACCTTCGGACCGCTTTAATTACTAGCCCCGGTTCGGCATCGGAATGCGCCCGCGATTGACCTCGCAACATCAATGGATCACCTAACCCCCCGAAGGGAATTCTCTCAAACTGTCTCCCCATTGCTTCTGCTACAGACTTTGCGATCGTAGTTTTACCAGTTCCTACCAAGCCTACGAAAAAAAGTATTGGCGCCTTAGCAAAAACCGTTACTCTCTCTTGGTTATTTGCCTGCTGAACGTTTAACTGCATCACTGATAAATACTCTAAAACCCTATCTTTTATCTGTTGAAGGCCGTAGTGGTTTTTGTCCAATATCTCTTGAGCGTGTTGTAAATTTAAAATGTCTTCTGACCTTCGTTGCCAGGGAAGATGGACGATCCAGTCTATATAATGAGCTACTTGTTCAAACTCTTGGGCATAGGTGCCGTACTGCAGCATTCTCCCTAAACGGGCGGTCATTTGAAGGGCTTTCTCCCGCAAATCCTCCGGAAGATCCGCTTCCCGCACTTGCTTTTCTAAAAGTCCTGTTTCCGACAGATAATCACTAGGCATTGTAATTAGTCTACCACTCCCGGTTAAGTTTCTCCGACAAGTTTTTTTCCCTGCTTTTACACTGACCGCTTACTAATAACTGCGTCCGCCTCCGAAACCTCCCCGCCTGGGTCCACCGCGTCCCCGATCAAATCCGCTATCTCTTCTGGGACCGAAATCTCTTCTTGGTCCTTCCATTCTCGGCGCTCGCTCCTTCTTGAGAGGAACTCCTCCTTCATCGAAGAGCATCGAAAGATTAACTCTTCCCATTTCGTCAATCTCATCCACCCAGACCCGAACCTGAGATCCGATGTTAACGACGTCTTCCGGCTTGGTTACAAATTCACCGCTCATTTTGGACACATGGACGAGTCCTTCCTTGCCAGGAACAATCTCAACAAAAGCCCCAAAGGGCAATATCCTCTTAACTTCTCCCTCATAAATTTCTCCTACCTGTATTTCCCTTGTCATTCCCTCAATCCACTTGACGGCTTTTTCTACTGCTTCAGGATCGATAGAAGAGATCGTTACTGTTCCATCATCGGCCATATCGACGGCCGCGGCGGTAGTGGCGATTATATTTCTTATATTTTTACCTCCGGGACCGATTACTTCTCCAATTTTCTCCTGGGGAATTTTTATGGTTACTACTTTGGGTGCGTATTGGCTGACACCTTTTCGGCTTTGAGGAATTACCGCTAACATTTTCTCTAAAACTTCCAGCCGCGCCTTCTTGGCTGCCTCAAAAGTTTCCGAAATCATTTTTAAATTAAGACCGGTAAAATTGTCATTAAGCTTTACGTCAAGTTGAATCGCGGTGATGCCTGCCTCTGACCCGGCTACTTTAAAATCCATATTACCGTTAAAGTCTTCAAGCCCTCGAATATCGGTTAATAAAACGTAGCCATCTTTCTTGCCGGTGTCCATTAGCCCTATAGAAATGCCCGCAACCGGCGCTAATATGGGTACCCCCGCGTCCATCAAAGCCAAGGTGGAACCGCAGGTTGAAGCCATCGAGGTTGATCCGTCAGAAGACATTATTTCAGACACTACCCTAATGGTATATGGAAAGGCATCCTGTGAAGGGACTACGCTAGCGATAGCTTTTTCGGCTAAAGCCCCATGTCCAATCTCTCGTCTTCCGGGAGTGCCAATCCTACCGGTTTCTCCCGTAGCATAAGGCGGCATGGAATAATGATGAATATAGCGCTTCTCTTCCATGCCTTCAGCGGTCTCTATCCATTGCTCTAAAGACGGGTTGGCTAAGGTGGCTACTGATAATACCTGAGTTAGACCTCGACTAAATAAAGCTGATCCATGGGTTCGTGGCAGGAGACCTATTTCAATATCAATTGGCCTTATCTGGTCGTATTTACGTCCGTCTAATCTAGACCCGGATAGCGTCATTGCTCGGATTTTTTTCTTTAATATTTTGTCAAACTCTCGTTGGATATCCTCACGACTATATTTCTCTCCCAAAAGCTCGACTAATTGATCCAAAATAGTATCTCTGCTCGTTTCTCCTTCTCCTTGGGCTAGGAAGACTCTCTTTAATTCATTTTCATCCAACTCTTTTTTTACATATCGCTCAATCTCTTGTTTTAAGTCGGCATTTTCGGCTGACGCAGAATAGGTATACTTTTGTTTACCTACTTCTTTTTTAAGCTCTTCAATAATTTTAATAATTGTCTTTATCTCATTTAATCCCACCTCGACCGCCTCCAACATCTTATCCTCCGGCAGCTGCTTTGCTCCCGCTTCAATCATGACGACCCGGTCCTGGGTGGCGGTAACCGTTAAGTCCAGATCGGAATATTCCATTTCAGAAATTAACGGATTCACGACCGGTCCGACGATACCCGCCTCGCTCCCATTTTGGTTAATATATCCGACTTGGACGGCACCTATGGGACCATTCCAAGGTATATCGGAAATATGCAAAGCGGCTGAGGCGGCGATCAGAGACAGTAGGTCATGGCTGTTCTGTCCGTCAGTTGATAAAAGCGTAACAATTACCTGTACCTCATCAAAGAAATTGCTCGGGAAAAGCGGTCTTAATGAACGGTCAATTAAACGGGAAGCTAAAATCGCATCGTCTGTCGGACGACCCTCACGTTTTACCCAGCGTGAGCCTTTGATAATTCCCCCAGCGTACAACCTTTCAACATAGTCAACCGAAAGTGGCATAAAGCCGCTTCCCTGTTTTTTCCGATTGGAAAGAACAGTAACTAAGACCATCGTGTCTCCGTACCTGGCTAGGATACTGCTATTTGTCTGCTGGGCCATCCTGCCCACCTCGAGGGTCAATGTTCTTCCGGCAATGCTTACTGATTTAGTTACAACTTTTTTCATTTAAAACTTCTTATTTAGATAAATTAAGCTTTTGAACTACCAACTTATAACGATCTTCATCCTTTTTCGCCAAAAAGGACAGGAGTCGACGTCTTTTGTTAACCATTGAAACCAGACCTCGGCGAGAGTGATCATCCTTTTTATGTTTTTTAAGATGATCAACTAAGCGGTTTATCTTTTCAGTTAGGAGGGCGACTTGCACCTCAGGACTTCCGGTGTCCCCCTTGCCCGTTGCAAAGTCATCAATTATTTTTTTCTTCTGGGTAGATGCTAGTGCCATATCAAAAAATCAACGCCCTGATTAACAAGAGCGCTTCTCTATTATAGATAAAGTCCCGCCGCATCGCAACTTTCAAATTTGAATTAGGTAACTGCAGCGCAAGTCTCCATGGTTTAGATTCAATTTATATGTGTTCCAGCCCCGTAATATGCTTTTATCACTTGAGCATTTTTCATTTGTACTTTACACTAAGAGCCACTGTTCAGTCGCCCGCAAATGTATAAAAAAAACAAAGTCGCTTTGGTCGTCCCGGCTTACAACGAACAAAGACTAATTGGACCGACGATAGAAAGGGTACCCAGACTTTTCGACAAAGTATATGTGGTTGATGATGGCAGTAAAGATAAGACGAGTGAAATTGTAAAAAAACATTCCAAACGAGACAGGCGAATTGAGCTGGTTCTCCACGGAACCAATAAAGGGGTCGGTCAAGCAATAATAACTGGTTACGAGCGCTGTTTGAAAGAAAACTTTGATGTAGCAGTGGTTGTCGGAGGAGACAATCAAATGCCGCTTGAAGAGGTTGCTTCTTTTCTTGACCCCATTGTTAAAGGTGAAGCTGATTATGTGAAAGGCAATAGGTTTATAACAGAAAACGAGACCTTCAAAGACATGCCCAAAACCAGGCTTTTTGCCAACTCTCTTATTTCCCTTCTGACAAAAATCGCCTCCGGTTACTACAAAATATTTGACGTGGTTGATGGATATACGGCGATTAGCAAAAATGCCCTGAGGGCAGTTAAATGGTCACACGCTTGGAAGGGCTATGGGTACCCGATGGACTTTTTAATAAGGCTGAACACTTTTGACCAAAGAGTCAAAGACGTTCCCAGAACCGCGATTTACCTTAAGGGAGAAAGACAATCGCAAATTAAGCCTTTAAGTTATCTGATAAAAGTATCCCCGATGCTTTTTAGGGGTTTTCTCTGGAGACTATGGGAAAAATACGTTATCAGAGATTTTCATCCGTTAGTCTTCTTTTATTTAATTTCGTTTATACTCTTACCTCTGGGAGTTGTTTATGGATTTTATCTTCTTTACTTACGCTTCACCGTCGGGGGCATCGCTTTACCGGGCGTTATCCTCGACCTCTTTTTGTTGGTAAGCGGGCTTCAGTTGTTCCTTTTTGCAATGTGGTTTGACATGGACTATAACCGCAGCCTTAAAGCATAAATGGCTTCTATCAGGATCCTACTGCTTACTAGTAGTTTTCCGCCTAATGCAGACGCTTTTGAAGGTATATTTATCCTTGATCTTTTAAAGTCCCTTAGAAAGAAATTTGAGATAACCGTTCTGGCACCCCATCAACAATCGTCCAGCAAGCTCCAAAGATACGGAAACATCACCATCAAAAGGTTCCAATACTTTTGGCCGGCGAAATGGCAAGGGCTATGTTACGGAGGAGGCATATTGGCCAATATTAAGAAAAAGCCTTATCTTGCCTTTCAAATTCCTTTCCTTTTTTTCTTTGAAACCATGGCGGCCATCCAGCTGGTTTGCCAACAAGAGTTTGATATTCTCCATGCACACTGGGTACTTCCGCAAGGTTTCGTCGCCGCCATCATAAAAAGATTCTATCGTCTGCCTTTTGTTCTTACTGCGCACGGAAGTGATGTCTTCAAAATAAACCGTTCCTTACTAAGACCAGTTCTTTCCGCCGCCGACGCCTGTACCGCAAACAGCACTGCGACGAGAAATCAAATTTATGCGATCTGTCGCGAACGCCAAGTTCAGATCATTCCCATGGGTGTTGATATCAAAAAATTTAAAATCAAAAGAAAGAAACGCCTGATTCCTCATGAAATATTATTTGTCGGCAGGTTGGTGGAGAGTAAGGGTTTGATCTACTTGATATCGGCTATGCCAAAGGTATTGGCAAAATTTCCACAAACAAAATTAATCATCATCGGCGCGGGGCCGCTGCAAAAAAAGATGAGATCGCTAATCGAAAAATTACATCTTTCACAAAATGTTTCTATGATCGGCCCAAAAAAACACGAGGTATTACCGTTTTACTACTCAAGGGCGACTGTCTTTATCTCTCCGTCTGTCGGGTCAGAGGGTTTAGGGGTAACTTTTTTAGAGGCGGCAGCTTGTGGGACATGTCTTATTGGTACCGGCCTGGGTGGGATTACTGATATCATCAGTAACAAAAAAACCGGTCTTTTAGTGAAACCGGCCGATTCCGAAGCACTCGCTGTTGCAATAAATAAACTATTAGGAAATTCGAAGCTAAGAGACTATCTTTCTAGAAATGCTTATTCTCATATAAAAACCCATTATGATTGGAGGGTGATAGGCAAGAAATTTGCCCGAGTCTATGAAGGTTTTGTTTAAAATAATCAAAGCTAACTCCGGCAGTGATTTTTATTATGAAAGATTGGCTAAAGCTTTAAGAACCTTCAATGTTGAAACTGAGATTATTTACTACAGGCAATGGATCCTGAAAATAGTACCTTTCCTCATCTTTCTATTTAATAAGCCGACCGAT
This sequence comes from Microgenomates group bacterium GW2011_GWA2_44_7, assembly GCA_000999595.1. Classification (GTDB taxonomy): domain Bacteria; phylum Patescibacteriota; class Microgenomatia; order GWA2-44-7; family GWA2-44-7; genus GWA2-44-7. The sequence goes on from LCJH01000017.1 coordinate 8,892, forward strand.
TGCGACATCCTTCATACAAACGCTGACTATGGTTGGGCACTGAAAGAACAGGACAAACCACTGGTGATCACTTTATTTCACAATGTCTTCGATAAAGAATATCTAAAAAATGTTACTCTAATTAACAAACTTTATTACTTCTTTCTTCGACTTAGTATCAGGAAATCGCTTGTTGTCGCGGACGGATGTGTTGCGATAAGCGATCACACTAAAACATCCTTTGAAAATGAGTTTGGCGAAAATGATATCCAGAGGATTTATTGCGGCATCGAGATCGATAAATACAAACCGCTACCGGTTCCTTTGCTGGATAAGAGATTTAAGCTGCTATTTGTCGGTAATTTCATCCGAAGAAAAGGCGCTGATTTACTCCCGAAAATAATGGAGAGTTTAGGCGAGAATTACGTCCTCTATGTAACTCTAACTCCCAAAGATAGCCAAAAGTTACATTTACCCAATAATATCGTCCCTATTGGCCGACCTTCAGATAAAACAATAATAAAATTGTATAACCAGTGCGACGCTTTCTTATTTCCTACCCGCCTCGAAGGATTCGGATATGTTGTGGTGGAGGCGATGGCCTGCGCAAAACCAATTATTGCGACTGATTGCTCATCGTTATCTGAAATCGTCATAAACAATAAGGGGGGGTTATTGTGTAAGATTGACGATATTAACGATTTTGTTGCCGCTATTCACACGCTTGCGGACAATAAAACCCTAAGAAAGCGGATGGGTAAATTTAACCAGCGCCAAGTCGTTAAGCGGTTCGACCTTTTAAAAATGGGAAGGCAATATGTTAAGTTCTATAAAACAGTTATTTAAAATGCGTGAAGGTCAAAATTTGGTAGAAGAATCTTTTGTTAGATTTACGTATTTGTTTCTCTTCATTCTAGTCCTAGCGCTCATCAGCGTAGTGGCAGACTCGTACAGACCTTTTATGACTGTTTTTCCTTTCATTGTTGTCGTGGGCGTGGCGTATATAACAACTTTCATACTTAGAAATATCCAAAGCTTCAATTTACGTAATCTTCGTGTAGATATCTTGATCATTACCTTTATTCTCCTTTTTTCTGTTTGGAATGGTCGATATTTCTCCGAACGCATCCTAGACGGCGCTCATGATCCGGGAGTTTATTTTGAAACAGCGATCCAACTGGCCAAGACCGGAACTTATTATCAAGATTATTCAAGGAAACCAATAATACTCTCGCTCGTAGCTTTTACACCACGGGAAAATAACAAAACAAGAAGCGACTTTCTAGAAGGAATACCTACCTACTTCTCGCTTTTTTTCCATTATTTTGGCTTTCCCGGTTTTTCTGTGGGTCTTAGCCTGGCACAGTTTATCTCGACATCGACCCTTTACTTCCTTTGTCGTCTGTTAAGAGGTTGGAAGGCCGGATTTGTCTTTATTTTACTTTTTCTTTTTAACTACTACACTCTATATTTTTCAAGAGGAATGTGGTCAGAAAACCTGCAACTATTGCTTATCTGGTTTTATGTCTATCTATTTTATCGGGGTTGGCGTCAAAGGTCATTAACGCTGTTGGTAGCAGCGGCGCTGCCCGTCTCGACGTTGATGTTTTATAGACTCGAAGCGTTCCTTTACCTTGGCATATATTTCTTTGTCGCACCACTGAGCATTTTCCTTTTACGCAAAGAACTGCTGTTCAAGAAGGCTACCGGGAAATCCTAAACCCCAAATCCGAAACCCCAAGTCAATATCGAAATTCGAAGCACCAATATTCCTGCGCAAGCACGAAGCACTAATGCCATAAATCCCAAGCAATTATCATCTTTACGCACACTCCCCCTGCCCCCTCTTGATAGAGGGGGTTCTACGGGAAGTACCAAATCCTAAATACAAAACTCTAAAAGAGCTTAAGGGAAGATTGAATGCGACGATCCTTCTGCTCAGATATATCTGAACTGGGTAGCAAGAAGATATTGGGGGGTCTTTTTCCCTTACATTTTTATTTTATTTGCGCTGTTTTTGACGAATAAACAAGGGCTCTTAGGGAGGATGTCCCGCAGGTCATTTAGTTTAATACTTGTAATTGTCTTTCTTGTGTCGAACCTCCCCGGAATGGCTTTATTAAATCACGTCGACGGGAAGGGCATTCTCAATTTTGAAAAAGAGGTATCGGCTCAATTTACCTCTGGTGATCTCGTCATCTTTTGGGACCGGTATGGATTTGAAGACTGGGGGCCACCTTTGTTTTTTTTGTACGATACCAATGTGGTTTATGACCGAATTCCAGCTTTTGATAAACAAATATACGCAATGTTTATGAAAGATTACCAAAATGTTTATATCGCTACGTCAGTTGAACCTCCTGATAATATCGGTGGATACTTCAATGAACATGTTACTTTTGTCAAAACAATAACCTCTCCTAATTTTCAAGTTTTAAGAGACAGTTCTTGTCATCTGGTCAGATTTGCAGTTGAACCGGACACTTTCTTGGGGTATTACCAAATTGCTGAACTATGCGCCGGGAATAATCCGGAGACCAGACTTAGCAACTACAAGATTCGATTAAATATCTACAAAGTTGATAACAATTTTAAGGACGAGTTTATCGATACTTATTTTGACAAAGATTACAGGATTACTTCTAAAACCAGATATCTTTTCCCCGGAGGAGTTGATTAGCGAAAATGAAAATCTGTATCATTTCAACCAGGTTCCCGCCATACAATGTGGGAGGAGAAGAAATATATGCAAAAAGACTATATGATTCTTTAAAGGCCGACAAGAACAATGAAGTTTATAGCATTAACAACACAGTAGGGGGTTCATTTGAAGACAAAAACGTAATTAATCTTAACGTTGGTAACAATATCTATCTTAGCGCTCTGGGGATACCAGATCCATTTCTTTATATTAAGTTAAGACGACTAATTGATAGACTTAGGCCCGACATTATCCATATTAATAATCCTCACTCCACCATTTCTACCGAGCCATTTTTTCTTCCATTAAAATACCCAAAGGTATGGGAGATACACGATTATGGTCTGTTTTGTTTTGCCGGAACCAACATTCATAACAACAAACCATGCTACGGGTCTGAAATCTGTATCGAAAGCGTACACGAAGCGGTGGCGAAAGGTCTTACAAAAAGGAAAAACCTTCTCAATTCCCTCTTCCTTATTATTTGGAATACAGCCGGCTCTCGTCTAATTGATAGTATCTTGTATCGATTAAAAAGATGGATCGTAACAAAAGCAGCTAACAGAGTTAATATGATTATTTGTCCGGGAACAAACGTTAAAACCACTTGTCTGAAATATGGAATAAGCGAGAAGAAGCTGGTTTTTATTCCATATGGAATTAACCTTAAAAAATATAAAGCTCAACCATTACCTTATAAAAAGACTGTCGGATTTGTCGGCCGACTTGAAAAAATCAAAGGCGCTGATGTGCTTATTAATGCTTTTAAAGAGGTTGTCTCCCAGGCGCCAAATAGCCATCTATTCTTAGTCGGAAGCGGAAGCCAACAAGCTGATTTAAGAGATCTGGTGAAAAAACTCAATCTTGCCAACCATGTTACATTCTTAGGCGGAACGACGCCCGACAGGCTGGTCGATTTTTATCCAAGGATGCAGTTTCTTGTCGCCCCATCCACCTGGATGGAAACCCCTTCGCTTGTTGTCATGGAGTGCATGGCCTCGGGCAGGCCTGTAATTGCTTCTGACGTGGGAGACTATAAAGACATCGTTAAAGACGGCGTAAACGGCTATCTTTTTAAAACAGGTAGTTCTCACGACCTGGCTTTGAAAATTATTCAAATGCAAAACCAACGGGCAAAAGTTCTTAGGATGGCAAAGGGAGCACGGCGAACAATGCATATGTATTCTCAGGAAATTCACGTCAGGAGAATTACAAACCTATATAAAAAATTATTACTTGATGTCAAACTTTAATAAAATGAGGACTAAACATTTGACCTATTTAAACTTCCTTGGCCATAGTCTGATTGCCAAACATGGCCTTTATTCTAAGATCGCTCTTTTTTCTCATTATGCGCATGGTGAACTTCTGGATGTTGGTTGCGGCACTAAGCCATACTTACCGCTATTTGAACAAAGAGTCAAACATTATACGGGCCTAGATTTCTCCAAGACGGCGGGAAAAAGAATAGATCACGCTGATGTCGTTGGCGATGCCACTAAACTACCGTTCCGAGTTTCGACGTTTGATACAATACTTTCGACCGAAGTTATCGAACATATCCCCGAACCCGCTAAGGCTCTCTCGGAAATGTATCGAGTCCTCAGGCCAGGGGGGTATCTCATCTTGTCTGCCCCCCTCTTTTGGCCACTTCATGAGGAGCCTCATGATTTTTACCGCTATACCAAATTCGGGTTAAACTACCTATTAAAGTCTGCAGGATTTAGCATAAAAGAAACGGGAGATACGACGGGATTTTTCGAGACAGTCGGACAGTTATTTGCATACGGTCTCTATCTCAAGTATGGCCAAAACTCCGGTACAATTATTAGAAAAGTAATAATTCTGGGATGTATATTTATTCAAACTTTCTTCATATTATTAGGTTTAATATTCGGTAAGTTTGGTGACTCCCTGAGTACGGTCATTGTTGCTAGAAAGTTAAAAACTAACAGGCTTTAGTTTAAATGAAAATTTTACTAATAAACGATCATATTATTAAAATTGGCGGTGCCGAATCGTTTGTCTTTAATTTGAGTGCCGTGCTCGAGAAAGCGGGGCACCAGACGTGGATTATCGGAGATGACAAAACGGAGAGCTTTTCTTCACTGATATCTCGTTGGTATAGCCTGAAGTGGTATCGCGAAACACAGGCACTGTTAAAAACGATTAAGCCAGATATCGTACATATCAATAACTGCGCCAGGGCTGTTTCCCCGAGCCCGATCGTTGCTGCCAACAGAGCCGGCATCCCAGTCGTAATGACCATGCACGATTTTCATTACTATTGCCCAAAAACCTGGGGAATATTTTCAGACGGGAACCCTTGTCCGTATGGCTTTGGCTACCGGTGTTTTATTTCCAATTGTCAAACTTTTTTTGACGGATATCGTCACTTTGGATATCAGATGATAAAAGGAATCAAAGTATTCCTTCATCGGGAAATTCTAAAAAGAAGCAGTCTGACATATGTTTCCCCTTCAAAAGCGCTTGCCAAAAATATTAGTAAGTCATTGGGGGTTCCGGTTAAAGTTTTCCCCAACGGGATTGATGCCAGGCATCCCTTAACTACATATACTAAGGATATACTTTTTGTCGGACGGATTGGTAAAGAGAAAGGGTTGCAGTCGATTGGCGACGCGCTGAATCGTAGGATGGACTTAAAAACTGCGGTAGTCGGAACTGGGTATTTAGAAAACGCTCTTAAATCAGCTTATGCGAATATTAAGTTTTATGGTTTTCAAGATCCACAAGAATGGTACAAAAGCCACAGCATCTTAGTAGTTCCCTCGCTTTGGCAAGAAAATTTTCCTACTGTTATTCTTGAAGCCATGTCATACGGGTTGTGCGTTATAGCTTCTCGTCGGGGAGGGATCCCGGAACTTGTAAAGGATAAAATTAATGGGTTACTTTTCAACCCCGGGGATGCTACTGATTTCAACAGAAAGCTTGACTACCTTAAACAAAATCCCTCTGAAATAAGAAGGATGGGGAAGAACGCCAGAAAGTTCGTCCAACGGTTTAAGTGGAACAATACCGTAAAAAATTACATAAAGTTATATCAAAGTCTTATCGGGTAGTCACATTTCCAAGAACAAAATGAAATATTTTGCTCGGCCTTTATTATATATTGCTATAGGAAACGGAGTTTTTGCCCTTTCAGGTTATGCGATCCATTTTTTTCTGGGTCGTTATCTCGGACCCTCACTTTATGGGGTCTATGGCGTGATTATCGCCCTTATGACAACAGTAAACATCATCCTTACCACCGGTATCCCAAATGCTTTATCAAAGTATGTGACCGAAAATCCGGGTATTAAATGGATGGCCTTAAAGAGGGCCATCATCCTCCAACTTTCATTCTCACTGGCGGTTGGATTGATATACTTCTTTTGTGCAGATTTAATCGCGCTTGCACTGAATGACCATACGCTTGCTAAATACATCAGGCTTTCTGCGCTGATCTTCCCTGCGTATTCACTTTATTCGTTATTTTCAGGTTTCTATAACGGTCTTCATTTATTTGATAGGCAGTCGTACTTACTATCAGTCTACTCACTAAGCAAGGCTCTCTTGGTAATTGTTCTCGTGATGCTTATTAAAGTGTATGGTGCAATTATGGGGTTTATTATAGCTCCGATTGTCGCCTTGCTCTTTGTAGCCAGAATAAAAACTGTTGACATGGCGAAAACCTCTATCAAATCGGTTGACACCGAAAAAATACTCAAGTTCGCCATACCAATGACAATATTTTCGGTCGTATCAATGCTTATTATTTCCATCGACCTTTTTATGATCAAAGCGCTCTTAGGTCAGGATCGTTTAGTAGGATTCTACACCGCTGCCTCTGTGATTTCGAAAACTCCAAACGTCATACTTTCGGCTTTAACTATTGTCTCGTTTCCAATAGTCGTTCACGCCAATCGAAAAGGCAATCGTCTCGGATTGAAAAAAACTATTAAAGATTCGATTATCCTATCTACCATTTGCATTCTTGTTGTCTCACTCCCTATCTTTATCTTCTCGGGACAAATAATTACCGCTTCTTATTCTTCTTTATATCAAGAGGCCGCACCGATTTTAGCAATCCTCACGGTAGGTGTCGGATTTTTCTCACTCTTTGAGGTACTGTCTGCAATACTCAACGCCCTTGGTCATCCAAAGACCCCCATGTACATTGGATTGTTCGCACTACTACCCGCTATCTTGTTAAATTATTTTCTGATTCCGAAATTTTCCCTAAGCGGCGCGGCACTTTCGACAGCGATTTCGTCATTTGTTGTAATGGCAATGGCACTTTACAAAGTGTTAAAATTAACATACACGCAGAAACCCTAAAAGCACATCGAGAAGGCTTTACACCCGAAAATAGAAATAGTAGTATAGGACCTAACATAAACTTTACAAACGTGGATCGACTCTTGAGTATGCCTCCTACCGATGTAAAAAAAAATCCCAAATGAAGCTGCCTCCACTTTCTTCGAAAAGAATCGGAAAAATACTCATTGTTCTTGCTCTTATTGTTATAGCTATCTTCAGTTATAATTACTTTGCCCCTTTTGGTAAAGTAGTTTCTTATAACTTTCCCTTTAAATTACCCGGTACAGTCGGGGTCACTAATTTCCCTCCCGGCAGTACGGGATCACTGAAAATTCCTAGCCAGGTTTTGAAAACTGAAACGGCGAGGTTTTCATTGGCGGTTCCCCCTAGGACAGTCGACTCTCTTAAGGCGACTTTAAAATTTAAACCGATAACCGGAGAGGTCCTTCTTGGCGTCCGCGGACGTGAAACTGACAAATTTGTTTATGTTCCTCTATATAACTCTATCTTACAAAATTTAGGCTGGAATAAGACCGAGCAGGAGGGTATTACTCTATGGCAAAAGACGGAAGACTTCCGCACACTTAGTGATTTCGTTGGAAAAGTTCGCTTAGACAAGAAAATCGTCTCATATTATGTCCCTTCGAGTAGACTACAAACTCTAAAGAATATTCAAGTCGAATCGCAAGATACTGCGGTTGTTGATAGACGGTTGAGGGGAAACCTTCAGATGCAAATAATGGTGGACAAAAAACCTCTTGTCATAAAACTTTTTAAACAGGATTTAAATTATTATCCGGGGGAGGATAAATATAAACTTGTTTTAACCAGCGATGGTAAGACTATACACGAAAATGATATAGGTGATGACGGAATTACAGATAATAGTCTCTTAAAATTAACACCCCAGGAGAAGGAGATAGCTATAAATGAGGTGATACCGGGTATATATACCCTTAATATAAATTATCTTGGAACTGGCCAAGACAGTGAAATTGTTAAAATTGAAGTTAATCAAAAGAAAGTTGTTTTCACTAATGACGTTTTTGTTTCTGATATCAAACCTGTATCGGTCTGGACGAGTTCGCCCAGAGTTGTGTTGTCAACTCCCCACGGCACGGCGCTGCAAACAATAACTGTCAACGGTGCTCCAGCAATTACTCTCGACAAGGTGGGGAAGGGCTTCGTATTTGAAGTTTCTTCTCTTCCTCTAAAGATTGCTACCGGAAGCGCTTACAGTCTTGAGGCACCGAAGGGAGATATTTCGTTTACGACAAAAGAATATCTTGCCTTTTCGGAAAAAGCTCTCTTTAACCCTGACCCGTTTTCTAATATCCCACTGACTGCCGATAATCTCAAATCGACCGACTACATTTTATCTAGTTATAAGCCTGCCGGTCGCGACGGCCAATGGATGAAAGCAGAGATCTCAATCAACCCACAGCTTATTAATATCGAAAATAATGGTCGCGTATATTTTTCTCTTGAAATACCCGATTTGGCAAAAAATGGGGGGGAACTTGAAATTGATTCTTTGGAAGTTCAGGTAAAAAGTCTGGGGCTACTGGAGCCAAAAGAAGAAAATTCCCGGGTACAGACAACTGCTTCATCCAAGGGATTGGTTGCCTGGGTCAGTCAACCTGTCCAAGCGATAAGAGGCTTTTTTAGCTCAATTGGGAATAAGTTTTCGAGAAAACCAGCCCCTAGATCCTCGTCAACTCCATCACCCCAAAATAAGCGAAACCCGACGCCGACTAATATACCCAGTCCCTCTCCTGTCGCGTCGGTTGCTGCTTCCCCTTTTGTTCCCAGTTCAAACGTTGAGGTTAGAGTCCTAAATGCAGGCGCACCGGTCGGAACCGCCAGTAAGTTTGCGGAAGTTCTCAAAATATCCGGATTTCCGAAAACCGTTGCTGCCAATCTTGATTCAGATTCCTATAAAAATGTCACTGTTCGTTATAAGAGTGCAAGTAGAGTTGATGTTGATCGTATTATCAAGCTTCTGGGTGACGAGTACGGACCGGCGACAAGGGATGAGAATGCAACCGGTGGGGCTCAGATTACTGTTATTCTCGGCTCGAAGTAAACGCATCTTAGTTAAAAAAACTCGGTATGGAAAATGCACACACGACTTCCTGGAAAAATATTATTTTTCGTTTTTGCAGGTCCCTGAGAGAGATTTTCCCCCACGTGTTTGGCATCTACCTGCTACTGCTACTGATGGAAACCGTTTTTCCAGGGCTTATAAGTATTAACTTCAATTTAAACATTCTACTCGGATCTATTTTGGTGCTCGGCTTGGTGGCCAGTGTCGGGAACAATCCGGAAGAATCCGGTCAGGAGCCCGGAGGATCAGAGGCAAATTATGACCATGACCCAAGCGAGTTGGTGACAAGAAAATATGCGGCAACAATTTCCCTTTTTAAGGCGACTTTTGTTCTGGCACTGATGGCGGTGACCGTCGCCGGAATCCTTATTTTCGCAAACAGAATGGCTCCCGGATTAACACAAACAGAAATTGACACTTTGCTCTTAGAGACCAAAGATACCCTCGTGGAAGACAATATTATAAAACCGTTGGCGGACCTTCCGATAAAGGTGCTCAACGGTGGAGCAGAGCCAGGATCTGCAAAAAAATTCGCCCAACTCTTACTTAGCAGTGGGTATGAAAATGTCTATACCGGAAATATAAGTGAAGGTGAGTACGAAAACGCAGTTTTGATTTTTTCTTCCCAAGCTAAATACCAGGGTGAGCATATCAAGCGATTACTGGAGAGAGATTATCCTTTTGTTGCGACCGTTCCCGCCTCTTCGGCCGCGGAAATTACGGTTATTCTTGGGTATCCATTCCTTGGCCTGATAGAGAATCTCCCAACACTATAAATGCCATATCTTATTATTTTCATATTCGTTATTTTTTTGACAACTCGTCTTCTTCCTTACATTAAAAATAGCATTCCGCTTGGGTACGACCCGGGACTTTATCTTTACCTTTTTAAAAGCTATCGAGAAGTCCCTTTCACTGCATTTCAGACACTTCCCGACTGGATAGTGGAGATGTACGAACCCGGGGTTGCTCTTGTTGGCAGAACACTATCTTTAATTGTTAGTCCCGAGAAAATTCTTATTCCGCTGATTATCAGTGCTTCGATATTGCTGTTTATCTCAGTCTTTCTGTTGACCAAGCAATTGTTTGGCCAGAAGGCGGCCATTTGGACAGCCTTTTTACTTGCAACTTCTGCGGTGCAGTTTGAGTTCTATTGGTACTATTACCTAAAAAACATCATTGCCTTATCCTTCCTATTATTCTTTTTTTATTTCTTAACCAAG
>LCJH01000018.1 GCA_000999595.1 Microgenomates group bacterium GW2011_GWA2_44_7
GTTTGGCGGTACAACCACCGAGGAATGACGACGAACCAACAAATCGAGAGACTGCTCAAAAAAGTAGTCGGATTTAGTGGCTAAAACCAGGACTTACCCTCGAGAAAGAAGCTTGGCAAATCCTGTCGAAGCGTCAAATATCGGGAAACCCCGGTAAAATCCGAGCAATTTTATGGGATCGTTCATTCTGTCCGGTAATTCTTCTTTCAGGGGTAGGGATTTTGTGTTGGTGATTAGAAAGGTTACAGCATTTCGGATAAGCGGCGCTCTTTTTGTATATTCGACGTGGTCAGTGGAATACCGATTATAATAGGCAGATAGCTTTGAAGGTTTCCAGTAAAACGAGATATTGTTTTGAGATTCGATCACATCTCTTTGATCGAAGTATTTGTGGTATGGGATATCAAGAACTTTCAACGCGGGAATTAGAGTACTCGTGTTGGCTGCCATTTGGATAGTGACTTTATTAGCTTTGATCTGCGCCGTTTGGTCGTAAATTAATTCACCATTTTTACCAAGTGAATATTCTTTCCCGTTAACCATTAATCCTTCCAAATTTGAGTCGAATTCTAAAGTTTTGCTTTTGATTTTAATCTTTAATTTCATAACTCGATTTTATCTAAAGTTCGATCCTCCGTACAGCCGTGAGGTAGGAGTCTGCAGTAGCCGCGTACGCAACAAGCTATAAACTGCTTGTGGCAGCCATAGGTGCGAAATCCTGTGCGAGCAAGCGAGTTAGTGGGGGAGAACAATTAAACTTTTTCGCTCAATTTTCGTACAACTCTTGGTGGGTGCCGAGGGCGACGAAGTATGCCCCTGTTTCCCCTCCGATTTTGGTTTCTTTATAGATGCTTCTCCAGTCGCTCGTGATATCGATACTTCGATAACCTTGGAATTCTTTTCTCAGCGGGTGGTTATTCAGTCGGGGATTGTTTGGGTCTTTTGAAAAAATTTCGATTCTTTCTTTAAGGTTCTTTCGAATTCTGACATTTGCCTTTTTAGCTATCGCAAGAAAGGACGGGGAATACTTTACTTTCATATCCCCAACTTTTTCAAATAGGCAACCGCGTCCTTGCTGTTGCCGAAAGTGGGGGATGCTTTGCCTGTTCGTAGATCTTTGTCTGCTTGGCGCATTAAGTCCCGAAGGTAGTCATTGGGAATTTCCTCTTCGGCACTAAACGAAACGGCCTTAGTTCTGATGAATTGCTTCAGGAATGCTTTGATTACGACGCTCAGTGGTATACCAAGCTCGTCGGCGGTTTTCATGGCCAGTCTTTTGGTTTGGGGATCGATTTTGGTGGTGACGACGGCGGTGTTCATAGTATGCTGGAGTATATACAACGGTATACTGCATGTCAATAATGGCAGCAGGGCCTTAAGTGACTATGAAGATAGGTTTATGGTGGAAGTTGCGCTGTTGAGCGTTTATGGGCAGCGCTTGTTTTGCTTTGGCCTGAGACTCCCGAATAATGTTGTTTTTGTAGGATTTTGGCTTTGGTGTAAAATCCTTAGCGATGACTCGGAGTGTTGATCGTAAGGGAGACGGGTGGACAGACCTTTGGAGTGAAAGAAAAAAGAGTTTCTCGTTGCTATATCCTGGGGGTGTGATTGACGCTGTGAGTTTTTCGGCGGTGCCCGGTCCGGTTTGGAATCACTTTGAGGCAGAAGCTGAAATGTTCATATACCCCAAAAACTATATTCCCCGAGATTTTTTATGTAGTTTGTCGCGTGGTTCACGGAGATGGTGAGGTTTCTTGGGTGGGGTGGCGGAGGCCGGCAATTTCGGAAGATTCCTCGGGAATTAAGATGTGGACGTCGTTATTTTTGTTAGATTTAGCTAGAGATGATCGCATAATTGGTTGGGGCGAGGTTTGCTATGATTTACTCTCAAACAACCCTTTCTTTAAGGGAAAACCTTATGCCGACAGGGTAAAAACGAACGATGAATTTAGAAAGAAGGGTTATGACATTAGGAGATTAGTTGTGATGAATGCTTTAGCCTCGGTGTTCTTTGATAGACCTCTCTATTCTAGTGATCAGTTCCTGCGGCTGTATAAAACTGACGATCCAAACGTGAGACCTCATGAATTATCATGGAGAAGGCTTGTTCAGGCTGGTTTGGCCGAAGTTCTGCCAATCTCAAAGACAAAGAACAGATATGCTTTCGTGAAGTATCCGGGTGTAAGTACTACGAGAATATTGCTCGATGAACTAAAGAGACGAAAGACGGGGGAGTGATTTATAAGAGCTGGTAGGTGGTCCAAATCGTTCCGGGGTATGGTAAAGGTTGACGTAAGCGCTGGCTTCAGGAAATACGGTAGCTCTGGATGCGAAGTCCTAAGCGAGCGAAGCCACGATCGGTTAACACGATTGTGGCGAAGGGGGTCGAAGGATTCGAACTTTTTACGTACAAAACTTCTAATTTGTTACAATTTAGTAGTGGGTGAGATTCCAGAGCTTTTATATGCTACTAATAACCCAGGCAAAAAGGTTGAGGTTTCGCGGTTGCTAAGATGTAGTGGGATTAAAGTTGTTGCTCCGGATGAGTTAGGAATTCGCTTAGATGTTCCTGAAGATGGTCGGACGCTTGAGGAAAATGCGGCCAAGAAGGTCCTGGCTTGGATGGCGGTTTCTGGAGGGAGGGTGGTTCTGGCGGATGATACTGGCATAGAAATTGAAGCCTTGGGTGGACAAGCTGAAAAATAATTGGAACCAGCTCTATAGCTATATTACTAAGTGGTACCCAATTTTATGCGGTTTCCCAGAAAGCCTCACTGCAAGCCACCAAAGCAGCAAATCTTCCAGTCTTAACTATCACATCCTGCAATAGGAACATCGTCTCCAATCTAAACCAATTTACTCTTAAAAGTACTACTTGACGCACATCCCTTGTGTAGTATCATACAAACAATGATACCGCCCAATAACCTACTTACAGTTAGCCAAGCTGCCCAAAGATTGAAGGTCTCAGAAGAAACAATAAGAAGGTGGATTAGATCTAAAAGCCTTATTGCAATGCGCTCTGGAAGAGAGTTCCTTATTGATGAATGGCATCTGGGCAGTTTTATTCTTACAGGAGGCAAGCCATTATACGAAAATTCTGATTTATTGATGGAATCTGGTTTGGGTTTTCGTGAAGCGTTTGCCGGCTCGCTCTTGTTTGACCAAGCATATTTTAAGGTGGAAAAGCAGTGGGAGAGAATTCAAGAAGATAAAACACAATTTGAAAGAGGTTTGGAAAAACAAAAACTTGGGATTGTGGAGAGAGAGAAGAAAGAGAAAGAATGGTTCCAAAAAATGAAAGATGCAAAAACAACTAACTATTCAGAGTCGTTGTCCCAACGTCCCACAGGGGGTAATTTCCAAAATTATTGGTCTTTGCCCCTGCGAACCTTTTTTATGGACATACACTTCTACTTTGTGGCAGTTGAGGGTTTAAGGAAGGCTGTAGATACTCTTGAAAGGAACATTGGGCAAAAGGACTTCATGTCGCTAATTGACAAATACCGTAGTTCATTGAAGGAGACCAAAAGAATTCGCGGATCCCTAGAGCATCTTGATGAACAGGTTAACAATCCAAAAATAAAAGGCGACCTGGGAAACTTTGATACAAAAGGATTTCATTTCGGTAATAAATATTTCCAGTTTTATATTGAGGACATAAGAAACTTACGTAATGAAATATGTGACTATTTTCTTGGGAAAACACTTCCCGAGAGGCAGGAGTGAGGAAACTGGGGACGAAACTGGGGACGGTCCTCGAAATGGCCCTCAATAAGAGCTATCTAACGGTAACTTTTTTGAGTGCTCGGGTTCTGAAATAATCAGAGCCCAATACTGACTCTTCTGTTTCAAAAAGTTGTGATAAGGGACTTGGATCTTGCTTGATGCCTGCATAGACGAACTTTTCGTAATCTTTTTGAGAACCTGTTGTTTCTCCCACAAGACGGACGATCTCCTGGTCAAGAAACTTTAAAGGAGTCTTTCCTAATGCCTCTCCGAAAGTGCTATACGGATAGGAAAGCGGATCTTTGCTTAAATTATCTCTGACAGGGTTGAGATAGATATAACGCGAAAGTTCGATAAAATACTGGTCATTTTCAACAAGAATACTTTTGTACCGATTCTGAAAAACGGGGCCACAGTGGTGATAAAGATGATTAAAATACATAGCATAAGCAGTCTCGAGCGACGACATAATCTTACGAAGGGGAATCTTTCTTATCTGAATTGAGAGATGAAAATGATTTGGCATAAGAACCATTGCATAGAGGGAATGGTCGAATTTTTCCTTTAGGTTAAGAACCCTCGACAGAAAGAATTCGTAATCTGCCGGTTGAATGAATATTGCTTGTTTATTTATGCCGCGGTTAAAGACGTGACAAAATGAATTTTCAAAAGCAAGTCGTGACCCTCGGGGCATTAGTAATAATATGCCCCAAATTATAAGGATCTGTCAAGCCTTTCCAGGACCGTCCCCATAAACCGTCCCCCATAACGTCCTCCATAATAAAGTCCCCATAAACCAACTCGGTGAAGTATATCAGTCGGGCACAAGCGAGATTACCGGCAGGCTAAATCATAGAGAAAAGGCTTTGCAGAAAGCCATTCCAAGAATAAGAGAACTAATCTCACAGCTGGGCTAGTGGGCGGCGGGACGAGAAAGAGCGCGGGTGAGGGAAGGTCCTCGGTAGCATGCTTGACAACAAGAATAACCCTGCTACAATAGACATTGGCTTGGATTATGGCAGGTAATTTTATATACAGAAGGTTGTACTTTCACTTAAAAGCGCATCTGGAAAGTTCGGAGATATCCTTAATCTTGGGTCCACGGCAGTCTGGTAAAACCACAATTCTCGAGAAACTGCGCGATGATTTGCAAAATACGGGAAAACAGACTGTTTTTTTGAATTTAGATATAATTGAAGATAGGCAATGGTTTTCAAGCCAGCATGCATTAATTGAATTGGTTGAAAGACGGATTGGTCCAGGAAGGGCGGTGGTTTTTATTGACGAAATATCCCGGTTGGAAAATGCTGGACTGTTTTTGAAAGGGTTGTATGATTTGAAATCTGGTCATAAATTTGTAGTTACGGGGTCGGGTTCACTAGAATTAAAGTCTAATATTATTGAACCTTTGACCGGAAGGAAGCAAACTTTTTACTGTTACCCTTTGTCTTTTACTGAGTTTGTGGCGTATAAGCTGGGCTTGGAGACGGCTGATTTTGATGAGGAATATTCAAAAGTGACTCGCGAGTTGGCGACCCAACCACTGAAGCGGCAAAGGCTGGTGGACGAGTATGTAAATTTTGGCGGCTATCCAGGGGTGGTGTTGGCTCAGACCGAAGAAGAAAAAAACCGGATATTACGCGAGGTGTATTTGAGCTATCTGGAAAAAGATATTGGATTGCTGTTGCATGTGGAAAAGGAACAAGCATTTGGGAATTTAGTGAAGATTTTGGCATCCCAGACTGGGAATTTGATTAATAGAGCCGAGCTGTCCGCGACTTTGGGGGTATCGGAGAAGACGGTTGAGAGATACCTATATTTACTGGAGAAAACATTCGTAATAGACGTGGTTAGGCCGTTTTATAGAAATGCACGAAAGGAACTAGTGAAGTCGCCAAAGATCTACTTTGTGGATTTGGGATTTTTGTATATGGCCCAGGGAGTTTTACCCACAATTCAAAGGCGTCCGGTGGGAAATGTATTTGAGAATGCGTGTTATTTGAGAATTAAAGAGTTAGATTTCGTCAGGCCGGCGCAGTTTTGGAGGACTAAGTCGGGGGCGGAAGTAGATTTTGTAGTAGTGTCTCCCAGAACAGGAAATTTAATTCCGGTGGAGGTTAAGATGTCTTCCAAGGGGACTTTCGGTAAAAGTCTGATCAGCTTCATTAGGGCTTATCAACCTGAAGTAGGTTACATTTACTTCCAGAGTGGGGAGGAAAAGGGAAGCGGTAAAACTTATGGGAAGACAGACATAAAGTTTATGCCATATCACTATTTGCCTGAAAAGGTAGTAATGTATGAATAAGTGGGGATTTGATCAGCAGTCCTGGATGTTTATCCTGAAAACTCCGCAGAAATTTTTATGGGGAACGCATTCGAACTTTTTACGCACAAAATTGAGACTGGAGGCTTAGGAAATTCGAATCTCAAGGGTAGAATTGAGTGCCGTGGCCATTTTTTTTAAGAACTCAAGAGTAGGGTTGGCCCTGCCAATTTCAAGGCGAGAGATTACAGATTGTTTAGTACCTATTTTTTTAGCCAACTGGGTTTGAGTCAGTCCATTATTTTTTCTGGCTTCAATGAGAGTATTAATTAGTTCAAATTCCGGTTGAATTTTATCGTATTCGACCTTTACTTTGGGGTTTTTGAGGACCTGCTTTTTGTAATCATTGAAATCAAGATGCTTGCTCATATAACTTATATGCTATACCAACATGGCTTTTCTGTCAAGTGCGGTTTGGAGTTCCCGGGGAGGAGTTTTCTGGGCCTGCTTTTTGAAAGCGTGAAGGAGATAGTAGGTACCTAGGTGCTGAGCGTAGAGAATTCGGACGGCGACTTGGCCAGAAGTCCTAAGCTCATAGATACCTGTTGTGAGTTTTTTAGAATACGGAGGAGGCAAAGATGTACCATGAGTTTGGAGCAGTTCAATTGTTTTGATGGCTTTGGCGAGAGAAGGTTTGTCCAAGCGGCCGAGAAATGCTTTTACAGGGGAGTCTCCGCGTGGGTTGGTGAAGAACTTGACAGGCCAAGACATGAGTCCAGTTTAACATTGTCGTACGATCTGGATGGAACGCATTCGAACTTTTTATGCTCAAAGTGATAATATGTCTTTGTGAATAAAGTTTTGATTACCGGGGGAGCGGGTTTCATAGGGACGCACGCGGCAGATTACTATTTGAAAAACGGTTCCGAGGTAACTGTTTTTGACGACTTCTCAAGAAAGGGTACCCACGAAAATGTTTCCTGGTTAAAGGAACAACATAAGGGGAAAAAGTTAACCATTCTCGAAGGAGATATAAGAACAGTGGGTGTTTTAGACAGAGTAATTAGGAGACAAGACCTGGTAGCTCATCTAGCTGCCCAAGTTGCAGTAACCACCTCAGTAAAAAATCCTCGCGAAGATTTTGAGATAAATGCTTTAGGAACTTTCAATTTATTAGAGTCGGTTCGAAAAAATTCCCCAGAAACGGTAGTTTTATATGCTTCTACAAATAAGGTCTATGGAGAAATGGGAAATATTAAGATCGGAAAGAGAGAGTCGGGCTACTTTTATGAGGACTATCCACACGGAATTGGCGAAAAACAAAATTTAGATTTTCATTCTCCATACGGTTGTAGTAAGGGAGCGGCAGAGCAATACATTCACGACTACTCGCGCATTTATGAGTTAAGAACGATAGTTTTTAGGCAAAGTTGCATATACGGTACTCGGCAGTTTGGTATTGAAGATCAGGGGTGGGTGAGTTGGTTTACGATTGCCTCAATTTTGAACAAACCGATGACGATTTATGGCGACGGATGCCAAGTCAGGGATGTACTTTTTGTTTCTGATCTGGTTGCAGCTTATGATTTAGCATTCAAGAATGTTAATAGAGTCAATGGTCAAATTTATAACGTCGGTGGGGGACCGGATAATTCCTTATCTATTCTTAGTTTACTGAAGATATTGGAGAGTAAGCTAGGGGAAAAAATAGATTTGTCCTATTCAGATTGGAGACCGGGCGACCAGAAAGTTTACGTAAGCGACATATCAAAGATTGGGAAAGATTTAGGCTGGAAACCGAAAGTAAACATTGATGAAGGACTTGCTCAATTAATTGATTGGACCAACAGCAACAAAATACTCGTAAATTCCGTCCTCGGCTGAAAGTTCGATTCCGTCCAGCCGTGAAGTGGTTTGATGTAGTAGCCAGGCACGAAATTTCTCAGCAGGGGTGGGAGGAATCGGACCTCCGTTGGTGGTTTTGGAGACCACCGTCCTACCACTGAACGACACCCCTATACAAGGTAATTATATCGTGAATATCGGCGATTCCCCAAGCCGGAATTTATCAAGACCACCTCTTGCGTGGCGGCAGAGAATATTGTTATTAGAGTACTTTGGGTTACGGACTGTAAGAAATATAACGGAAGAATTATCTAGGATAGGTTAAATTCGCCCTGATTAGTTGTTAATTTTAAATGGGAGGGTAAATGGCATATTCCGAACAGAGAACTTATGAGCGAACGACCGTAGCAACGCATCCGGGGCAGTTGGGCGAAGGAGAGAGTCATCGTGTGTTGCAGAAGAAGGCGATAATTTTTCGAGCATATCAGATTATTTGGTTACTTTTAGGTGTGCTTGAAACGCTTTTGGTTTTTAGATTTTTCTTAAGACTTTTTGGGGCGAATCCGGCGGCTTTGTTTGTTAACACGATTTACGTAATTTCCAATAGATTTCTCCAACCCTTTAGGGGAATTTTCCCGACGGTCTCATTTGAGGGAGCGGTTTTTGAGTGGGTAACAGTTTTGGCAATGATAGTTTACTTTCTGTTGGCATATGGGTTGGTATATTTTTTACAACTGGTTAAACCGGTGGGTCGACGTGATTTGGAGGAAGTTTAGTGGAAAGGAGGTGAGAATAATGGGACTGATATTATGGATAATTTTCGGAGTAGTTGCCGGCTGGATTACGTCGGTAATTGTTAAGACCAACCGCCAACAAGGAATAGTTGGAGACATCGTCTTGGGGATAATCGGAGCGATTATCGGTGGAGCAATTATGAGTGTATTGGGTCAACCCGGAGTCGAAGGTCTTAATCTTTACAGTCTAGCGGTTGCTGTTTTGGGGGCGGTGGTTGTAGTTTTTGCCTACCGCAAACTTCTCTTTTAAGACAAAAGAGAAACGTCAATTAGAGAGGAGGTGATAAGAAAATGGTATCCATGCAAAGAAAAAATAAGGGAAGAGGCGGCAAGAATAGCCGTCGAGACCAAAATCGGCGATCTTCTCGTAGGGACCGGAGGGAGAGGACGGAGTCAGAGCGGCAAGATCAAGACCGAGGAATGAGAGAGAACTGGCCGATGGAGTAAGAGGGATTGCACCTCGGGGCTCGAGAGTTTGCGCGCTTTGTGGGCAAGTAGGCTTCAGCATATTCGAGCCCCTTTCTTTCCTGTGCCCGATCTTTTTCGGTTATCCGATATCTAAATTCTGATAGGCGCGGACAAATGACTATTTTACAATCACCCCTTCGAGCTTTAGTCCTTTTCCCTTTACGGTTCTGAATTTTTCTTCCGAAATGCCAGCCATGACGAGTTTTTTTCTCATTCGCGAGATTGTTTGGTCAATAGCCCAATCAGAATATTTTTCTTGAGACTGGGATCCCCAGAGTAGTTTTGATAATTCTTCTCGGCTCAGTTCATTCTTTTTGGTCAGTTCAATTATTATTCCCTGCTCTGTTGGTGTAAATAAGTCCAAGAGGTTAACCCCATTCCAGATAAGGGAATCTTTTTGAACCTCAATCTCTATTGGTGCTGATTTTTCGGTAAGACCTTTTACCCAAGTACCTATTAATTTGTTGTCGCTTGTAATCAGTCGATGCTCTTTCATATAGGCTAACTCAAAAGTGTAAGGAGGAATTCGCTGTTCAGTGGCGATTGCCTTAAGGATTAACCGTTCGCGTTCTGAGAATCGACCCCACAGATGCTCGAGGGTATTTTTCATTTGTTCGCCCTGAAGGGCGGTGTTAATTGAACCAACTTGAATAACAGTTCTAGCTAAATTCATAAGCAGTCCAAAGACCCCACCACAATAGTCGTATATTTGCTTATTCACATCTCCAGACCTGGGAGATGATTCTTGCGGGGCTTCATAGGTCAGCCAATTGATCGCTTCTTCCTCAGTATAGTAGGGGACTTTAACTAAGGTGTTGTAAATAAGACTCATGTCTGTTTTTTGGGTTCTGCGAGCGAAAAATTCGCTTTCAAAAGCTAAAGACAGAAAGTTAATCGCTCCTAGGGGTAAATCGTGGCGAAGGGCAAAAACGTACTTAATAAAGGCGGCTTTTTCTAAAGAGAAACTATCAAGAATAACGGTTGCTTTTTTGCCTCCAGCGACGATTGATTTAACTCTCGCCTTTATCTCTTCAAAGCGGGTTTCGAGGTAAGGAGAATCCAGGCTAACATCCAAGACCAAAAACTCTCGACCTCCCCATTCTTTATTGAATAACCCCGCTTTAGATTGGAGTTGGATGGCAAAGTCGGTCCTACCGGAATGCGGCATCCATAAAGACGAAACGTTCTCATCTCGCTTAATATAGTCCAAGATTTCCTCGGTTTTTGAAATCGGAATAGGATATCCTGTCAGGAAGAGTTTCACCATGTCAGGATTATATGTCTGACAGAGGATAATTGTCAAGCACGGCCTAGAGGATAATGTAGGATTGACAAACTTATGATAACCGAAGAACAATTAGCTGTGTCGCTAAAAATTGCCGACATTATCGGACAAGGCAAGATCGGGGTGTATGTAAAGTACAAACCGACGGAAGAAGATGATGCTCCGACATATGAACGGTTCATTCGTCCGCCCGGGTCCAGGTCTATCGTTATATCGCCTGAGAGTAAAATCCTCCTCACAAGCGAATACCGACATGAAGATAAAAAATGGGATATCCGTCTGCCGGGAGGAAAAGTCTGCGACAAAATTGAGGACTATATAAAAACCCTTAACT
>LCJH01000019.1 GCA_000999595.1 Microgenomates group bacterium GW2011_GWA2_44_7
CCGAAGACGAGATGATTGAAACGATCTCCGAGGGCGAAGGTCCAGATCGACATTTAGTTATTCGTCCTAAAACATCCAGTTAATCACGAGTGCCTTCACTCCAATCTCTTCGTAATTTTCTCTTTTTCTTGTTCCTACTTTTCCTTCCGAACCAACTAGGTCTTCACTTTTGGCCAACCTGGACTTATGTTCAAGGGCTGCGTATAGATTATCTCTCGCCCACCTTTTATTTGTCTCACTTGTTATTTTTTGCCCCCCTGCTCGTATTCTGTGTATCCCGAGTCACCTCCCTTTCTCGCCCTCATCTTCTCAAGGGTCTTCCGACCATCTGCTTGCTCATCTTGCTTTTGGTTCTTCAGCTCTTAACTTCCATCAGTCCCCCCCTCTCTCTCTATAAATACTCTATCTTTCTCTTATTATTTCTTATTTTTCTTTATATCTCCAAGCGTGAAACCACTCCTACTTGGATATGGTCCGGCCTATCATTAGGAGTCTTTTGGGCAACTTTAATCGCTGTCTTTCAATTTAGGACGCAACAATCTTTGGGTTTCTGGATCCTTGGCGAGAGGGATTTTTCTATCCTTACGCCCGGCATTGCCAAAAGTTTTATCGATATCCCACCAATTGGTGTTTCTATCGTCCAAGGTCTCTTTCTCCGGCCGTATAGTACTTTCTCTCATCCAAACAGTCTCGCAGGTTTTATGCTTGTCTCCATGTTTCTGCTAATCGCTCTTCGTAAACATCTACCCGGAGCAGTATTTGTTTTAAGTATTCTTTCTTCAGTAACAACCGTTATTTTGACCGGCAGTCGTACGGCCATCATTGTTCTTATTTTCTCAGCTCTCTACTTCCTTGTTTCCTCTCTAAAATATAAAAGCCATAAATTCTTTTTATCTGTCCTCCTGCTTATTCCTCTTGCTTCTTACCTCTTTATCTCGTCGAATCTGTTCTCCGGTCAATCGTTTTCCCGCCGTCTTGAGGAAAATAAAATAGCTTTCATAATGTTCCAAAACAACTCCCTTTTTGGTGTTGGACTCGGGAATTTTATTCCAGCCCTGGGTCACTTTATCCCTTCTGCTACTTACTCTTCCCTTTCTACCCCAACTCTTTGGCTCCAGCCCGTTCACAATATTTACCTGTTACTTGCCTCAGAAACGGGCGCAGTGGGAGTATCGTTATTTCTATTCCTTTTAGTTCGAACCCTTGTTAAATTACGGCACCTGAACAACAAGCCACTCTTTTTTGCCCTTCTTGCCGTACTGTTAACCGGATTTCTTGATCATTATTGGTTAACTCTTCTGCAAAACCAAATTCTTTTCTCAATTCTTCTCGGTTACATCTGGAAAGCTAAAAGTTAACCCTGTTAGAATTAACCTATGTCAAAATCATCCGTTGCCTATAACACGGCGGCCCAGCTGATAGGCAAGGTTGCCACCTTGTTACTCGGCTTAGCTACCACCTCAATTATTTTTCGTACCCTAGGAACGACCGAATACGGCGCCTACGTTTTTGTGACCTCGTTTGTGCTTTTCTTTGCTATCATCTCCGATTGGGGAACCGAAATTATTACCTTAAGAGAGATATCCCAAAACCTAATAAACCAGCAGAAAATAGTTATTTCTTCGTTAATTATTCGTTTGTCGCTTTCTTTCGTTGCTGTCTTTTTAGCTAACGTTTCCATCAGGCTGTATCCTCAGTGGCAAGTCTTTGTCGGCCCGGTCACTCTCCTCTCGCTTGTACTAATTGCTCTTGCCTTAAAAATTTCAGCCCAGCCTCTATTTCTTGCTCGTGGAACCGCTCTTTTTGGTGCCATCGGCGAAGTCATAAACAACAGCCTCTATTTTTTAGCCATTCTCATGTTCCTGCCTCGATTTCCTTCCCTTATGCTAACCATAAGCTTCCTCATTATCTCCACTCTGATTGCTGGCCTTATCTGTTGGGCATTTGTCTCAAGGTTAATCTCCCTTAAGCTTGCCTTTAGTAAAAACGTCGCCCGGTCAATCGTCAAAGAAGCTCTTCCGACCGGCGCCCTTTTAGCTGTCTTCTATATCTACAACCGAGTCGACATTGTTATTCTTCAAAACCTCAAAGGAAACGATGTCGTGGGCCTTTATGGCATCGCTTATAAAATTCATGACAATTTAGTCCAGGGTGCCGCCTTCTTAATGAATGCTGTCTTTCCACTAATCGCAGTTCAGTCGTCAACAAAAAGTCTAAGAATTATCTACCAACGAGCTTTCCATGTCCTATTTATCGCTGCGCTTTTTCTTTTTGCTGTCATCTTTATCGCCGGACCATCAATCATCAATTTAATTGGTGGCCCTTCCGCTGCTCCGGCAATTCCTCTGTTAAGAATCCTCATCCTGGCTACAGTTTTTGCCTATCTTAATCACCTTACCGGCTATACTTTAATTGCTCTTGGTCACCAGAGAGCCTCCTTGATCATCGCCCTGACTGCTCTATCAGTTAACATCTCCGGTAATCTAATTTTAATTCCATTATTCTCAGCTACCGCTGCCAGTTTTATGACACTCGCCACCGAAGCCTTGGTGTTTTTATTATCATCATTCGCTCTTTATAAATATACAGATTTATTACCGTCCTTTCGTAAAATATCAGAAACTGTTTATTTGTCTTTAAAAACGCGAGGTAGAATATTTGAGAATATTCCTTAACCAACAATAATCTTTATGACAAAGTGACCAGGCCAATGACTAACGAAAAAACTCAACAAAATTATCTGTTTATTATTCATACCGATGGGGGAGCCAGAGGAAATCCCGGACCAGCCGCTGCTGCCTTTGTTGTCATCGATAGCACAAAAAAAGTTCTCTTTAAAAAAGGAGTGTTGTTAGGGACGTCTACCAATAACTTCGCAGAGTATTCCGCCGTCCTTTACGCCCTTGAATGGCTAACGGCTCAAAAAATAGATGACAAGAAATCAAAAGTACTTTTTAACATTGATTCACTATTAGTGGTTAACCAGCTTAACGGACTTTTTAAAATAAAAAAATTCTCAATAAGAGAACAAATTACCAAAATAAAACTGCTCGAAACTTCTCTTGGCTTTATTGTAATTTATCACCATATCCCCCGAGCAGAAAACTATCTTGCCGACCGTCTTGTGAACGAAACATTAGATAATAATTAACTTCATTTTGTAATTTAATTGTTGAAATATCACGTGTGTATTTCTTATTTCTTTCACGTCCTAGGGGCGTATAGACGTAAATTATCCACACTAGGCACATACGGAAATAAAAAGTAGGCATAAAAAAGGCAGACAGAAAGGTGCTTACGCATAAGTGTTAATCTCTGTGTTTTTGTTACCGAAGGCCTTAGAATAAAACTAGCTGCGGTAATAAACAGGCACGCGCTAAGAAAGTAAATTATGTCTGTAACGTGGAAAGTTCCCACCGGTCCAAATACCGATATGTCAATTAGAGCAATGCTTTACAATCCCGAGTCCTATTTAGGGAAATACCTTTCAGCGCGACTGGAAACAAATAATCTTCAGGTTTTCTATTCTAATTCCCACGGGCATCCCCAAAATAACCTATTTACCAAATATCCTTCCGGTCATTTCATCCCGGTAGAAAAATACCAAGCAAGTTCCTCGACAACTCAATTTAAATATGCAATTTATTTATTAAAAGATTTAGAAGATATAAAAAAATTTGCATCCCCAATCACTCATCATTCAGGCGAAACCAAAAATATCTTTGTTGTCCCTTTTGAATTAGGCACCGATCCCATCCATCAACTTTCTCAAAAAACAAATGAGAAGATCGCCGTCGTCCCTCCGGGCTTTACCTCGCCACCCGGAGCAATCGACAGATTTGTCTATTTTAAACTCCTGACTGGTTTGTCAAAACATCAAAATCTCCAGCTAAATCCTTATGATAATTCCCAACTCTCGTTTGCGTCGTTTGACGATCTCGCAACCGCTATACTTGAAACTCTTTTTATTTATCCCAAAAAAACCATCCGTTGGCTAATTCCTCAACCACTAAATTTAGCCACCACCGTTGCTTACCTACAAAACAATATTGACTCTGCCGATAGATCCTTTGTTTCCTTTCATCAGGATGCACCTCCTTATTCACAGTCAATAATTCTACCTTCAGAAATTTCTTACTGGCCATCACCAACTTCTCCCCAAGAAATAATTAAGTCTGCCGTCGAAGAACTGAAAGGGGAAGAAGATGATTTTGCCCTGCCCTATCTTTCACCGATCACCAGCTCTGATCCTTTACCGTTATCCAATTCGAGGGGATCCACTCCTGAGCTGGAACAAACCCCTTTGTCTCCACCGCCACAAACTTTATTACCCGAGGAACCTCCCCCCGGAAGGGGGGCATTTAACCTTTCAAATGTACTTGGTAGAGGTCTGAAGTCGTTAATAATACTTGCGTTTTTAGCATTTCTTATTTTCATCATCTTTCTTTCGACGGCCGCCTGGGACCTCTATCGCTCTTATCAACTTGTCTCCACCTCGCCGGCACAGATCCCCGTTGCTCTTAATAAAGCCATAGGCGGATATCAAAAAATCCTGTGGCTGGACCAAGGTTTGTCTCTCCTCAAGGCACCCTTAAACAAGATGGGTTTAGGAGACTTGCATCTCAATTTTCTGGCAAAAATCTCCTCGGTCGAAACGCTTGTCTATACCCAGATTACCATGCTCCGTCTCTACCGAGATCTTAAATCTGTCTATGGCGCTGATATCAGCGAGCCAGAACTGCCGCTAATAAGTCAAGCCATTTCAGATACATTTACGCAACTTACCCTTTCAAAGGCTGTTCTCGCCAAAGAAGGTTCGTGGTTAAAGAAAATACCTTTCGTTTCTTCAAAAACTAATCAACTCGAAAGTCTGCTTCCCTCCATAAGCTACTCACTCGTAGATATGCAAAAGCTGCTGCCGGTTTTCCCTCTGCTTGGTGGGTATGATCGCCCAAAAACATATCTTCTTTTATTTCAAAACAATATGGAACTCCGTCCGACCGGAGGGTTCATTGGTTCTTATGGTCTATTGTCCGTCTCCAAAGGTAAGATAACTAAACTCGAGGTAAAAGATATCTACGACGCCGATGGCCAGCTTCAGGGTCATGTGGAACCACCGTTGCCCATAAAAACGGTACTTGGCGAAGCCGGCTGGAAGATGCGGGACTCCAATTGGGATCCGGATTTTCCCACAAGCGCCCTTCGGGCACAATGGTTCCTGGAGAAAGAAACGAATACTACCGTCGATGGAACAATTGCCATAACCTTAAAATCCGCTCAAGTTTTATTAGCGGCCATTGGTCCCATCGAGTTAGCCGATTATCAAGAAACGATCACCAGCGACAATCTTTTCTCCAAAGCCCAATATTATTCTGAAGCCAACTTCTTTCCCGGGTCCAGTCAAAAAAAAGACTTCTTAGGGGCGCTCGCCGTTGAAATGTTTAATAAACTCAAAGACCCTACCCCCGCTAAATCGGTCAAGCTTCTTAGCGTTGCCATCGAAGCAACACGGTCACGAGATATCCAAGCATATTTTTCTGATCCTCGCCTCCAGAAAGCGATTAGCCAAGTAGGTTGGGATGGCTCCATTGCAAATCCCAAACGTTGCACTTCACCTAACTGCATCGACGATTATCTTTCCATAATTGATGCCAATCTGGGAGTAAATAAAGACAACTTTGCCCTCGACAAGAAATACCTTTCCCGAATTAACATAGAAAAAAATGGGAACATTAAACACCACTTAACCTTAATCTTTACAAACAAAGCTCAAAGTGAATCCTGGCCACTGGGTCTGTATCGATCCTATCTCAGGTTTTATTTACCCCTAAAAACGAAAGTTAACACCATAGAAATCCTTAATCCTTTAACCGGTCAAAAAGAGGGGATCACCCAATATGACCTAACTGAAGAACACAACTTGCAAATAGTTGGATTTTCTTTTGATATCCCTATAATGGAATCTCGCGAAATTGAAATCGTCTATACACTCTCCGCCAAGCTCTCCCCAGCTCCAAAGGGTTCCTACATTTTGACTCTCCGCAAACAAGCTGGCACGAACTATGATCCTTATGATTTGGTTATCAATCTCCCATCCACTTTTAACCCGACCCTCGGACCGTCCAGTATAGAAGGAAAATTACAGACTTTTGATTTCTCCAATTCAATCCACTATAATCTCAATCTGTCCTCCGATAATACTCTTCAAGTATTATTTAATAAAAACAATCAATGACTGAAAAAATTACTCTATCGGCTTCTCCAAGAAAGCTTGAGGGGAAAAAGGTTAAGCAACTTCGCAAGCAGGGGATTTTGCCGGCAAACCTGTTTGGCAAAGGAATAAAGTCTCTTAATATTGAAGTTGCTCTAAAGGATTTGCAATCTGTATTTAAAAAAGCCGGAGAAACCCGACTTGTCGACCTTAAAGTCGATGGGACTACCCATAATGTCCTCATTCATCATATCCAAGTTGATCCTGTAACTGAAACTCCTCTTCACGTCGATTTTCAAGCAGTTTCATTAAAAGAGAAGATTACTGCCACCGTCCCGGTTCAGATAATCGGAGAATCACCCGCCGAGAAAGAAAAAATTGGGATTCTTGTCCAACAACTATCAGAAGTTGAAGTCGAAGCTCTTCCAACCAACTTACCCGACCATCTGGCTGCAGACGTCTCAGGTTTAGCTGAAGTTGATGCCGTCATTTACGTCAAGGACCTAAAGTTTGACCAATCCACCGTCACCATTAAGCCCGAAGATCTTGAAAAGATAGTCGCCAAAGTCGAACCTCCGGCAAAAGAAGAAGTAGCTACTCCACCTCCGACCATCGAAGCACCCCTTCAGGGAGCTCAAGAAGAAAAAACCGTTACCACAGAAGAACCATCCCAGGCAAAGAAAGAATAAAACCCCCTTGAAGTCCGCGGGAATTTTAGTGTTATACTAACCTTGCCCTGATTTACAGCCTTATAAGCAAAAGATCAAGCTTACCGTGCCCAAACCTAAAAAGCCGTATAAAACCTATTCTCTACTTCCCATTCTTTCCGGCTTCGTTGTCTTTATCTCCACCGTTATTGTCGCCATGACCTCGTTATCGGAGCAACGAACAATCTCTCTCTCCGGTTACGTAACCATAGTCAATCGCAGTAACCTCTCCTCGCCCGTGATTGTTACGACCATCAATGGCCAAAGAACCACCTTCGAAATAGTCGGACAAAAGCGAAGCGAGCTACTTTCAAAACAAGGGAAATCCTACTCCTTTGTCGGCCATGTCACCGGAAAATCCGGCTCCTACGGACCCCAACTTGAAGTGACCAGTTATCAGCTTTCAAAATAACATTTTGCTAGCCAACCATCAAAGGCCACTTTGCGCAAGTCAACTGCTCCCTAGGATTCTTCCTTAGGCCTTTCAGTTCCATCCAGAGAGCCTCCGTCACGAAGGGCATAAAGGGATGAAGCAGCTTTAGTATTCTAAAATAAGCATGACGCAAAACCTGCAGCGTTTGTAAGTTTTTTTGGCGCGCTTCCCCTTTCGTCTCTTCAATATACTTGTCCGCCAACTCATGCCACGCAAATTCATAGATCCGCTCGCTGGCAATTCCAAATTTATATTTTTCTATTGCCTCGGTTACTTCCTTCGTTAACTTTTCAACCTTTCCAATAAATTTCCTTTCTGTCAATAGAGGTCTTTCAGGGAACGAAAAGGGGATAACCTGTGAATCTACACCCTCAAAAACCATCTCAATATACCTTCCGATATTCCAAAGTTTATTTGCAAAATTTCGCATTCCCCTCACTTTCTCTTCGCTCACGGCAATATCACTCGCCGGAGCCACCCCGAAAACCAGAGTCATTCTCAAGGCATCCGCTCCATATTTATCGACCATCTCGATCGGATCAACGACGTTACCCTTTGACTTACTCATCTTTTGACCTTTTGCATCAACCACCCGCGCGTGCATATGAGCCACTTCAAATGGCACTTTTCCTGTCAAGTAAATCCCCAACATCATCATTCTCCCTACCCAGAAAAAAAGAATATCCCAAAGCGTGTCCAAAACCGAGGTAGGGTAGAAGTAATCCAAATCACCGGGTCGGCACCGCAGTGTGTTCACCGGCCATTGCCCCGAGAGAAACCAAGTATCAAAAGTATCTGTTTCCTGGATCCAATTTCCCGCGGTAGGTGGACCGTCACCTATATGAACTTCAGGGCTATTCGTACCTTGATAGACCGGCACAATAATTCTTTGGAGGCCGTCATCCATTTCTTTCAAAGTTGATCCATTTTCCAGGTGCTCTCTTATCGTCCCTTGTTTAGGTCGGCCTCCCTTATCAAGAAAAGAAACCCAGATTTTTTGTTCATTTCCATCCACCTTATACCAAGCGGGGATTCTCGGTCCCCAGACAATTTGTCGACTGACATTCCAATCATGAATATTGTCCATCCAGTCAAAATACATTTTTTCAAACCTCTTCTTGGGAACGATCCTTGTTTTTCCTTTTCTTACCGCTTCAATTGCAGGTTTTGCCAACGGCTTAGTCTTAATAAACCATTGAGGCATCACCATCGGCTCAATTGTGGTTCCACAGCGATAACAAACAGCTACCCGATGTGTATATTCTTCGTCGACATGATCAATCAACTTCATCTCGACCATCGCACGATACACCCCATTCCTGGCCTCATTTACTTTCATTCCCGCAAACTTTCCTGCCAACTCTGTCAATCGTCCGTCGGTGCCTATAACCTTTTTTATGGGCAAGCCGTGCCTCTGAGCAATTTCAAAGTCCAGCACATCATGCCCGGGTGTAACTTTTTCGATCCCCGTCCCGAATTCCGGGTCAATTTTGCTCTCACTAACTACTTTCACCCTAAATATGCCGTTCACTCCCGTAATTTCTATATCCTGTCCTAAGTACCCTTCATAACGCTTATCTCCGGGATGAAAAGCTACCGCGACATTTCCGGCAAAATCCTCAGTCCGCGTTGTCGCAATAATAAATGGACCGTATTTAATATAGTAAAGCGGATCCCTTCGCTCCACATAATCAACCTCCAAATCAGAAAAAGCTGTTCCGCAATGGGTGCAAAAATTAACAATTCTTTCGCCGCGATAAACCAAACCATCATCGTGCAACTTCTTAAAAGTGTCCAGAACCATCGATACAATCTCTGGTTCCAAACTATAGTGGTATCTCGTCCAGTCCAGGGAAAATCCCAATCT
The DNA here is from genome assembly GCA_000999595.1 of Microgenomates group bacterium GW2011_GWA2_44_7. Classification (GTDB taxonomy): domain Bacteria; phylum Patescibacteriota; class Microgenomatia; order GWA2-44-7; family GWA2-44-7; genus GWA2-44-7. The sequence continues at coordinate 9,219 of LCJH01000019.1, forward strand.
TTTCATCTGCTCAATGTTTAGCTTTCGATTCTCTTCTACAAACTCCCAAATCATCTTAAAAAGCGTTTCTCGGTCATAATCAAAGCGACTCTTGCCTTGTTTTGCCAAGTGTTTCTCGAAAATGTACTGGGTCTCAATGCCGGCGTGGTCAGATCCCGGTAGCCATAGAGTCGGCTCACCCAACATTCTGTGATAGCGAACCAGGATATCCTGCACCGTAAAAAGTGCGTGGCCAATATGCATCGGATCACTGGCGTTTGGAAGAGGAAGAATTATTGTGAAGGGTTTTCTTTTTGGAGCTTTCCCCGAAGGAATCTGAGGAGTAAAGACACCGCTTTCTTCCCACTGCTTGCATATCTCTGCTTCGAATTTATTGTGCTCAAATATTTTTTGCATCATAAATAAAAAAACACGCCCTTTGATTGCGTGTTGCGGCTTGCGGAGGTACCACCTCAACCTTTACTCAATTTAGACTCTTACGAGGCCCATTCGCGGGGTTCTAGTCTCAGCACTGCTGATTTCTTCCCCGATCTCGTTGGTGACTGGCCAACTTGAACGCGACTGTAATATACTAATCTTACTCTGATTTGCAGCTCGTAGAGCGAAAAATCAGGTTAGATTCGTTATACTTCAGAAACTTAAATTTAAGTTTCCTCAAGTATATCTTAGCAAAAAATTTGCTAAACACCAAGTCTATGTATAAGTCAAGGACATTTGCGACATTCCTCCTTTCGCAACAAAGTATCCCAGCGGGCTTTGCAACTCCAGGGAGTGGTGTCTCCGTTTAGTGTTG
>LCJH01000020.1 GCA_000999595.1 Microgenomates group bacterium GW2011_GWA2_44_7
GGAAATTTTGAACTTCTGTATCATGCTCGGATAAAGAAGATCGACGGTGTTGATTATAACGATGAAGCTCTTGAGTTTCTTAACTCGAAACTGTTAGAAAAAAGAATAAAAAATATCAGTCTTTACCTATCCCGCCTCCCCCGGCTTCCAACTTCCATTAAAATACGTAAGTATGACCTGATCATTCTTATGGACATAATTGAACATCTTCACTATTCCGATGTGGCTCTTTTACTAAGACGTTTATGTCCTTTACTAAGGCGAGATGGACGGTTATTTCTTGTGACACCTAATTATTCAAGCCTCTGGCGTTACCTAGAAATGTTACTCGAGTCACTTCATCTAGTGCCTAAATTTACCAATGAGCAGCATATCACTCAGTTTGATTCAAATAATATCGCCAAGATTATAAGGGAATCTGAATTGAAGATAGTTCAACAAGGCTCATTTAATCTTTTTTCCTGGTTATTCCCAAATTCAAAGATAAACCGTTTCCTTTTACACCTGGAGAAAATCTGGTCAAGAAAATCTGGGTGCCTCTTATACCTGGTTGCGAAGAGGGCAAATTAATAAATTTGTTCCTCCTCTTTTTTAATATATAAGATATAGCAGTACATTAGAATCAGAAGCAAATAGGGTATTCTTAATAATATAGTGAAGACACCTTCGTTGATTAGGCCTTTATTTGCCAGCTCGGAAATATGAGACCCCGCATCGAAGCTGAAATATTGCCAGTTGATGAACAGACTTTCAAATATCGCAACTAAAAAGATCACCAGTTTCAGAAATCTGGGTAAATGGCTTATACCGTAAAGCGCTATTCCCATCATCAACGGCACCAAGCCAACAAGATACCAGTTGATTCCGATTATCGGATAATACCCTAAATAAATAAAACCAGTAATAAATGATGTTAAGAATACTATCGACAATATGGGTATGGCTCTCTTTTTGAGAAGGACTGCTCCGACAAGTATCAAAGGAACCAGTGTCCACGAAATAGCCGAGGGAAAAGTTGTTCTTAAAAATCCCCAAGTCCTACGCATTGTCGGTTCAGGATCCTCCAAAAACATTCCCAAGAGGTTCGCCGTTTTACTTGACAAAGCTTCGGTCCACCACTTTGAAGAACCAACGCTTGAATTACCTCCCGACTGGACATTTTCCCCGAACTTCAACCAAGTGGTAGTTTCCACGGATTGAATAAAAATTCTGCGTCCTGACTCGAGCATCCCCCACCCCATCCATGCTATAAACAAAATAACCGGTATCAAATTTATTTTAATAAGTAGGCCTAAAACTGATGTCATTTTTTTTCGTTTAATTAACCCCCTCATCAAAATAAAAATAGAAACGCTTAATAGATAGATAAAAGAGAAGGGGTGGCTCAGAAACGCCATTGAGCCAGCCAAGGCGGCCAAGACCAGCGATCCTTTAGTTTCTTCCTTTAGTGTTAACTTAAATACAAAATAGAAATATAAGGCCAGAAAAAAGAGCGTTAATAACCGAAGTTGGGCAAAGGCATAGGCAAACTCAAGCCAGGGATTGACCATCAAAAAGAGGGTTCCCATGTTGGCGACCGCTTTACTGAATAAAACCTCGAATAATAACCACACCCCTACCAGCATAGGTAGTGAAATAAAGATGCTGACCACTTCAAATACAAAGAAGCGGTCTCCCATAAGTTTTAGAAATGGAATAGAAAAAAGAGAAAAAAGCGGTCCCCTGTCTGACGGCTTGTAGATTGCTATTAAATCAGAAATTTGTTTTTCGTCAGTTATATGATACATAAATATTTTGGATGTCCCATAGGGTATGAGATAGTCCGCTTCATAGTTTGCATAGGGGATGATGTAATTTGGACTAAAGTCAAATTTGGAATCCAAAACACTTGCAATATCTGTTGACGAACTTGTTTTAGCAAAAGAGTATGTTATTAAGATAACGCCATAAATGGTGAAGACCAAAAGTATTAGAGGAATGACTTTCGATTCATAATTTCCTCGCTGAATTGCCAGGGCTGTGGCGAGAATAGTAAAAAGGAGAAATATTACATTGGTGATTGTCCTGAATGGCACCACGACCTCTATTAGTCCGTACACAGAGACTGTCAATATGCCCAAGGTTAGGGCAACCGCTAAATCTTGTACTGTTTCTATCCTTTTCTTCAAAAGGGCAAATATTCCAAAGCCTGTGATAAATACGAAAAAAGCGATGGTGATCAGATATGTAATATACCCAAAAATACTTCTCGGAAGGGTAAATACTCGCCCAATAATCTTCTCAACGAAACCCTGATTATTGTTATCGCCAAGTAGCTTAATATTGAATATGCCGATGTTGCCGTCATTGAACATACTCTGCTTAAATAGCACGACGTAGCGGTCGGTTAGAACGACTTTGCCATCTTCTATTTTTATTTCTACGCTGCTTTCCCGATTGTTAGCCTTGGAGGCCAATAAGCGCCAATCACCGTCTTTGTACCCATATAGCTCGAAAGCATTGGCTGGCAGACTGAAACCTAATCGAAAGGTTGACACACGATGGGGTGATTTGAGCCGAAATGCTATTAGGGATTGATTCTTCGAAACGTTCGTATCCACTACCTTTTCGGATTTATCGCTAATAATGCTTTCCAAGACCGGGTTTTGATTAAATTCCCCTTTTTCGTTAACTTGAGAACCTATTACAGCTATTGGAAGTTCTTGCAACGATTGGCCGCCAACTGATTTACCGAGGAAGAAATTAATAAAAAGCAGTACGCCAAGCAATCCTGCCCAGAGCGAGATGGCTACGTTAAGCCGATTTAAACCAGTTAAGAATCTTTGCCATTTTTCCATCATCGTTATTACAATTATTAACTTCCATACAGACTTCCGCAATCCCCTACAGCTATAAGAAACCTCGACTTTAGATCGTTTTCCCCTGCCAACATTGTAAGAAACGCACAAGGTTAGGATAAGAAGCTAAAAGAGAAAAGTTGGGGCTGCGGAAGTAGCAATTTTGTAGTTAAATGATCATATGCTTGTACTATTGGCCTTTTTACCTTTATTTATAGTGTTGGTCCCACTTCTCGTCCTTATAGTTTCTACAAAAGATTTTGACGTTAGACAAGGGGCTATTTGTGATTTAAACAATTTCCAGAAATCACGGACTAAATTTATTGTTGTTTTAACATTGTTCTATATTTGCCAAGGGGTTTATATCATAACTATTAGTACCAAATATTTACCTTTAATTGTTTTAGCATTAGTTATTGGAATTTTTGGGCTGCCTTTTTCTAGCCATTCGAAAATACACCAAATCCCGACAGCAGTGGGAAATGCCCTGATAATCCTTACAATGTTATTTCTTTCTTCCTCCCTTCATCTTACGTTGATAATATTATTTATGGCACTGTTGGGTCTTGTTGTTACTTACAGGATGATTGTCCATAAAAGATTCTTGTTTTGGATTTTAGAATTTATCATACTTACATCGTATGGCGCTTGGAACTTATCTTTATTATTTCTACAGAGGCTTTAGTTTTTCACCAAAAATACTTCTCCAATATTGCCCGCAAGCCTATACTCGTGCGACTGAAGTCCGACGTCCCCCATCGGACAAGGGAGTACTCAAAAATCTTCAGATTTTTGAGTGCCGAAGAAGGGACTCGAACCCTTATTCCTTTCGGAACACGGCCCTGAACCGTGCGCGTCTGCCAATTTCGCCACTTCGGCTTATAGATTACTATCAATTTCCTTAATTATCTCACGGCCAGATCCGGATTTTAAGTATTTTTCTAAAGTTCTAGCTGATCCCCTAGAATCACATATTTCAACATGCACCAACCTTAGTGGTAAATATCTCTTAGTTGTAGCAGACTCCCCTAAAAGATGCTGCTTAATTCTTCTGTCAATATTATTTGTCAAACCCTTGTAGTAGTAATTCCTTTTCTCGCTCCTAACAACATAAACATAATACATGTGTTTATTGCGTGCGCGCCTGCCTGCCGACAGGCAGGTCTGCCAATTTCGCCACTTCGGCTTCGAAATAATTATATCAAGAGTTAACTACTCACGCTCCCGTAACGACGAAGTCCTCGGTTCCAAGCGAATCCTGATATTAGCCCAAAAAATAACAGAATAACGATTAATCCTACGTACGCTTGTAACGTGACCGGTTCAAGTCCAACCAAAATCCTGACGGGAATAACCGCCGCAAATGCCACAGGCAATATCGTACTAAATATCCCAAAGACTAATTTCGGGAAAACGCTCGTAGGCTGGGAAGTTGCGCTGATAAACGACCAGGCTAGGTGGTGAAAATAATCAGTCGAGGTCGTCCAGAATCCGGCCACGTAGATCAAAAATATTAATAGATAAAGTAAACCCATGCCTGTTAAAAGAAAAATGAAAAAAGTTATTATCTGCGTGGCACTTGCTTGGACTGGAGATGTCCATAACAGATAAATTAGCAACCCCAGCGAGGGAACAAAGCGTGCGAATCCGCTCAAATCAAACCGTCCGGTTAGTACTAAAAACCCGGGCGACATCGGTTTTAAGAGAAAGATATCAAGCTTTCCTGTCTTAATTGCTGGCCTGAACTGATGATAGATCGGCCCCCAGGCAAACATGGTGTAGACGGAAACAACTACGTTCCCTACCGCGAAAAGATAGAACATCGAAGTTAAATCCCAGTCGCCAACTGTGGTTGTTTGGGAAAAGATAAGCACATAAAGAATCACCGTAGCGGCAATCAGAACAAGCGTGTTCAGAAACAAAAAAATAACCTCTACTCGATAGGCAATCTCTGACTGAAACCACATTTTGTTTGTAAGCCAGAATATTTCTAGGTATTTTTTCATTGTGAGGCGCCCTCGTAACGCTTGATCCCAATGGACCAAATTCGTTTGAGCAAAATAAATAAGGTCACTAGCCAGATAAATTGAACCAAAAAAGCGGTTCCCATATTTGTTATATTCCGCTTAAGAAAAATTGAAGCTGGAAAGTAACCAAAATAAAGAAAGGGGGTGATGCCTATTAGGTTGAAAATCATTTGAGGGTAAAAATTAATTGGAAATCTCACACCAGAAAATAAATTTATCACTTGAACGATAAAGGTACTTGTCCAGCCAATCTCGGTTGTCCAAAAACCCATTAGGCCTATCATCGCCATAAACAGATGGTTTAGCGCAAAGGTAAATGCGAGTGAAAGGAAAAGTATCAAAACATCTCTAAATTCCAATGACACGTTAATTTGAATAAAAAGATATACAATAAAAACCAAAGGCAGGGTTGTAATAAAGTCTTTAATTCTTTCTGATACTGCCAATGATAGGTAATAGCGAAAAGGAGTCACCGGCTTAAGTAGAATTCCCCCCAAGTCACCATTTTTGATGTCAGAGCCTATTTTTTGCGCAAAGTCGCCCCCTCCGATGACAAGCGGGAGAATTGCTGATAGAAATAAGAAGTAATAAATAATTTCGTTACGAGAGTAGCTGAAAATCTCTCCTTTTACCCCTGTCACGGCCAGCCATAATAATAAGGTCAGAGATAGATTGATAATAAAAGCCAAAGATCTGGCCGGTATGTTCGCGCGGTATTCTATAATTTCCAATAATGAAGTGCGAAATAGATATAGATACTTCACTGTCTGGTGATTGAGTAAGAAACAGGGTGATAAAGAAATACGACAGGCGCCTCTTCAACGATCGTTTTTTGAAGATCCCAGTAGATAGGCTTTCTTGCTGGCATACCTTCTGTTTTTCTCCCATCGGCAAGTAATTTGTCGATCCGAGGTTTGTTTACTTTTGTGATATTTGTCGATTGAGTGGAATGCCAAAGACTATACTGATCTGGATCCGGGGGAATTGCTTGAGTTATTAACAACATTTGAAAATCGTCACCCATTCCGGAAATAACTTTAATATCTACTTCCAGGCCAATTTCACTTAGGTCATTTTTAAGAGCTTCAGCATAAGACAGTAACGAAGGAAAAGTTGATAAAGATAATTTCAAATTCTTTAAGTTAACAGCGGATTTGGACAAAATTTCCTTTGCATGTTTTTTATCATAGTCGTATTTCTTCAGGTTGGTGTTGTAAGCCCAAGAATCAGGGGAAATTGGCCCTATCGCTCTTTCTGCTGCGTCCGGAGTTTTCTTTTTTATTCCGTAGGCGATTGCCTGCCTCAGCGATTTATCGCTAACAGTGGCGTCTTTGGTATTAAAAAACAGACCCACGAATCGATCTCTTCGTATCTCGGCTGATAGCTTTGCATCCCAATTAAGTAAGGGTATCGCGGTCAAGTCGTTAACCTCGCTAACTTCCCCAAGTTTCCAAGCTGTTAAGGCTGAAGCTTCCGTGGGGTACATATGATAAGTTAGGTCGGGTTTGCCGGATCCTTCTTGGGCAACTAATTCAAGTTCGACCACGTCATTTCCATTTTTTTTGATTCCCTTCAGAATATATGGTCCGGTTCCGGTAAATTCTTTTTTAAATAATGGCCGACTGACGATGATCGGAAACGGCGTGTAAGATTCTTTAAGGGTAATTTCCAATACTGAATTTGAGATACTTCGAGTCTGAGCATCCTTGAAATTGTAACCCAGCTCGTCAGCCTTAACGGGTGAACCATCTACCCATTTAAGGTTTGGAAGTAAATAAAACTTATAGGTGGTTAAATCGGTTGAAACTGACCAAGAAGAGGCTAGTCCAGGTAGTGGCTGACCATCGGGCCCAATTTTGGTCAGTCCTTGACCTAGCTTATTAACCACCTCACTTGGTAAGTTACTCGTTGAATATTGACCGACTATTCCGATGGAGATACGCTGATTTTTTTTAGGAAGAAGCATTATCGCTTCGGTTATTAATACCCCTCCGACAATTCCTAAAATCACAAGAATAATATGTCGCTTGATGAAAGCCTTGGTTACCCAGAACCAGTAGCGAAGTTTTAAGGGTCGTACCATGAAAACCAATTAAAATAGGTGGACAGCAATCGAATCAATAAAAAATAGAGCAACAAGAACAATCGTCGCTCTAAAAAGAACCTTTTCTACTCCTCGGCGAGAAGAATAAAATCCTCCACCGCCAAACGCGCTCCCCAATCCCGTCCCTTTAGCCTGAACTAAAATCGATATCATGACTAAAACAGCCAATATGGGTTGTAATATTGATAAGATCTCTGACATACCTCTTAGTCTACCAGCCAAAGGAAAAAATTGGAAATGATGGAAAGAATAAAAGAGATCAGGAAATATGCGATGAAAACGTTTACCGGAAAAGAAGGAGTCATAAAAAATGGCGTGGAAATTTTTGGAAAGTCAAAAGAACTTACGGTAAATCCAGGGATAACAAGCGTGACCACAAAGAGCAGTAAGACGACGGAAACCCACTTGAAGCTTCCAAGGGTTAAGATATTTATAGGCAAAAGAAGTAGATTGATTAAAGGTATTATTAAGATATTCCCTATAGTCAGCGCTAATGATGCAAGCAACAATACTTTAAGATCGTTATTATATTTGATTCCTCCAATAAAGGCAGAAGTTGCCCAGATGGAAAGCGCATAAACCAGTACCGATCTTATTGTGGCTTTCATGCTTAATACTATTTTGCTATCTTGATAACAGCAATATACCTTAGGCTAACAAAGCCTTTACGATTCGTCAATTTTCTTTAGCCGATTACGCATTAACAAGTGGTGGTAACTTTGAGCAAATCGGTGAGCCTCATCTCTTATTCTTTGAACAAAATGTAAAGCCGGGTCGTTTCTTTTTAATTTCATTTCCTCAAATTCGCCGTTATCTTTATAGATAATAATGGTCTCTTCACGCTTCGCCAACCCGACAAGAGGAATGTTTAATCTTTCCCGTCTAAGAGCCTTCTGCGCCGCCATGACTTGCTGTCGACCGCCGTCTACTAAAACCAACCCGGGTAATTCCCAGTCTTTATGCTTGAACCGCCGTTGAAGCATCTCGCCCATCATCCCGACATCGTTGGGTCCTTGCTGATTTCTGATTTTGTATCGTTTATATCCTTTTTTAAAGGCTTGACCATCAAGAAAAGTTACCTGGGATCCAACGGCTAACTTTCCACTGATATTGGAGATGTCATATGCTTCAGCTAATCTGGGAACTTCTCCCACGAAAAAATGCGGACTTACTCTATGCCAAAAGGCTAATATTCCCTCGGCAGCTCTTTCGCCAGGCAGGTTGGGATGGGCTAAAAACAGATCGGGAGAGGTGGGTTTTTGTGCGATATATTTAAGCCTTTCAATTTTGTTTTTTATTTCCGAGGCTTCTTCAAAATGCTCTTTCTTTGAAGCAATTTTCATCTCCAGTTCTAGATCCTTTATGATACGGCGTAAGTCACCACTTAGAATCTTCTTGATCTTAAAAATATTTTGTCGATATTGCCTCGTCAGTCTTATTCGTTCTTGGCCCTCGTATTTGATAATCTGTGAAGGGCAGGGACGACAAAGGCCGAGATGATTATAAAAACAAGGCCTGGTTCCAATTTTTGCTTGCGAGCAGAAAGGAAATATTTTTCGCAGCATTTTTAAGACAATAAAGACCGTTTTAGATGAAGGAAATGGCCCAAAACATGCGGCTTTCTTATCAGTAATATCTTGTCGACGAATGGTGGTAATTTTCGGAAAAATATCCGAGGATATTTGTATGTAAAGCGGTTGTTTATCGTCTTTCGCTTGGCTGTTGTACCAAGGTTGATTTTGTCTTATTAGTTTTGCTTCAAGCAGTAGTGCCTCAAGTTCCGATTCGGTTAAAAAAAAATCTAAGCTATCAGCCTCATGGACCATCTTTGCAACTTTTGGCAGTAAACTGGCGGGATTTGCGATATAACTTGAAAGTCTGATTGCTAGATCTTTTGCTTTACCCACGTAAATTACATCTCCCATATCATTTTTGAAGATATACACCCCAGGAGATCGAGGGGCTTCCCTAACAAGAGTCTTTATTTTATCTTTCACGAGCCAAATATACACCGAATCGCTTTTTGCACCAAAATACGCCGGCAAACCCCAAAATAAATAACCCAATTAGCGGTATCCCCTGCACGGCAGCCGATCTGTGGACAGACAAGCTTATCTCCTCACTATCGTTATTTTCGCTGTTAATTATAACTTTATTTGTAAATAACCCTCTGATTCCTCCCTTGATTTCGACACCAAGCCCAACTGAACCATAGGGAGGTATTGATCTAATTTCAATTGGATCGCTGGGTTTTGACGCTACCTTGTTTAGATCAACCTTTAAGTTGTGGGCGGCAACTGCCCCATTATTACGTATGATCAATTCACCCTTAGATGGGCCTAATGGAAATTTTGTGAAAAAGTCCGGCTTATATTCTGCCGAAATTTTGAGAGGGACAGGACTTTTAGATTTTCCAAAATAGACCTCTACGTCTTTACGATTATTATCAAGGCGATATGTTCCGGCTGGGGATGGATTATTTACATCAACTCCATGGATCACAAACACCAAGTGATTCAGGTCTAGTTTAGTGAAGAAGTCAACTCCGCCTGTGGTATTGCCCCAAGTAGGATCAATTTGGATCCAACGAGATTGCTTGTCGTCCCAATATTCCGGCCAAGCGTGAAGAACATCACGAACTAATGATAGTGGTTGAAGGAGCGGGTCGTTTGTATAGGCATAACCTTGTAATTCCCTTGCAGGGATCCCGGCAGCACGAGCGAGAGCAATAAATAAATCGGTAAATTCAGTGCAAAGAGCTTTGTCCGGGGACTTTAGTGTTTCCCTGGCTCCAAGCCTCTGTGCCCTGGAGGTAATAGTGGCTTTGCTATAGTCATATTTAAGAGAATTAACGACGTAGTCATAAATAGCCTTAGGCGTTTT
>LCJH01000021.1 GCA_000999595.1 Microgenomates group bacterium GW2011_GWA2_44_7
GAATACCCGAAAAAAGCAAGCTATCTTTTAACCCAACTGGAAGACGCTTTGGCGAGCTTAACCAACAAAATTACCTCGTCCAATCAAAACCCCGGCCATAAAACATGACCGGGGTTGTTTAATACAATTTTAATTATAACGAGCGAGAAGACAAACCGAGCACTGAAGCGAAATGCAATTCAATGGAGATTAAATCATCGAGTTTTCCACGACGCATTTGAGAAAGTATTCTCTGAATGCGTTGCGCATTGAACTCTTTCCAAAACGCATCTACTAAAAGCAGCTCGGGGCTATCATTTTTAGTATTAAATGTAACACCGATAGAATGAGCAATTAGATAAATGAGCTTTGATTGCAAGGTTATCTCCTTTTGAGCGCATCCAATAGCCATACTCAACAACCAACGAAGAGACGTTCCACCATGACAATTAACAAGCTTTTCTGCTGATTCGACAGGCCGGATCCCGAAATCGAGCGAAAAGTATGGCACTGAAACCACAAACTCTGGCGTTGGTATGCCAATCAATGAATTAAGTAGGGTTACAGATAGGGCATGCTTCAATGTTTTGTGACCAACAACCATGCATGAGCATTGAAATCCTTTGGCATATAACCGCTCTAAAAACAACTTCCACGCGAAATCGATATCAATGTTAAAACGTTTGCCCATAAACTCTGCGTGAATACCTGTCTCGCGAATACGGCTAACAAGAATTTCGCGACCAACAATATCCCGAGTCAATTGATTCCATTCGACAGCTGCATACTTTGGAATCACGACTATATCCGGGACTAAATCGGGAAGTCTAACCAGCAAGCATCTAGTCATGCGAGGGGTAGCGGTATTACCGCAAAGCAGGCAGGTAGCCACGCCGTCTTGGACTTTATACACTTTGCGCTTGCCATGAATTTCAGAAAGCGTTGACTCATTGGCAAGAAATTCAACCTTACCACACGGACACGCCATAACGATTCTCTCATCTTGAAAAACCCACCCCTGCATGGAACCAAAATAAAACAAGCGGGATAGCGCCACATCCCATTGTTCATCGGTATCACGCCAATGAAGTTGTGACGAAATGCAGAGATGATTCAGCATCTTAAAATGCATATCAACATCTTGCGAAACCAACTTCTTGCTACCGAGAATATTAACCGCATGCACGACATATGTACCCATAAAAGATGCGATAATATCGGCAAGAAGTGGAACTGAATAATATCCGAGGTCAGCATTTTTTCGTGGCGACAGTGGAAGCGTAGTGACAATTTTTTTCATTAGAAACCTCCTTGTAAAAGTGCTTTTTCATATATAATAGAATGTTTAATGAATTGCGTCAAGTAAGCGTGCCCGCAGGGTAGGTGTTTTTGTGTTTTATCCTTTTATTTGTATAATACAAGACATGAAGATTTTCTATTTTAAAGGATTAAAAATCGAGCATACCGCCCCACCATCAAACTCCGATAGAGCTATAATTTTGTGTCCCGGACTCCCCGCGTCATATGTAAATGAGAAACAAATCGACATGCTCATACAAAAAAATTTCCATGTTTTTTTAGTTTTATATCCGGGGTACCCCAATTCTTCAAAAACATTATTCTTATCACAAAACCCAGCAGATCTCATTTCTGAATTGATAGTTTCCCTAAGGATAAAAGGAATGCAGGGAGTTTATCTGAATACTTTTTTTTTAATTGGCAGCAGTTTCGGCGGCTCAGTTGTTCTTAATGTAAAGAATGCGGATAAGATTGTGGCGCTCTCTCCGGTTATAGATTATAAAAACCTATATAAAGGAAGCCTTGACCATAATTATGAAACATTTAAGAATTATTTATTAAAAAATGGCTATAAAATCAGCCGAAACGGATGGAGTCAACTAAAAAAAGGTGAAATATTTACATTCTCTGATAAATCTCTTAGAGAGAAAGCGCTTATTATATATAATGAGAATGATCCAGAGATTAATCCTTCCTTCTTAAAAAAATTCTTATGTTTAAAAAAAATTCGGTCTATTTCTATTCACTCGGACAAGCATCTCTCATTTAAAAATATCCCGGCGGATATTTTAATGGTGATTTTAGAATGGCTGGGAGAATCAAATATTATCTATCAATACAATAATTATATAACCGGCGATTTCAATAAAACGATTTCTAAAATCGTTGATAACCAATCGGCAATTATTCTGACTGGATCATTGGCGAGCGGCAATCTTGTCCCCGAATCAGATATAGACTTTTATATTATTTCCGAACGCACAAATCCAAAGATGATTCGCAAAATAAGAAATCATGTCGTTGAAGGGAGAGCTATGACGTTTCGTAATTTCTCTCACTATGCGAGAAGCAATATGAGAGACATGAGTAAATTATTCAGCTCAAAAATAATTACAGATAATCAGAGTTTACGAAAAAAAGTCGAGAAACTTCGAAAACATCTAATGGATAAATATATGGAAATCTTTCTAATTTTCCAAATATTAGAAAAGAAAAGAATGGAAGCCACTCACTACGCTGGCATCAATTCTTCATTAGCGATAAAAAAAGGCTTGGGAGGAAGACGATCTCTTGGCTTTATGACGGTAACATATAACGCTCTAAATGATATTAATAACCCATCTTTTTGGAACTCTTTGGGAATAATGACTTGTAATGAAGTTATTAGTGAAACAGACAGAAAGCATATCGAGCGTTTTTTTAATAAACTTACTCAGCAAAATTTTAGTCATCAAAAAGCGCATGAATTATTGAAAATTAATAAAAGGGTGGTTGATAAATATACTAATGAGTATTTGTTTAATAAGATAAATGGGAAATACGGTTTCAAATTTTCTAAGAATATGAAAAATGCAAATATTAATGGGTATGTCAAAAATATGATTGACGCCCTTTATTCTTCAGATCCGATAAAATTAGTGAAAATCGCGCATAGCTACGTTAAATGTAAAGACGCGATTGAAAAATATGTCATATTTTATTATTTAGCGCTTAATAACAATTTACCATTAGATATTGGTAAATTTATTGCTTTGAAATTCGCTAACCAACATTCAATGAACAATGTTAGGCGCAATCTTGTAGAAAGTGCGGCGACAACCGTTCATATAGAGTTGCTAAATTTATTAGCCAGAGATCGGGATCCGAAAACTATTTATTATGCGAAAATAAAACTTGCAAAAAAAGATATTCTCAGTACGAAAATAATAAGATATTCTCATTGATAACGCGTCATCAACGAAAGGAATCATCCATCTCTGATAATTATCCGACGACATTTTCTCAAACGCCTTCATCTCTTCCTCCCCCATCTCTTTGGGCTCCGGGACGCGTTTTGGAAATGTTAGTTTTTTGGCGCTTGCCTTGGGTTTAAGCTTATTCATAGAATAAATTTTACCATAACACGGGAAAATCAACGACCTTGACAGAATTCGCTAAGGTGGGTTAGCATAACCAGCACAAAAGGAATTGCGTTAATTATGGCTTAATAAAGCTGGGATTGACGCGATACGGGACTTTAACAATTTAAAGGAGGTGGAATAAATGTACTATTTCTTAAAGGAGGATTTTGATGCATTAAATTTAGAAATCGTAAAAATTGCCGATAAAATTAAAGAAATCGGCAAAGAGATGGGCAAAAGTTGCCAGGAAGGAGCAGAAACGTTTCATGACAATTTCGCGCATGAAGACGGCGAACGACAACAACGTATGTGGTCGGAAAGAATCCGCGAACTTATCCGTATAAGAAATCAGGCTCGCATTATTGAGCCTCAAAAACACAACACGGTATCAATCGGCCAGATCGTCACAATGGAAGATGAACGCACCGGAGAAATGCGCATTATAAAAATTGGGAGCTATATGACATTCGTGAAAGAAGATAATGCAGTCTCATATATTGCCCCTCTTAGTCGAATGCTTATTGGAGGAAAAGCTGGGGAGATAAAAGAAGCGGTGATCGCCGGCAAAAAGAAAAGCTTCCGAATCATTAAAATAGAGTGGCCATCAGAATAAAATGATAGTCGCATAATAATAAGGGGTGAGCAAGACCACTCATCCCTTATTTTTTCAACTAGATAAATATCGGCGGCTAATTTATTAGCTAATTCATTAAGATACTCTTCCAGCCACGCCGCATCTTCTACTCTTGCAACTTTTTTCCTTATAATTCTCACTTCGCCCGCGTGTGGCAGTTGTGGTACAATACCAGAAGACCCCATTGGTCTATTGGCCTTATCTCTCCTTTGAGGTATATTTGCAATAAATTAACAACCAAAGAGTCTCAAATGTGCTGGACGAGTACATAAAATTTACAAAACTCACAATACCTGATACACTTAATTTAAGTGACTGCCTGCGAACCAAAATCATATGTAAATTAATACGACCATGCCACAACAAATTTATTTATTAACCAAAAACCCCGGAAAATTAAAAGCGGCCAACAGCGTTTTTAATAAATATAACATAGAGTTGTCACCGGTTGAAAAGGAGTTTCCGGAAATCCAGGCAGAAACAAGTTTAGAAATAGCACGATATTCGGCGATACAAGCGGCTAGAGAATTGGGCGCCCCTGTCATTCGCGAAGATCACAGTTTATTTATAGATGCTCTTGGAATCCCTGGCCCATACACAAGTTATATCGAAAAGAAGATTCCTGCTGAACTGTTGATAAAACTGCTGAATGTTTTACAAAACAACAAAGGGAGGTTTGTGGTGTCAACCGCCTACGCTAGCCCCAACAAAGAAACTTTCGAATATTCTTTTGAAATACCCATGACATTCGGCTCTGAAATTAAAGGAAACAACCCCAAAGGATGGAATGGTTTAATAAGGCTTTTCGATGAATCAAGGGCTATAACCGAATACCCCGAGGAAGAGAGACTTCCTATCTGGAATCAGGGATACGAAGCTGTAGCCAAACACATCAATTCTTTGAATTAATTGCATATTTTCCTCAAAACTCCCCTCGCAACAGATCTTTTGCCAGTTGAGATATTGCTAGTATATTCAACAAAATCTGAAATAGGAAAAAGATTATTTAATTTGCTTTCAGCGATAAACTCATTCTTTGAAAGCAAAACTAACGGCATACCATCTTTGGTTAAATATAAATTCGGACTATTTTTGAATTCGACTAGATCACTCCCTATATAGCCTGAGGTAAATATATTAAAGCAAAGCAACCCCCCATTCTTTAAAACCCTTGAGCTTTCCTTGATGGCTGTTTTAAATTTTTCCAAACTAAGGGCGTTGTGATACACTCCGTGACTTAGAACGATATCAAAAAAACATTCTGGAAAACTCAGATGGGTCATCGTCTGCGCAGATACTCTCTTAATGGATTCTGATTTGCTTAAACCAAAATCCATCACTTTTCTTCTGGTGCTTTCAATCATTTTTTCGTTAACATCACATGAAAAAACGTTAAAACCATGATTTATCAACATTGTTGTATTGCGACCACCACCACATCCTAGATCCAAAACCGTCATATTGCTAGCATTTTTAATCGAACTAAAAAAATCTATCCAATACAGAGATAGCGGCTGAATTTCAAATTCCTTTACAACGGCGTCGCTGTTCCAAAATCGCGATGTTTCTTTAGTGACATCTCTCATCATTTTTTCGAAATTATTTTATATTTATCATTTGTTAAGCTGACGACAAGGGTATTAAGCCCTGCTTTTTTAAATGCCGACCGACACTCGCTTGCCTTTGTCGTAATAGCAAAAAAAGCAGGACCAACAGAAGATAGCGATAATACATCCGCTACATTATTAGTTTTAAGATACTCTATTCTTTTGGCAATAAAAGGAAGTTTTTTGTAATGATAAGAACAGTTATTAATACTGCCCATGCGAAAGCGGTACTGATAAATTAATTCTCCTGCTGGACCAAGCTTTCCCTCAGTAATCGCCGGCAAAACCTTATGTAAAATATTATAAGCTATGATGGGTCCATATTTTTTCCCGCATCGCATAAACTTCGGAAAGCTTTTTATTTCCTTCTCAAGAAGAGTTTTGGAATCCATCTCTTGAAAATCTTCGGGAATGCCAATGACTGCTTTGTATTTTTGATCCAACTCTAGAGAACTTATTACGCGATTATGTCCCGCGATAATAATCATGGCGCCCCCATATAAACCGGCCGCGGCCGACCCTCCTATACATTGCACTGGCATAAGATTATGAAAATTATTGTCTATTTCTTCTCCGTGATTTTGCGCTAAGTATCTTAATAAAACATCATCGGACAATGGCTTACCAAACAACTCATTAATGCAAACAGCCACTGAAGCTATTAAACCGCTACTTGACCCCAGCCCCACATGACGGAGTTCTAAAGAATTTTCAACATTAATCTCCAATCCGACATTAAAATTAAGGGCTCGCTTCATAATTAAGGCGGCGTGCATAATAAGAGGCTCGCGTTTTGATCCTCTATCGATTATAATTTCTCCGCTTGTTTTGGATAATTTTATACTGATTTGTTTATATATGCCAACTTTAAATATTATTTCGCCAGGCGCATATTGCATGCTTCCGTCTCGGGCTATCATGCTTGGATCAATGGCCATAGCATTTAATCTGCTAGGATAGCTAATTTTTACTGATTCAAATTTTGGCAAAGATGCCGCAATTTTAAAAGGCAATGGGTTATGAACCACCCCAACATTAAATGGCGCAAAATCGGTTTTCTTTCTCATGATTAATCTTTTAAACTCAGAACTTCAAAAATAGCATCTCGCAATAAATTGTACGTCCTATTTGAGGAATGAACAGCGATGCGGACATATCTTTTTTCTTCAACTCCCAGCACCCTGTCTAATTCCAAAGTTATGATGCCGCGTCTTAAGAGCTCCTCGCTCAAATTTTTGCTCTTATGATAGGCAAAGATGCAATTTGTTAAATTGTGCTTCAAAAATACATCGCGATCTCGTTCCATCAGCTTTTCTAAATTGTCTTTATTAGAACTAATTTTTTTTCTAAAATATCCGACTTCATTCTCTTTTCCCAAAATATTATCCAGAAAAAATTCAGTCACTGCCGATAACGGAAAAGTCAGGGAATATTTCTCTATCATCTTTAACACCTTGGCATTGCCAGTGGCAAAACCCGCCCGCAAACCACTCATTCCGTAAATCTTACTAAAGGTTGATAGGATTATCAAGTTGTCTATTTCCTTGCAATAGGTCATTAAACTGTACTTTTCCCATTCGATTAAAGTAAGCATGCCTGCCTCGTCCACCACAAACAACGTGGCAGTATTATTTTTAATCAACTTTTTCAATCTATCTCTGTCGTGCGTATTGCCGGAAAATAAATTAGGATTTTGCAGCCAAATAACATCATATCCCCTCAAATCACAATTAAAAATTTCGGGCTCTTGAATATAATAGATATCATTTGAAATAGTTTCGATGATACGATAAAAAATAGGGTAAACGACTCCTATTTTGTAATTATGTTGTGAAAAAATCTGATTTAGCCTTACAATCAAATCCTCGCTGCCATTGCCTAATAATACATTAGGAAGTGAAAATTTTTTTATTATTTTACTCTTTACATCACAACATCCTGGATTGCGCGGATATTTGCAGGCCAAATACAACAGTTCTTGTTCTTTTAGAGTTGGGTAAATATTAATATACTCTTCATCGTAATTACTTGTTATAGAGCAGTCAATCAAATCATTGTCAAAGTTTTTAGTTATATAATTCATCGTATCCGATTTAAAATTTATCTTAATTTCTTTGCTTCAAATGATATTATTTGTTCCGCATTCTGACCGAGGTCCTTTAATTCAAGGGTGTCTCCATTAATAGTAAAATTTGTGCCGTCTAAAAGACGAAATTCTCCTTCTTTATATAGTTTCGAAGTCCATCGATCGCAATAAGCTATTTCATCAGATTCATTTCTATTTCTCGGATAATTCTCTATAAAACCGTCTAAACTCTTGTTATTTATATAAATCCAATTTTCCGCTTTAAGAGACGGATCTATGCCTAATAAACGCATAAGATTACCATCATAGCTTCTATTCAAATATGCTTTTACAACTTCCGGTAGCCATGCCTCTGACTTTGAACGACCGGATATTTTGAAGTATTTAATGCCTAATTGCTCGTAAAAGGCGGTGTCTTCCGGGCGAATAACTCCTCCTGCCCTTAAAAATTCACGTGGGCTATTTAACTTTGCCGTATTGCATGAAGTATGAAAGCCGGCATCTTTATCTTTCTTTGATAGACATTCATAATGAGCGTCTCTGTGGGGACATTCGAATAAACAACTTTCTGTGGAAAGCAATTCAATGTCTACCCCATGATCATTGCCAACCTCTACCAGTTTTGCCAGATCACCAAAACGCTTACCACAATCATGATGAGGCACGATTCTTGATGGTCTTATGTCCAAATAACTCTCTAACTCCGCTGCTGTTTTTATTCCAGCAATAGTTGATATGTGGATTGGTATGCGCCTATCCATTTCTCTTACAAATTGCATTAATTCTCGCGATGAAATTGTTAAGGCGTCTGGCTTGAATTCACCTAAAATCCATTCTAAATATTCTCTAACTAAAATCTTTTGTGATTCATTGTGGAAAGAAAAAGGCGCGTTGATAAGATAAGTGAAATTGATGCCTTTTGATCTGATAAATTTGCGGAATTCTATGGATTCCTCCTTTGAAATCGGGGTAACGCTTTTGCTGGATCTGCCATGACCGATAGGAATGTCGCCCGCCAATGCGCCATATATTTCAACAATATCCATATCGCGGTTATCGCTATTTGTTAAAATATTTTCTATAACTTCCTTACTCCAATGACAGGGCAATGTTAAATGAGACATATTTAAAATTTATAAATTATATACAATAACCGATTTTTCTTAATATAAACGATGCATCTTTGATAATATCATCAGTGTCTCTATTGCCATTAATAATATAGTCAGCTCCTTTTTTAATATTATCAATTCCCATATTTTTATCATACGCAAGATATTCATTAATAAATTTATTGAATGTTAGATCTCTAATTATCCTGTCTTTTCTCTCTATTTGTCTGCGATATAATTCTTCTTCCAGAACCTCTAGAAAAATAATAGAGTGCTTACATTCTCCCTCCTGAATATGTCTTATTAAATAATTAATACCGCCCAACTGCCTATTCCCAGTGATTATTACCTTATCCGCATTAAAAAATGAATGATAAGCTTCTTGGATATGTTTTAAAATAAGCTCATTAAAATAATCTGGGTTTACGGAATTGATCTCGTGAGCCCATTCTCCAAATAACTTTGTTGCGCATGTCGATTTATAACAACCTCTCACTATGTCGCCAGTTTCCACATGCAAAAAGCCGATTGATTTAAACCAGGCGGCAAGAGTACTTTTACCAGCATTATGATGCCCTGTAAGAAATATCATGGAAAAATTTACTAACAAATCGCTTTAATTCTACCACGATTCTTAAAAATTCAACAAAATCGATCACTATTGACAAATCATGTAAATAGTGTATTTTCTATACAAGTTCTTTTACAATATAATATCAATCTTAAAAACACCAAAACACAAGAAAGGGAGCGTCAGAATGAAGCTAAAACAGTTCTTAAAGAAAGTTTTTGAGGTTTACCGTCCGTTTAAATGGGCGGTGGCAAAAGTATTTGTCTTTATAGCGCTTATTCAGGCGCTGAATCTTGTTACTCCGTATTTGCAGGGGAAGACGATTGACGCGTTATTCGACAAAAAACCTTTGAGCCAAATATGGCTGCTTATCGGAATCGCATTAGCCGCCTCGCTGATACGGACCGGGTTGTTT
>LCJH01000022.1 GCA_000999595.1 Microgenomates group bacterium GW2011_GWA2_44_7
CTGAGTTTCTATTTTAACCCCTTTAGCTATAGATGCTCGGGTGTGAATATAGGCATTCATCTGGTTAATGCGACTTCCTATTAAATTAATTGTCTTTTGGTAACTATCCAGTTTAGTTCGAACATTTTCTACTTCAGATCCTTTAATAAAACTCCTTTCCTTAATAGCCGAGATTTCTTCCCAAATTTTCCGGTGAATGTTTAGATATTTTTCCAACTGATCTTTAAATTCTCTAAAAAAGATTTGCATATCAACTAAATCTTGTGCGACAGTTTCTCTTGACGAATCGGTAACAATAAAAATATAATTCCGGGTTTTAAAAACAGTTACTCCTTGCGAAGTCACTTGGCTATATACCCCCCCAAACTTATGTGGGTCAATTTGATAGCTAGACGGGTCATCTGCCGTAACACTTATTACCGTTGGGTGCTCAGTTTGGATATTCGCAAGAACCTTGGGAGTGGGAGCACCAAGAGAGAAGATATACGAGATGCCGGGGTTAAAGACTTCCTCAAAATACTGCTTTAAAGTTGCCGCAGCTTCCTCGATATTGCCTGTGTAAAGTTCAAGAATATAAAGACCGTCTTCGTAGTACCTTATCTGGATACCGCTATTTGTTTGTGCTTTGACGTATTCGAGGCTACCGGTTTCTCTGGTTACCTCCTTGAGATCCATCTTTTGACGAAGTTCCTGAAGTTTTTCCTTGGAAAGGTCAAGTTGAGTAAAGCCACTTGCGAGGAAGCCGTAGATTTCGCTCAAGTGCAGGGTGGTTCTTTGATACCAGCCGCCAAAAGTTACAATCGTTTTATTTCTTTGGTCCACTGTTTAATAATAGCAATATCGACTCAATAGAACAATTTCTGCTATTTACACCCTGCCCTCCAGTCAGCTAGAAGCTTTTTGGGAAAGGTTTTAATTCACAAAAAATGTTTTCTTTCTGGCAACTTTGCTAAACTATAATAGCTATGGCATGGCAAATTTTCAAAGATAGGGGAGGAGGTGAAAGATAAGTGATTAAAATTGTAAAGCAAGGTTTAATAATTGGAATCGTAAACCTACTTGTAGGATTAATCTTCAATCAAACGGTAGGCTTGCTGTTCCCCGGTATCACCCAAGAATATGTCAGATCTGGCCTATTTCGACCTTGGACGGATCCTTTAATGATGGCGTTCTTTCTTTACCCGTTTATCTTAGGATTAGTGCTAGCCTATTTCTGGAGCCGGTTTGGCAAGCAAATCGAAGGCAAAACTTCATCTGCCAAGGCTTTGAATTTCGCAAAGCTCTATTTTCTTATCGCGACCGTCCCGGGAATGTTTGTTTCCTATACCAGTTTCCGGGTGTCAGCGCTGATGATCGGAAGCTGGACCCTTACGGGGTTTGTCGAAGCCTTTGTTGCCGGTTGGATTTTGGCTAAAAGTAAGTAGCGCCCCGGACACTTTCTGGACACCCTGGGGGGGTGACTTAGGCAGGCACCCTGGGATTTCTTTGATACACGCAATTTATAGAGGCGAATTTAAGGGTAGTTTTTTGGTAAGCTTGAGGCAGTGGAGAAACTGAAGAAAGATTTCTATCTCCGGCCGGTGCTTGAGTCGGTGACCGATTTTCTTGGAAAAGTCTTAGTGCATCAAACCACACAGGGGAGGATAAGTGGGATTGTTACCGATGTCGAAGCATATCCGGCTTTTGTTGATAAAGTCCATCACGGGAATAAGAAAACGCCAAGAACCGAGGTCATGTGGCGAAGGGGTGGTTATGCCTATATTTATGTTATCTATGGAACCTGGCATCAATTTGCTGCGGTTGTAAATGGGGAAAACATCCCAGATGTAGTTTTTATTAGGGGCGTGCTACCGCTGGAGGGGACAGAAATTATGCGCAGTCAATGGTCAAAACCAAGAAAAGACAGCCAGTTGGCAAATTCTCCTGGTAAGCTATGCAAGTCGTTTTTGCTTTCCAAGAAACATTACGGGGTAGATTTGACTGGTGATGAGTTGTTCTTTGAAGGTTGGGGAATTAAAATTTCTGAGGATCAGATTAAAACGGCCAAGCGGGTGGGTATCAGTTCTAAATATCAGGGGCATGATAACCCTTGGCGCTATTTTATTCAAACGAGTAAAGTTCAACTGATGGAGAAAAGTTATGGAGATCACCATCGCCACTCTTGAGGATGTCACGGGAATTGCTAAAGTGCATGTAGAAACTTGGCAGAAGTATTACCGTGGACAGGTACCGGATTTTTATCTCGATTCTTTATCGGTAGAAAAGCGGGTGCACAAACTTGAAGAGATGCTGGCTAGTGGTGAAAGCGAGACAATTTCATTGGTTGCCAAGGAGAATGGTAGGGTAATTGGTTTTTGCGACGTGGGTCCGAGCCGAGATAAAGATGCGACGGCGAAGACAGGTGAGCTTTATGCGATTTATGTTCTTCCGGGAGAAATGGGAAGAGGTGTTGGTTCCCAACTAATGAAGAGAGTCTTGAATATCTTAATGGATCGAGGCTTTACCGAGGCGACCCTTTGGGTGTTTAAGTCAAACGGAAAGACCAGGAGGTTCTATAAACAAAGAGGGTGGTCAGAAGATGGGGCAACCAAGATTACCCCAAAGGATGGATTTAGCTATGACGAGGTTAGATATAATATCCGACTGGGATTTCCACCTATAAGTAGTGCAATATGGATGAGACAGGAATGCGTGAGGAATCTTTGTTAAGATTAAAGCGTGGACAAGCATTATGGAGGTGTGATCTGGACGAACCACGCGTTGGATCGGTTAGCTCAAAGAGGAATTAAGCAAGGTGACGCCTGGGCAACCTTTAGTAATCCCCAGAAGTCTCGTTATGCCATAACCAAAGGAGCGTGGGTTTATTACCGCGATTGGGGATCATGGCGAATAGAGGTCGTGGCCAAACAAAATGAGAAAAAAGAATGGATTATCCTCTCTGTCTGGTCAAGCCAAGTAAAAAGTACGAGCGACCAAACAAAAACTGGTGGATTATTGGAAAACCTCTTACAAAAACTTCTCGGTCGATTTCTGAAATAATTTGCTAAGGTTGCAAATCAAAACCACCCCCAAAGACTTGAGGGTGATTTTTTGAGCATTGCTACTCGTACAGTCATGTTACCCCTACAGTAGGGCTTCGACATCGGCTTTTGCAGCAGGACATAAGCCTTTACATCCTTTCTTTTAGGTTCCGCTTTGGGAACCATGCATTTGCTGGTGATGATTCTGCCAATTGTCACCATGATGCTGTTTCATCAGGGCAAACATCTCTTTTTTCTGTTCCGGGGTTAGATCATCATGACCTTCATACGACATATTTGAGTTAGCCATATGTGCCGTCATTTCCTGGCCACCTTTAACCAAATTTTTAGCTTCAACTTGATTAGATCTGGCCGAAAGGAAAAAGATTCCGACTGCAAATATTGATAAAACCAGAAATCCGAATGTTTTGATGATATTTTGTTCTGTCATTTTTGTCACCTCCTTTGTTTTAACTTAGCCTTAGTTTATCTTCCTTATGGTTAGGACAAAGTGAGTGAAAAATGATGATTTCTTAATTCTTCGACAAGCTCAGGATTCACCCCGGGCGAAGTCGGATGGGGTTAATGTTTATGCCCTCCATCTTTCATCATCCAGACATGCAAAAGCGGGCATAATAAAAGCGCTCCGGCAAAGAACAAAGTCTCAAATGAAACCTTAAATACTGTCAGCGCGACAACAGCCAAAGCTATCAATCCAAGACAGATAACTATAGTCTTGCTCGATAAAAAGGCGTTGCTTTCTGAATGATGGTCAGATTTGGTTGCACTTCCCGTGTTCATCGTCTTCACCTCCTTTATGGCATTAGCATGGAAAATAAACTATCTCTCCACATTCCTCGTCAAAGTTTGGCTAACTCTGTTAACAATTCTTTATTTCGTACAGCCATTTGAACGTCGTCCTTTACAAATCGAACGACGCCTTCTTTATCTATTAAAATATAAGTGTGTCCTGGAAACTGGCCTCGATGCATCGAAGAATTCAGAGTTAAAACGCCATAAAGACCTGAAACCTCCCTATTTGAATCCAGCAAAACGGTGTTTCCGGCCAGTTCCGGCATTTTATCGACTGCTTTCTTCCAATCATCCTTTGAATCGACAGTTATATTTAAGATAATTGCATTCTTTGTTAAGAAATCTTTATCCTGGCCAAAAGCGACAATCTGATTCCAACAAGAGGGATAACACATCAAGCCTTCGTTGAAAAAGAGAACAACATTCTTACCCAGATAATCTTTTAAGCTTACCAGTTTGCCATCATAGCTGGGTAAGGTAAAATCCGGCGCCGGCTTACCAAGAAGTGAATCAAAAACGCCGGACTCAGCTGCTTTTGGCTTATGATGATCGGCCATCGCATCGCTCGATTCTTGTGTTTGTACCGGGGCTTTTGTTAAGGGTTGACTAGTGCTTTTGATAAACAAGAAACCCAATGCAACCACGGCGATTATTATCTCAGTGGCAATTATGATGTTCTGTTTTTGATGGTTGTTCATGTACTTCACCTCCTTCCTGTTTACGACCTTGGTTAATAAATTGCTTTACGGCAACACTTACAATCAAACCGAAGATGCTCAAGAAAATGATTGCCCAAACAGACTCGGGTAAAACTTGGGTATATTGACCGATCCCTTTAGTCACACTCGCTATCAGCAGATTAGTAGAGAGTTGATATGAATTTTGCATGGTCAATTGGTTCGTAAAGCCCAGGAAAACAATAACTACCCCAATGGCTAAAAAGATCAGTCCTGAAAAAAGATTAGCTATCGTGTTTGTAACCTCTAAACCAAATGCCTTGAAAGTAACAGGTTTCCTGAAAGCAAAGAACTTCTGCGTGAAATCCGCCCTGTCCAAGAATGCGGCGAGAATAAACAGCGGTGTTACCATCCCAAGAACATAAGTCAGGGTGTATAAGCCGCCTAAAAAGTATGATCCTGGCAATGCGGATAAAGCCAGAACACCGGCCAGCACCGGGGCGCAACAGGTGGTTGCGATAGCTGAGAAAATCCCCAGAACAAATACCCCAGAGATATCATGTCTTTTAAGCTCTGGATGGACAAGCATGGGAAGAGAAAATTTGTATCCAATAGTTAAAGCTGTTCCCAAGACCAGGAGAAAAATACCTCCGCCAACAAATATAACATTGTGGAATTCACTAAACAGGACAGTCAAGGCCGTAAATCCCAAGCCGATAGGAATAAACACGGCCAGAAGTCCCAAAAAGTAAATAAATGTCATCAAAAACACCTTGCTCTTTTCCTTAAAGATCGAGGCAAAGTATGTCGGGAGTAAAACCGTGATACAGCAGGGCGCAAACAAGGCGGCAACACCGGCCAAAAATGCGGCAATTAGCGATGCGCTGACAAGTAAATCCATGCTCTTATGGTAACTTTTGAATGATTAGGAAATTATGAGGAAGAAAGGGGAAGCATTACCGTAAATTCGCTCCCGTGGCCGATGCTACTTTTGGCTCGTATATCACCACGGTGAGCTTTAATGATTGCTTGAGCGATAGCAAGTCCGAGTCCCGACCCAAAGGTTTTTTCGGTCCTTGAGCCTCGGTAAAATCGCTCAAAGATATGAGGTAAATCCTTTTCCGCAATACCAATTCCAGTGTCCTTTATACTAAACTGAGCCAGACCTCTACCTTTTTGTAAAGCGATAGTAACCGTTCCTTTTTCTGGCGTGTACTTAATCGCATTATCAACCAAATTAATTAGTGCTCGCTCTAATTTATCCTTTTTCCCTGAAACTATCACGCCCTGTCCAATGACTCCTTCAATACTAATGTGTTTTTTCACAGCCATTTTAGTTCCCAAATCTTTTATATCATCAACTACTTCGGATAAATTAAAATCCTTAAACTGTCCTCGAACCGCATCAGCTTCTGACCAAGCCAAATCCAGAATATTCTTAAGGGTTGTAGAAAGTTGATTATTATCGATTAGTGATTCTTCAAGAGCTTTGCGATACTCTTCTTTTGAACGGTCGCGGCCTAGGGCAATTTCGATATTGGTTCTTTGAGCTGCTAGCGGCGTTTTCACTTCATGGGCCACATCGGCGATAAATTGCCGTTCCCGCTGAAAGGCGTTGTGGAGTCGATCAAGTAGCCCATTAAATGTTGCAGATAATTCTTCAATTTCATCACCCGTTTTCGGATTATCAACTCGCTCATCGAGATTACCGGAATTAATCTGTTTCAACTTTTCAGATATCGCGTAGATAGGCGTAACCGCCCCACGAGCATTAAGATATCCACCAAGAACTGCCGGGATGAGAAAAACCACGAAGACGACTCCAAGCATAGTAACTAACTTGTTGAGTGCTTTTTGTATGACATCAACTGGATGTCCCATAATTACCACGCCTAAAAGCCTGTTATTTTGATAGATAGGACTTACCAGGAAACGTAAACTTTGAGAACCGATGCTTTTATCGGAAAAAAAGTGACCTTCTGATCTTTTGGCTGTTTCATAGAGATCCCTAATTGTGTCATCAGTAGGATTAACCATTTGAGAACTACTTACGATTGTGCCGGAGTAGCTCATGATGACGACCAACATCCCGGGGATCTCAGAAAATTCACGCACAAATGCTTCCTTGGCAATATTGTCATGCATGTTGGTTGCCTGGCTTGTTACCACTTCAACGATCTTGTCGCTGTGAGAAACTAAGGCATTATCAGTCTGAATATTAAAAGTTTGGCGAGTAAGGAAATAAAAACTGGCAAAAATGATGATAATCGTCAGGATCAGTGAGAGGGAGTACCAAAATGTTAGTCGAAACCTAATACTTTTCGTGTTTATACTAAACTTTGTTGAATTAGCTTGCACTGAGCCTGTCGAAGTGTTCATAACCCTTCACTCACTTTGTATCCGACACCATGAAGGGTATGAATAAGGGGGGCTTTTTCTCCTTTATCAATCTTTCTTCTGATTTGAGCAATAAATACATCCACAACATTGCTCATACTGTCAAAGTTATAGTCCCATACATGTTCGATAATCATGGTTCTGGTAACTACCTCATCTACGTGACGAAGTAAAATCTCCAGCACCGAAAATTCTTTCGGTGTTAAAGTGATGTTTTTTCCGCCACGAGTTACTTTGTGTTTAATTGGGTCAAATTCTAGATCAGCAATTTTGACAATTGGCGATGGTTTTTGTTTACTTCTTCTGATAAGAGCGTGTATTCGTGAACGAAGCTCCAGGAAAGAAAAAGGCTTGGCTAAATAATCGTCAGCTCCGCTATCCAATCCCGCGGCCTTGTCTTCAACCGTCGTTTTGGCGGTAAGCATGAGAATTGGTGTTTTGTTATCTTTTACTCGGAGTTCTTTACAGATAGTCAACCCATCGATCTTAGGAAGCATGATATCGAGAATTAAAAGATCGTAGTTCTCGGACTCAGCGAGATATTGACCCTCTTCACCATCATACGCAACGTCCACCGCGAATCCTTCTTCGGTCAGTCCCTTCTTAATAACGTTAGAGATACGACGCTCATCCTCTATAAGTAATATTCTCATAGTTCGACTATACCCTGAGTGTAACCGAATGGGTCATGCCCGTATTATAGCTCACAAGGATGAGGATTTTGTTAAGATTTTAGACTTCGTTAATTGCAGTGGAACTTTTTATTCCAACTAATTTATATACAGAGAATTTCTCATCCTTAATAGTGCGCATAGGAGCTATTTTCATTGAAAAAAATAATTAATGGGCGAGCTCTTGAGGTGGTACGAGAGCTACCTTCCACGCGAGAAGGGTATTATTGGTGGAAACGAAATTTGGGGAGTTACCATGAACTTTTAAAAGAGATCTTAGGCTAAATGACAGTTTTACCGGTTTTGGGTTTATGTTTCTATCGGTGAGCCCTTTTGAATAACTCGAGAAGTTCTTTAGAAGCTTTATCAGCATCGTGTTGAAATTGATCAACGGCATGGGTTTTTAGGTGTCTTTCTAAGAGAAGTGTATCTAAGCTTTTAATAGAGTTTTGGATTGCCAGACTTTGATTCAGTAAATCGACGCAATATTTACCTTCCTCGATCATCTTAAGTAACCCATCTAGTTGTCCTTTAATAATATTGATTCTCTTTTGGGCTTGTGCCTTGACAGATTTGTCCATATTCATATATTCTTAGACTATACCCCCGGGGGGTATCAGTCAAGTGATTATGACCGGGGTGTGGTTTCAGACTACTATGAAACGAAAGCCGCTAGTGTTTGTTCCGGCGTTGTTGGCGGTTATTGTTTTGGTGGTGTTATCTAAAATTGGGGTTGCAAGTTACGATAAGACTGCGGCGAGACGGGGAGAAATAGCCTCAACAATTGCCGCTTCTGGCAAAGTTAAGTCAGAAACAGAAGTTATTCTCAAATTTCCGAGTTCGGGGAAACTAGCGACCTTAAATGTAAGGGAAAATGATCGGGTCAAGAAAGGTGAAGTAATTGCGACCCTGGAGAGTCACACTCTTTCGGCAACTTTGCAAAAAGCCCGCAATGACTTGCTTGCCAAACAGGCGACGGCCCAGAAGGTACTGGACGAAGTGAAAGATCACGATAAGGATGAAACTTTTGTGCAAAAAGAGAAGCGAGTAGCGGCTGAAACTGCTCGAGATAGCGCATATGATTCGGTTAAAGAAGCAGAGCGAGCCTTAGAAGATTCTGTTTTAACATCACCAATTGACGGGATAGCAACTCAAGTTAATGGTAATGTTGGCGAGTGGATAACTGCCCTCGATAATAAAGCGATTGCAAAAGTAATAGACCCGACCGAGCTTTTCTTTGAAGCCGGGATTTCACAAGAAGACAGTGGTCAGGTAGCCGTCGGACAAGCAGCCCGTGTTGAGCTTGATGCAATTAAAGACTCTATCTTGGAGGGTACGGTTTATGAAGTACCGATGTCGACTTCCGTAAATAACGATGGAGAAATTGTAGTTCCCATTAAGATAAAATTTACCTTGGGTGATAATTTAAAGTTGGGTTATGAAGGTGATACACAAATAATCACAAAGAGTAAGACCGACGCAATATTGGTACCCAAGGGAGCGGTGGTTAGGGATGCCCAGACCGTCTATATCCCAAATAGTAATATGGTATTAAGGTCAATAGGCGGATTGGTGCCATTTCTCTCGAATTTATCCAGAGATGTCAAAAAGGTAAAGCTTGGGATGTTTGATGGATCAAATTGGGAGATTTTAGAGGGACTTGGCGAATCTGAGGAGATTTTAGTAAAGAAATAATTAGATGGTCTCGATTGCCCGCAAAAACTTATTTGCCGAGAAGCCTCGTTTTTTAGTTACATCGCTTGGTGTTGCCTTTTCAGTCCTCTTAATATTATTTCTACTTGGAATTTATACCGCCTTCAGTAATATGGCCACAAGCTATCTTAAAAGTACGGGGGCGGATATAATTGTCGCCCAAAAGGGAGCAAAAAGTATGACACATACTTTTTCGATTTTAGATAAGAATAAGATCGGACTGGTTGGAATATTAAGGGGAAAAAAGCGCAGGTAAGTATTATCGGCTTTGATATTAATAGTTATATCGGCGGACCTAAAGTAATATTGGCAGGTGCCGCTTCTCCGGGTGATGGGGAAATAATAGTAGATAAAGTGTTTGCTCGACAAAACGACCTATGGATTGGGGACCAGATAGAGGTATTTGATAAAGTTCTTACGATATCCGGGATAACCGAGAAGCAAAATGTACTTATTTATTCAAGAGGATTTATGGAATTATCTGAGGCCAAGGAAATTTTTAGAGATAGAAATTCAGTTAATTTTATTTTAGTAAAACTAGCTGATCCGTCTCAGGCAAAAACTATTGCCGATAGATTGGATAAACAGATAGACGGGATCTCGGCTTATGAGACGAATGAATTTGCAAAAATGAACGGCGAGGAGATCACCAATAACTTCTTGCCTATTATTTTGGTTATTACAATCATAGGTTTCTTGACCGGAGCGGTGGTAGTCGGTTTAACGATCTATACATCAACATTGGAGAAAATTCGAGAGTACGGAGTCCTTAAGGCGATCGGGGCGACCAATAAGCAGCTGTTTTTTATTGTCTTGGAACAAGCATTGTGGTTTTGCGGAGTGGGTCTTATCGCAGGATTATTCTTAACATGGATTGTAACCAGTGTTGCCACCGAAGTCGTCCCGGTCATTATGGCTGAGTATAACCTAAGTATTTATATGATTGTTGTGGCGCTCACTTTGTTGATGAGTATACTGGCTAGTTTTGTTCCAATTAAACGGATCTCAGGGATTGATCCGGCCACAATTTTTAAATCTTGATTTATGATGATCCTGGATTTACATAAGGTAAAAAAAGTGTTCGGGATTGGTGAGACAGCCGTAACCGCGGTGAATGATATTGATTTGGAGGTAAAAAAGGGCGAAATTGTGTTGATAATGGGCCCTTCGGGGTCGGGGAAGACAACTCTTTTATCAATTGCGGGTGGGATTTTGCATCCGACCGAAGGAGAGGTAAAAATCAAAGGCAAAAATATAACTAGGCTGAGCGAGGAAGAGTTGCCGAAGGTGAGGTTGGAAAATATCGGCTTTATTTTCCAATCGTTTAATCTGCTTGCTTCCTTGACGGCCTTAGAGAATGTCGAAGTTGCTGCTTGGTTGGGCGGAAATAAAGATGCCGCAAAAAAAGCGGCTGAGGTCCTGTCGGTTTTAGGTCTCAAAGATAGATTAAACAATCTACCCGCTGACTTATCGGGAGGAGAAAAACAGCGGGTAGCTATTGCAAGGGCTTTGGTAAATGACCCGGAAATTGTTTTAGCCGATGAACCCACAGCGAACTTAGATTCGAAGATGGGCCACGAGGTGGTAATGCAGCTTAAGAAGATTGCCAAGGATCATAACAAAAGCGTCCTTATAGTATCTCACGATAATCGAATTCGGGATATTGCCGATAGAGTTTTATGGCTGGAAGACGGGAAGTTTAAGGAACTGGCAAAGATGGTAATAGACCCGGTTTGCGGAATGAGTATCGAAAAAAGGGATTATAAATATTTGTATAAAGACAAGGAATTCTATTTTTGTTCTCCGGGATGCATGAAAGAATTTAAGGGGAATGTCGATCAGTATCCGAATACCTCAACTTTATAACGAGGGTGGTTTTGGGAGAGCTAACGATGCGGGTTTGTCTTAATTCTTTTTTGCTCTGATTACCAGAAACAGAGGCACATGGTGGCTCCTTTCTTGTTGGGGGTACTTGTCCACGATTTCCTTAGACAATTGAGGCTCAATCATTTTCTCTATATAACAAGAGTTTTCTGCAATTAGATTTATATAAGAAGACAGTGTTCGATGAAAGAAATGACCAGCAAATTGTTTTACCGCATACTCTTCGAAGTATTCCTTAGTTGAAACATATTGTTGTTTTCTCCAATCAATATCTTCCTCAAAGCAAGGGTGAAGAAAAGAAAAGACGAAGACACCGTTTTGTTTTAATGAAGCAACGCAATTTCTTATTGCAGATTGATAATCAGGTATATCCATAAAAACCATATTAGAAACAACCATATCAAAAGTATTTGGAATTGGTTTCCACGCGGATAAATCTTCTTGAAGATAAGTAATTCCTAACGGTTCCTTTTTCTCTTGCAAAACAGCATAATTATATAGATTGGTGGCAGGTTCAATTCCGGTAACATAAGCACCTTCTTTCGCCAATAAACGAGCTAAATATCCCGTTCCACTTCCGGCGTCTAAAATGATTTTTCCACGTACATCTGTTAACAAAGACAAGATAGCCGGGTTAAGCTGGTGTTTACGATAAAAATCCCCTTGATCTCCAAAATTCTCAATGATTTCATTTGAGACTGATGACCATTCTTGGATGTTTTGATCATTTGTAATTGAATTCATACAATTACTATATATTACATCCGTTCGAAATAGTAGCTGTGTTAGAAAATTTAGACACCCCGGGAAATCATCAGCCTCGCCTAGGTGATGGATAAAAACAGCATGCCGCATACCCGCTTCGGTTCATAGAGTAGGTACTTCTTACTGGCTGGCCGTTTACAGAAAATGTCGAACTTCGTTTGTGTAGCTCGCCTCGCTCCGCTCGGCTCGCTTGCTCCGGCGCAGCGTACTAAAAATTGCTGCTGCATTTTTCGGCATAAACCCTTTACCCTGAAAAATCGTCGCAACGATTTTTTACGGGCCACCCGCCGCGCCTCCACTATTTTTTGCGCGCGCGATTTTCTCGCCCCTTGGGCGAGTAAGGAACGAGAAATTAATACTACTTTGTTATCTGGAGATAGATAATAAAATTGCTCCTAAAAATAGAATAAGAGAGGCAATCACAATTTTTATTATGTTTATTCTTCCAGATATTTCTCGAAAATATAGTAATCCCCATATTACCGAAACGAATAATGCCATTTGAGTAAGGGGAAATCCAATTGAAATTCCAAGGTTTAATACCGCAAAAAAACTCGCGAAATTCCCAATGTTCCAGGCTATCCCGGAGAGAACGCCGGAAGGCAGAATTGCAAAATTAACCTTTGGTCTTTTGAGGGCAAAAGGGTTCCCCAGAGAAAGGCAATGAATATTCCTGTTCCCATCCATACGGGAGCAGTCTTAGACAAGCCGGATTTTTTTACTGCCAAAACCGAAAAAATATTGCCTGTCGACCAAAGTATGCCTGACAACATTGGAACTATAGAAAATTTCAAGGACTGAAAGATCAATACGATGAGAAAGCTAGACATTAATATCGCCGTAGCCATAATCAATTGAAAATAAAAAGGATCATATTCTTTAATCCGTTTCATCGGAACAAAATAAGACCCCCATACGAGCATAGAGGTAATTGCGGCAATGAAACCAATGAGAGGCGAATTCATACAGCCTTACTTGAAACCACCGGCGTAAGCCGGTGGAGGAAGTCTCCCCAAAATCCTCTGGACATATAATAAGGGAGTGAAGCTACGAAGACAAACTAACGCGGTTTACTTCTGCGAATATCACCCAGTGTTTCCGAAAGAACAAGTTAAAAGGTACATTAAGCAGCAGGGTGAAGAGGATTTTGGGCAAGCAAAGCTTGAAGTGTGAAAGAAATCGGCGGCGTAAGCTGCCGGCAGTTCATCTATCATGGCAAAAACTGTCGGCTCGAACTTCTTTTTTAAAAGATCGGCGGCTGTCCGCAAGTTTCAAAAAAGGCGGATTTGACGCGCTTGTCGCTCAGGCGCGAGCGCCAAGCGCTACCTCCCGACCTCCTTCCAATTCTTACTGGCTGCCCGGCATGGATTCGAACCACGATACACAGATTCAGAGTCTGCGGTCCTACCATTAGACGACCGGGCAATAATTACCACAATTTTACCATTCACAAAACAATTATCCCGATGACGGGCAACCAAGGTCAAAAAAAGTATCAACCAGCGTTATTTTTGGCTATATACCCAAAGGTGACCCAGCACCCCCGCTGCGAGAAATAACAGTCCCCAACGCACAGGATGAGCACCGATCAACGGGTAAGTTATAAGTATCCCGATGCCAATCCCAGCCAGAACGTGAATCGCGCTATTGTAATAGACGTGCTTTGCAAGATACGTTTCCAGTTTTTTCATTTCATTCACCCCCTCTCCATCTATAATCATTGTCTCATTTATAAAGATTTTCAACTACATTTGTTAGAATGGAATCTGAGATATGATGAGATGGAAACTGTTCTTAATTATCGGGATTGTGCTACTGATTTTGACTATTGCTGTGGGTAGACGCCTAACTTCACCGGTTATGATAAATGGTCTTGCCTCGTTGACTATTAGCAGCACTCATCCGCCAGAAATCTATCTGTCCGGCCCGCTTAAATTATTCCCTTCGGCCTTACCTGTACTGGGCTGGGATACGGAAGAAATAATACCTTCAGAGATTATTAAGTTAGTTAACGAAGAACGACGAAAAGCCGGGTCCCCAGTTTTAAAGGAGAATTCAAAACTGGCACAGGCAGCCAATATGCGGGTGATGACGATACTTAAAAATCAAAACTTTTCTCACGAAGACCCCATCGATCACATTCAACTGAGTACAGTACTTCCTCGAGTAGATTATTTATTCTCTTATGCGTCTGAAAATATGGGACTGGCACAGGATAAAGCGAGCGGCATTGTTCATGGGTTTATGAGTAGTCCTTCGCATAAGCAAAACTTGCTTGATTCAAAGTTGGTAGAAACCGGCGTGGCGGTTCGAAAAGGACAGTTTAAGGGTAATTATGTTGTAATCGTCGTTCAAGTGTTTGCTATCCCAGCTTCAAAAGAAGCCTATCTCGGCTACTCTCAGGACGATAAAGTCCAAGTACAAAATTTGCTCGACGGCGTTGATAATCAGCTTGTTCGGACGAGGGGATTTTTGGTGGCCAGCCCAGACAGTCAATATTACAAAGATTGGGAGAAGGTCCTTTTGAACCAAAAACAAAGATTATCTGAAATTTACCAGCAGATGCTTTCAGATTCGTCTTTCGAGCAACGTCATTATGCGCTTGTTGCTGCGTACAATTCCGGGTGGCAGGGGGCACCAAGGTAAAAAACGTTGACTTTGCGAGGGGTCTAGGTCAACATAAAGGGGTGAATACTTTAACTTTATCAAACAGGGTTATCTTTACCTTGGCCATCGTCGGATTTGTGGTTGCGGGCTATGTTCTTAAGGGTTATCTCACGGAGTCATCGGTGTTTTGCCCGATTGGCGGTGGGTGTGACGCTGTCCGAAAAAGTCCGTATGCCTGGCCGTTGGGCATTCCAATCCCGGCTTTTGGATTTATAGGTTATACCGTCATTCTCGTTTTGGCCTTTCTACGAACTTTAAAGCCGGAGAATGATCATAAACTTCTCACAGGTATGCTTGGAATGGCGATCTTCGGAACCCTTTTTGTGACAGGGTTTACCTTAACGGAAGCCTTTTTAATTAAAGAATTTTGTTTCTGGTGTGTTATCTCAACGCTTATAATGTATATTATCTTTGGTCTAACTTTAACTTCTTTTCTCAAAAACAGAAAGTCAGCCAATGTCAAACGAAACTAAAATATTTTTAGGGATAATTATTATCACCATTATCGCTATTGTTGGCGGCGCATTTTTGTTTTCTCAACCAACCAAAACCATAAATCCCGAGATTCTCTCTCCGAACACAGCCTGGGCAACCGGGTCAGCTACTCCGAAATCGACCCTGGTAGAGTTTTCGGATTACGAATGTCCAGCTTGCAAGCAGGTGAAACCAATAGTTAATGAAATTATCTCAAAATATTCCGCAAAAGGCTTACGCTTTGTTTACAGACATTTCCCACTCCCACAGCATAAATATGCGATAAAAGCCGCAGCCACTGCTGAAGCCGCAGGCAAACAGGGCAAGTTTTGGGAAATGGGAGATCTACTTTTCGATCGTCAGAGTGAACTATCAGATGACTTGTTTCCCAAACTTGCCACCGAGCTAAAACTCGATGTGGATCAATTTAGCAAGGATCAAATTTCCCAAGAAACGAACAAAAGAATAGGAGACGATACGGCCGCCGGTAATCAAGTCGGCATAAATGCAACACCAACTTTTTTTCTAAACGGGGTAAAAGTAAACCTTAAGAGTTTTGGAGAGTTGGAAGTTGCCGTGGCGGATTCGTTGAAATAATCCGCAAACTAATTATGGCCTATTTTAGCGGTTTTATTGCGACTCCGACAAAAATTCGTAATTTTCTTGAGTGTCCCAAAAAGTATTTCTTTTATCACGTTAATCCTCAAACGAAAAGATTATTCCCGGAAAAGTCATATTTTACGCTTGGACACCATGTGCACAATACATTGAGAGATTTCTTTGTTCAGGAGGCCAATGCCCGGACAGAAGAGATGCTGATGGGACTATTCGAAACCGCGTGGCAATCACAGGTAGGAATCGCCGGTGGGTTTAAAACGCCACAGGAAGAAACAGAATTTAAAGAAAGAGGAGTAGCAATGTTAAAGCGTTTTTTGGAAACAGAGAATTGGACAGTGACTCCCCGTTATTTACCGGAAAAAGAAGGTGAATTTCCGGGTTATCAACAAGCAACTGTGGACTCGGAATTAGCCTTCGGAGGGATTGTCGATCGGATAGATGAGGAACCTGATG
>LCJH01000023.1 GCA_000999595.1 Microgenomates group bacterium GW2011_GWA2_44_7
CCCCCTTTGATCCGACTATTCTACTGTACTTAAGGGGGGCTCTGGCGAAGTGAGTCACTTAATCTCAATGTCGCAAATGTATCTTAACTTATTCATTGGGCTTGACGGGACTCGGCTTGTTTGTTTTAATGTTTTAAAACACTAAAACAAGATGACACAAGTTTCGAAGTTTCCGCTGGAAAAACAGATTGAGGTTCAAATACAGGAGATGTTTTCAAATGCGATATGTTTTGTAAATGAAAAAGGTGATGTAGAAAAATTACTGGATGATATCTTAACTCCGACCGAGAGGGTGATGTTGGCAAAAAGGCTTGGGATTGCGGTACTTTTGGAAAAAGGCTATGACTATCGAGAAATAAGTGAAATTTTAAAAGTAAGCACAACCACTATCACGACAGTGGCGAAATGGAAAAAGATGCGAGGCGGGGGTTATCGGAAGGTAGTGGGGATGCTCTTAGCCCAAGAAAATTGGGGACATTTTTTTGAATTGGTAGGTGAATATCTAAAGGAAGTACGTCGAGGCATGGGGTCATATCTAAAGTAGCGCAAAAGATTGAGAGAGATATTGAAGTGATTAGATTTTAATATTGTACCAGTGTATTAAAACATTGGTACAAGAAAATTGGGTATTGAAATTGTAAATACAAACTGCCAAGATATGGCAGTTAATGACAAATAGTGGTTCGAAAAAGGGAGTAGGCGAGGAACAAATTAAACCTTCAGCTGGGAGTCAAAAGCTTCAAGCCATCAAAATGGCGATGGACCAGATTGAGAAACAGTATGGTAAAGGATCAATTATGCGCTTGGGCGAAGGGACCGATAGGCTGGCAGTCGAAGTAATTCCGACGGGATCAATTGCCCTGGATTTAGCGCTTGGAGTAGGTGGACTTCCCAGGGGGAGAATTGTGGAGATTTACGGACCGGAAGCCTCTGGGAAAACGACAATTGCCCTGCATGTCATTGCGGAAGCACAAAAGATGGGCGGGGCAGCCGCATTTATCGATGCCGAGCATGCACTGGACCCCAGAAGAGCGGAGTCATTTGGGGTGAACTTAGATGATTTACTGTTGTCTCAACCAGATACGGGAGAGCAGGCGCTGGAAATTGTGGAGACACTGATTCGATCAGGAGCTATTGATGTCGTGGTTATCGATTCGGTGGCCGCTCTCGTACCGAGGGCAGAACTTGAAGGTGAAATGGGAGATTCAATGATGGGGGTACAAGCAAGGCTCATGTCCCAGGCTTTAAGAAAGCTAACGGGAGCGATCGCCAGGAGCAAGACGGTTTGTATCTTTACGAATCAACTGCGTCAGAAGATAGGGGTTATGTTTGGCAACCCGGAGACAACAACGGGTGGACTCGCTTTAAAGTTTTATTCGTCGATAAGACTGGACACCAGAAAAATTGATACCATTAAAGACGGAGATACAGTGATTGGCTCGCGACATCGGATTCGGGTGGTTAAGAACAAGGTGGCTCCCCCATTTAGAGTTGCCGAGGTCGATATTATGAACGATGGCGGTATAAGTAAGACGGCGGGGATTTTAGATGTCGGCTTGGAGCTGGGGGTTCTTACTAAATCCGGAGCATTTTTCAAATTTGAAGAGACAATGTTGGGCCAAGGTCGAGAAGCGGCGAAGATTTTTTTGGGTGAGACGCCGAAGTTAGCCAAAACGATCGTGGATAAAATTTGGTCTACCGCCAAGTCAGGCAAGGTAACAGTCCCTAAGGAGTTCGGCGAGGATTCGAAAGAGGAGGAATAGACCTTCGTGGGGAAAATTACGGCCATTAAAACCCAGAGGCGCCCGGGCAGATTCAACATCTACCTCGACGGGAAATATGCCTTCAGCCTCGATAGCTTCACGCTTGCTAAAAGTCACTTAAAAGTTGGCAGTGAATTGTCCCAAGAAGATAGTCAGGAGCTATCTAAAGAGGGGAAATTACAGAAAGTCTTGGATAAAGTGCTTCATTTTTTAAGCTTTAGGCCCAGATCAAAAAGAGAAATCGTTAATTATCTTGAGAAAACTCAGTTGGCCGAAGAAGAACAAGTTAAAATTATCAAAAAACTTGAAGAATTAAAGCTAATTGATGATTTAAAATTTGCCCAGTGGTGGATAGGGCAACGATCCACTTTCAAGCCCAAAGGCCGAAGAGTGCTCGAACTGGAGTTGCGAAGCAAGGGAGTCGATAGTGAAGTATTAGAAAAGTTAGAATTTTCTCCACAAAAGGAGGAAGTAGAGGCTTTCTTGGTTCTATCTAAAAAGTGGCCGAGATGGTCGCACGAAATTGCCCAAAAAAGATACGAAAAAGCAGCCGCCTTTTTGTTAAGAAGAGGCTTCAAATGGGACTCGGTGCGCAAGGCAATTGACCGCTGCGCCAAAAATGGAGTACAATAAGCTCGGTAGTTAGATACGAGATTAAGGAAGGCTAGAGAGAAAGTATGACAAAAATCATTCTTCTTGCAGCTTCTATTACGGGACAGTAATATCCCATTCTTTTGGTGTCTAACTCTCCGAGTATTATGAATGATTCACGTTCGAGTTCATCCGGAAGATTTCCCAATCAGCCTCCGGCTTTTAGTCACCTCTCAGAAGAGCTTGCGCGAAGAAGTCTCGAACTGGATAAGCGGGCCAGCTTCCAGGATGAACGCGAGGTTAGGTTGGACAAAAAGGAAGAGTCTCTGGCAGGTTTAGCCACTAAAATTGCCCTTCGAGAAGAAGAACTAATAAAAAAATTACAGGAGGTAGCCTCTTTAACCAAGATTCAAGCAAAGGATTTACTTTTGGAGGAGCTAGAAAAGAATATCTCAAGTGACATAGCCAAAAGAGTAAGAGAAGCTGAAGCGCAAATAAAGACAGAGGCCGATAGTCGGGCAAAGGAAATCTTAATAGAAAGTATGCGCCATGGGCTGGTAGACTTTGTCGCCGAATATACCGTTTCCACCCTCCGTCTTCCGAATGATGAGACTAAAGGCAGAATTATTGGGAAAGAAGGCAGAAATATCAGAACTTTTGAACAGGAAACCGGAGTAGAACTTGAGATGGATGAGGATTTAGATATTCGACTCTCTTCTTTCGATCCCATAAGAAGAGAGGTTGCAAGACTTTCCCTCGAGAAATTAATAAGAGATACCCGCATCCAACCAAGCCGGATAGAAGAAGTAGTTAGACAAACCAAGGCCCAGATGGATCAAATATTAATGGAGGAAGGTCGAAAGATTGCTCAAGCCTGTGGAGTATTTAATCTTCATCCTGATCTGATAAAAATAATCGGTCGTTATAAATTTAGATCGTCATATGGCCAGAATCTGGCCGTTCATACCATTGAAGAAACCAAAATTGGCGTACAAATTGCTCATGAACTAAAAGGCGATATCGAAACTGTCAGGCTTGGGTGTCTGCTTCATGATATTGGGAAGGTAATTACCGAAGAAGAAGGAACTCACGTTCAACTAGGAGTCGATCTCTTAAAGAAATACGATATCCCCGAAGCAGTTATTAACTGCGTGGCGGAACATCACGAAGATAAGCCATTTTCCTCTATCGAGTCAACCATCGTTTGGATTGCCGATGCAATTTCCGGGTCGAGACCTGGAGCCAGATACGAGGCTTTTGAAGAATATGCCGAAAGAATGGGCAAGATTGAAGAGTTGGTTAAATCATTTTCAGGAGTAGGTGAAGCATACGCATTCCAAGCCGGTCGTGATGTCCGTGTCATCGTTAAACCAGAAGAAGTGTCTGAAGCAGATACGGTGCTTTTAGCCAGAAAAATTGCCGGCAAGATAGAAGCCGAGGTTCGCTATGCCGGCCAGGTGAAGGTGACCGTAATTAGAGAAACACGCACAACGGAAACCACCAAAGCGAAATAAAATCCTAGATTGTAGCGATACTCCTTGACAAATCTTCGTAAAAGTTCTACTTTAGGCTAGTTGGCGCCTAAATCTATATTTTCGATACGAGCCAACTTTTAGGCAAGAAAGGAGGTGAAGTAAATGGCAACAAAGAACCAATTAATTGAGGTGCTAGCTCGCAAGGCTCACCTGACCAAAAGGGGAGCGCGAGAATCGGTTGAAAATTTCTTGGATGAAATAAAAAAGGCTTTAAGCAAGGGCGAAAAAGTCGTCCTCTCCGGTTTCGGAACGTTTAAAGTAGTAAATGTTAAAGACAAGCCGGTTCTCGTACCAGGAACAAAAGAACGCCGAGTCGTTAAGGCTCATAGAGCTGCTCGCTTTACCGCCGGTAAGACGCTCAAAAAACTTGTTAAATAAGTTTTCAATATAGTTTTACTCAGCGAGTTGTAGCTCTTTTTCTAAAACTCAACCTAAGAACTTTGTCTTAGGATCATAGACGTCGCGAATTTTTGCTTGGATAGGTTGACACGGCCAGATAGAAGTTGGGTCCAGTTCCTCTTCGATTTTGACGATTTCATCAAGGAGTTCTTCTATCGATGGGTATGACTTGTTTTGCGTTTCGCCGGTCTAACGCCATTTTAAGCTTGATTTAAAGTGAAGTAAAATAAAGACGTGCGCAAATATATTACTTATTTTTATCTATCGGTCTTGGATCAGTTAGAGTATCGAACTAATCTCGTTACCAAAATTGTCTTTAGGGTCATTCCGGTTATCGGCTTTTTTTATTTGTGGAGAGCGGTGTATCTGGGGGGAGCGAGGTATGGCAGTTACGACTTGGCCCAGCTAGCCACATATTTTTTGGTTTCCACCGTTATTGATCTTATTACACCGACATATATGACGATTGATAATTTAAGTGAAAACGTGCGGACCGGGTTTCTTTCTTCAACGCTTTTAAAGCCGGTTGTCTATATGCCGTTTCAGCTCGCAAATTTTTTAGGCGAGCGATTAGTTCGATTAATAGCCGCGATGGGGATGACTGTTGTCGCGGTTTTCTTGTTTAGAAGTAGTTTGACCTTTCCGGCCAGTCTTGGGTTGTGGTTAATATTTCTGGTAAGCGCAGTTTTAGCTGTCGCCCTGGCTTATTGTGTATTTTTCATTATAAGTATCGTCAGTTTCTGGACAACTCGGGTTACGGGGGTAGCCTTTGCGGCGGTTATGGTGACGGGCTTTTTAAGCGGGACTGTAGTTCCGTTGGATCTTTTACCTAACTACCTGCAGTGGCTAACAGACATTTTGCCGTTTAAATACATCTTGTTTTTTCCAACGAAAATATTTATTAACATGCTTCAGACAAGCGACATTGTGAAGGGTTTGGTAATACAGGTGATATGGATACTTTTAACGTTAGTTTTATCAAAATCACTTTGGCAAGTTGGTCTAAAAAAGTATGAATCCGTTGGCTCATGAAAAAGTATCTAAGAGTCTTATATCGTTTATTTAATATTTCTCAGGTCCACATAATGGAGTATCGGGCCGATTTTTTGTTTACATGGTTTGGCGACGTAATCGCGGCAGTATTTACGGTGCTTTTATTCAATGTTATCTATGCTAAAACGGGAAATATTGCCGGATCCAAAATATAACAGTAAGGTCAAACGAATGTTAGTCATGCTAGAGAGTCGCATTGCCTGGGGGTTATTACTTTTTAGAAATAGCAAGGTGAGCAAATAATGAGTATTCTAAATATTTTATACCAAAGTAACGACTACTACGGCCCTATTACGGGCGTATCAATGACTTCCTTGATGGAGAATAACAAGGATATTGATTTCATTAATTTCTTCGTGCTAGACGACAAGATTAGCGATGAAAATAAACAGAAGATGGAGACTGTTTGTAAGCAATACGGCCGTCCAATCACCTTTGTCAATACTGACAAAATATTAAAAACTTTGAAAGACCTGAAGGTTGCACCTTTTAAAGGAACCTACACCACGTATTTCAAGCTATTTGCCCTTAATGACCTACCCGTCGAAAACAGCCGAATATTGCAGCTAGATGGTGACACGATA
The DNA here is from genome assembly GCA_000999595.1 of Microgenomates group bacterium GW2011_GWA2_44_7. GTDB lineage: Bacteria > Patescibacteriota > Microgenomatia > GWA2-44-7 > GWA2-44-7 > GWA2-44-7. The sequence goes on from LCJH01000023.1 coordinate 5,926, forward strand.
GTTGATGGTTCATTGAAAGGGTTATGCGATACCGACCTGAAAGGTTACGTCTGCGCCGCCACATATGACTGCACGATGAATTCATACAAGCAAATGATAGACATCCCACTCACTGATAAGTACTACAACTGTGGGGTTCTACTCGTAAACCAAAATGAATGGCGTAACTACAAGTGTCAGGACAAGATTGTCGAGCACCTCTCTAAAGTCCGTAACGGTTACTACACCGTAGACCAGGACATTATAAACGTCCTCTTTAGAGACAGGATCAAATACCTGAGTCTCACCTATAATTTTAATAGTGGTTTTTATATTTATGGCATTAAAGAATCGCTCAAGATGTACGACCTTAAGCCAGAGTACTATAGTACTTACGAAGAAATTGAAAAGGTTATGAAGTCGCCAAAACTGATCCACTGTATGGGCGCTATGACCGGTCGTCCATGGGAGCAGGATAGTATACATCCGCAGAATAAAATCTTTGATCACTACCGTGCCCTGTCGCCCTGGAAAAATCACGAAAAAGTCAAGGTCAAGCGTAAGCTAATTTTCAAAATCCAGCGCGCTCTCTACCAGATGCTACCTCGAGCTCTCTATATACCCCTTCATAGGATCGGTCAAAGACACTATTTAAGTAATATGAACCAGTCGGTTCAAAAAGCATCACGAAATTGAAACCACCTAAACTGGGTCTTAAGGAAAATATTGCGTGGAATTCGTCCGGCAGTTTAATCTATCTGATTTTTCAATGGCTAATCACCTATCTCGTAGTAATACTCTTAGGGTTTACGGATGCTGGAATATTCACACTTGCGCTTTCTATATCGGGCATCGCCTTCGCTGTTGCATTATATGGCGTTCGTGGCTACCAAGTTTCAGACATCTCTCGAGAGTACAGTGACAAAACCTATGTTTTGGCACGAACGACAACCAGCGTCTTGGCTCTCGGTGGTGCGCTCGTATACCTTGCAATATCTGCCTACAGCTTATACGCCGCGCTATGCATAGTCGCCTACCTTATATTTAAGATTTCAGAATCTTACGCAGATGTTTACCATGGTATTTTCCAGAGAGATGGTCGAATGGATATTATTGGCAAATCATTCATTTTAAGGGGGGTTGTATCCAACAGCTTGGCAATCGCATGTATGGCTATAACTCACCAGCTCTTGATATCCATATGCGTCCTGGCTTTTACTTCCTGGGTGTTGATATTCTTATACGACCGTAATAAGGTGGGTGATTTTTACGAGAAGAGTAACGTCACCTCAGTACGAAATATATTTGACTTGCTAATAGCATGCGCACCGCTTGCGATCTATGCTCTTCTGTCAAGTTTCTTCATGTATATACCCAGGATTAGCCTAGAAAACATAATGGGTAGCGAGACCTTAGGTATTTACGCGTCAATCGCAATTCCTGCAGTTATCATCCAAGTGGTTTCTGGCTATATATTCTCCCCGTTGCTGACAATTTTTGCAGAACATGTGAGCGAGGGGAACTTTAAACTATTCCGCAAGCTACTAATCAAGACCTTTACGGTCATCGTCGCATTATCCATGATTGTTATAGTGGGTGGGGTCATTTTTGGTGAACAAGGTTTAGTACTTCTCTTTGGGGAGAAGATTAGAGAATTCAGTTATCTCTTCACGCCAATATTATTTCTGTCATCTCTTACGGCCCTGTCCTGGTTTATCGGCTTAATGCTAACTGTCCTAAGAGAGTTAAGGGGTCTGATAGTGTCTTCTGTTGTTGCGGCGCTAATATGCCTCCTGTTTAGTGGCTCATTCATAAACTCATTCGGCGCAAATGGCGCAAGTTTTGTATTAATTGTCGCCTTAATCGTGCAGCTGGGGCTGATGGGTATTTTTATGCTTATGAAAGTAAGGCATATAAAGAGCCTACCAACTGTTGCATACTAGTATTTAAAGGGAGTGTCTCGACCTGGCACTCTATAGATGGTTAACGTATAATAATTTTAGCAAGGAATCTGGAGTGGCTTAGACTCGGTGTGATTTAAACTGGAATGAAAACATATAGAATTTTTCAAAAACACATACCTATTCTGAGAATAGTTACTCGAAATGTTTTCTTCTTTCCCTCTATACTGACAACTATCCTCATCATACTCACGGCATTTGCGATCAATGGCAGCTCCATAGGAATATATCATCAGATATTTTATGGCAGTACTCCCGACCCCAACTTGCTTGTTAATAGTCCACAGCCAATTCGTTCCGATGAGTGGGTTGTGAGCACCCCGAAAATTATAGGTCAGTCTAGCAACGGGTTTCAAATTGTTAATAATAATGTAGGTATGGGTGAAAACCAGAGTGTCCTCGTCGGAGCCCCGACGATTGACTGGTCAACGCTGTTCCACCCAGACAACTTCGGATTCTTCGTGCTACCTCTAGATAACGCATTCGCGTTGAAGTGGTGGTTACCTGCATACCTCCTTACGCTTGCCGTTTATTTCTTCGTGCTCGTATTCCTACCTAAGAAACGACTATTGGCAAGTATAATCTCTCTGGGATTTCTATTTAGCCCATTTATACAATGGTGGGGTGCTTACACCCCGCTAATATGGGTATTGTTGGGATTTGTTGCGTTTACGAAGCTATTACATGAGCGGAGGATGGTGTTTGAAATTTTATGGGGGATGCTGTTTGCCTATGCGGCAGTATGCTTTGCACTGATCCTGTATCCAGCATTTCTGATACCAGCCCTCTTCGCGATAGCTGCCCTTGCTATAGGTTATACCATTGATCATTTCGCGGACATAAAGCGAAAGGATTTAGTTAGGAAGTGTATTATCGTTGTCGCAGCAGGGTTAGTGGCAATTACAACTGTTCTTATGTTCATGGCAAGTCATAGGTCGGTGACCGATATTATCCAGGGTACAGTTTACCCTGGCCATCGCGTAGTGACCAGTGGCGGATCTAGTCTGCCGCACTTACTGGCTAGCCAGACAGGCGGACTATTACAGGGCGATAGCAAAGCGGCCGCTTACAAATTTTCACCCAACCAAAGTGAAGCGTCCAGCTTTATGTTGATCTTTCCTTACCTACTTGTCCCGTTGGCATACATCTCATGGGCTGGCTTTAAGAAGAATAGACACATAGCCTACAGCCTGCTTCTTCCGCTAGCTGTTGGTGTATTGTTCATGGCTTGGCTCTTTGTGCCAGGACTGGACTTACTCGGAAAGATTACACTCCTCAGTAATGTGCCGCCAGAACGAATTATCATAGGTCTAGGCATCCTGAACCTGATTTGTATTGTAATGTTTATAAAACTATATGAGGAATCCCGATGGCGACCAAAGCATGCGTCAATTGCGATCTACTCTTTGTTGGTCCTAATAGTACTACTCTGTATCAACTTCTATATAGCAATAAAACTACCGGGTTATATGGGCTTTGAGTGGGCTC
>LCJH01000024.1 GCA_000999595.1 Microgenomates group bacterium GW2011_GWA2_44_7
TTTTCAGTATAACGAATCTAATCTAATTTTTCGTTCTACGAGCTGTAAATCAGAATAAGATTAGTATACATATGCTTCCGCCATTTTCCAGGGGTCCTCCCCCGGAGTAGTGACCATTCCGTTTCGCCAGACCTGAAAAAGGATTAGCCTGCGCTCATTTTCTCCGAGAACTAATGGGCTATATCTTCCGGCTTCGATTCCATAAACCTCTGGGTCCGCCAGTTCCGATTCCGGGGAAAAAGACGATACGGCCATTCGCACAGAGTTCTGAAAAAACGACTCTCGCTCCGCACTCATGAGCGCTATTTTACACTATTGCAATTGACTACTATCCAGTGTTTAATCACTCTAAGTACATCAATGTGCGAACGAGACAAAGCAGGAGAGGATGAATTCTCAGACAAAAGAATTAGACAGGGCATTTTCGCAGGGGGAGTCCTTGTTGGTCAGGGCAAACTCGGCTGTTTGGAGTTTCTCTCCGTACTGGCTCACATCGCCGAAGCTGCTTCTCGGGGAATAGACCGCCTACAAGCTTTCGAGCTATTTTTACAAGGTAAAAAGGCTGGCGAAGCCAAAAGAAGACAAGGAAAATATACTCTCAACTAGGCTCTACTCTTTACCCACTCGTTGAGGTCTACATCACGCCCACTCCCGGGTGGGTTAGTTTACCCTGAAAAATTACCGAAGTAATTTTTTGTGGGGTAGACACCACTAAATTGTCACTGGCAAAAAGTCCCAATCGATGGTATATTCTCATGCATCTATGGCAAATTGGAGTGATAATGACCCTACTCAGCTTGAACGATTGACAGAAAAGCTACGAGACGGGCGGGCAGCGCGTGAGAAGAAAAAAGATCCATGTTTTGATGGAGGTTGTTTGTTGATGATGTGTTTGAGTCCTTATTTTTTGACTAAAGAAGGTATAGACTGGTTATTGGAGTATGCCCGAGAACTGAGGTGCTCTCTTTCAAGGGGTAGAGAGCGGGGTGAGTAATCTTCTAGGACCTAGAGGCTACTTTCGAGGTAGGTATTTAGACTCTTTCAACCGGCGCCCCGTTGTATTTACGTTTACTTCCCAAGGCTAATTGAACTATTTGTAATATGGGTTTGTTCTTGGAACTTACTATTTTTTATCCTCGTTGGGTTAATCTTTAACTCTCGACGCTTCCTTGACTAACTTTGCGACCTTTTGTTCCAGATTGTTAAAGCTCTGCTTTGTTTAGAAATTAGTTGGGTTATAGCGTTCCTTACTACACTAATTCTCCGATTTGACTTATTTTTCTTCAATTACAAGTTGTCTGTTCTGGGGGACTGTTCTAGGGCGGCACGTATCTCCAATTTGACGAACTTGCCAAATCAACTATCAACCCCCAGTGCTCTTTTCACTACTTTTATGATCTTTTGCTCTATGGGGCCAAAGTCCTGCTTTGTTTCGAAATCGGTCGCATTAAAATGCCCTTTTCCGAGGCTGCCAACTGGTCTTAGCAGTTCTGCCAGCGAAATCTTGTTCGTGCTCTGACCTCGCCCGGTAACTTTTACATGTTTGTCTTGCTCAAGAAGCAAGATACCTCGATCGTAGCCCCTTATTCTCTTTGCCAACTCAGTATTAAAGGCTGCAATTAGGCTTTTATTAAACTCGGGAGTCAGTTTATCTTTTATTTGTTCCTCTTTTGATAGCGGCAAAAGAATCGTCCTTATCTCTGGATAATAGTGAATTCGTTCAACTGCATATGAGAGGGCTTTATAGAACTCCTCGTCTCGTACATGCATTACCCATGAAGAGATAGAAGGCGCGTCAATCCCAAAGGTACATAACCAAGACGCAACTGATAGGGTTTGAGAAGTAAAGTTCCATTGAAAATTACCCGTATCATCTACAATCCCAGCGTAACCACAGTTAGCCAGTTGGTGGTTGATAAACTCCCTAGGGATGATATGCGTCAGAATTACCTCTGAAGTTGACGAATATTCCGCTCCTCCGACTAAATTTTTGGTGATGTCATTATCTGGCAGAGTATGGTGATGCATGCGTAAAATAGTTGATATATTGGTAAAGTCTGGTGGGGGAAGCTTTTCATTTTTATAATCATAGAACTGAATTTTGTCTCGGCCATCCACTGTCACTAGTGTTGTACTATCTTTCCCTTTCTCAAAAAATTGACGGGTGTCCCCGAAGGTTATCTCCTCAAAGTAGGGGAGCCAGCCTAAAAACTCTTTTTCTTTAGCGGAAATTTCTCTGGGGAAATAATGGAGCGTTTCAAAACCTAGCGACTGAATATATTTCGTTAGAATTGTTCCGCTGGCCAGTGAATCCCCGTCAAACGGAGCTGCTGAAATAACCAAGACCCGCTTATTCTTTGGTAAAAACGCCTTTAAATCAAACATTATCGTGATTATACCAATTTCCAATTTGACGAACTTGCCAAATTAGTCTAATATCGCATCTAGTTTACAAAGGCTTTGATCGGAGTCGCGCTCCAGGAGCTGATGGCCAAATACCATCCGGGCAAGCCCGTGATAGCAGGAATAAGTTACTAATTGGGTGGTACCGTCGAAGGACCCCTTTTGATTTTTCCGTAAATGGAGAAGTTAAGAGGGGTCATTTGTTTTTAAGGGAATAATGACCCGGGCGGGGCCGGCCCGCTCTCCCAAAACCAAAAGGAGGGACCCATGGACCCACGCAATTTCGGTGACGATCCGCGGATCACTTGCCTCGGGGACGATCCCCGCGGCGACGATCGCGGCTAGCCAATCTCGGTAGCCCAGCCGCTCGCGGCTGAAGTTACCCAAGTGCAGTCTCCAACCCGGATAGGGGACTGCCAGACAATTTAAAACCCAACCGCGAGCGACAGGTTAACGTCAAATACTCGCGGTTGGGTTAATCGTATTATACTCTCGTCGTGCCCAGCGCGATTCGTCGTATACTTACTTAAGTTACTTATCGTTTCTCTATGTTTTCTAACTCTAAGCCGATTCAAGACCTTTTGGCTCTCTCTGCCGAGCTGACCCACCTCGAGGGCGCAGCCGAGGTTTTAGCCTGGGATCAAGAAACTTATATGCCTCCCAAGGGCGGTTCAACTCGCGCATTCCAGCTTTCCACTCTCTCGGGCATTTATCACGAAAAACTGACCCAAGGTAAGGTCGGCCTACTTCTGCAAAAAGCCAAAAAGGCGGCTAAAACGTCTCACGACAAAGCCCTTGTCCGCCGGCTGGAGAAAGAGTATCAAAAAGCCACGAAACTACCGAAGGCTCTTGTAAAGGAGATTACCGAAATGCAAAGCCGTGCCACCCAAAGCTGGCGAAAGGCCAAAGAAAAGTCCGATTTTTCTCTCTTTGAAAAAGATCTTGAGAAACTACTCTCTTTACAGCTAAAGGCCGCCAAGCTTTTGCAAAAAAAGAGCCAGACGCTTTATGATGTTTTTCTGGATGACTTCGAGCCGGATATGACTGAGACGGAGGTCCAAAAGATTTTCGACCATCTTAAGCCGAAGCTGGTTGCTCTGGCGGCTAAGCTTACCAAAACTACCCGAGATGCCCCAAAAATATTAGAAGGTAAAACTTTTCCGATCGCTGGCCAGAAAGAGTTTGGCCAAGAAGTCATGAAACGAATGGGTTTTGACTTTGAAGCCGGTCGTCAAGATCTCTCCGCCCATCCTTTCACCTGCTATTTTGGTTCAGTGGGTGATGTTCGGATTACTACCCACGAGGATGAGAAGGATTTTCAAAACCCGCTCTTTGCCACTGTCCACGAATCCGGCCACGCTCTCTATTACCAGGGCAATCACCAAAGCTTAATTCATAGTCACGTCTACGGTAGCGCCAGTCTCGGCATGAGTGAGTCTCAGTCCCGTTTCTGGGAGAATACCATCGCCCGCTCATTGCCTTTTTGGCAATATCACTATCCGCTTTTTCAGGCACATTTTCCCGATCAAGTGGGAATGGTTTCTCTTTCTGATTTCGTTAAGGCCGTTAATACAGTCAGGCCATCCTTCATCCGCACCGAGGCGGATGAGGTGACCTATGGTTTACATATTATTTTACGGTTTGATATAGAAAGAGAGCTTCTTTCCGGCAAGATAAAAGTTAAAGACCTTCCCAAAGCTTGGAATGCGAAGATGAGTTCTATGCTAGGGATTAACCCTGGCAGCGACAGAGAAGGAGTCCTTCAGGATATCCACTGGTCCCACGGCTCTTTCGGCTATTTCCCAACCTATTTGTTGGGTAATCTGATCGCCGCTCAGCTGTGGTTTACTTTAAAAAAAGAGATGCCAACGGCGGAAAAAGACATCGCCGCCGGCAAGCTTTTACCCATCCGTCATTGGCTAAAGGAAAAAATCCATCAGCAGGGCAAGCTTTATACCACTCCCGAGCTTGTTAAAAAAGTCACCGGCGAACCGCTTAATCCGGATTACTTTATAAAATACCTAGAGGAGAAATTCGCGGCTCTTTATTCCCAGTAACCGCCTTTTTATGCACGAAGTAAAAGTCTTAATTGAAGGCTATGCCATTTGGCTTGAAGCCCACAAACAAAGGGCATGCGGCACTATTACCTTGGTCAAAGGCCAAAAAAATACTTGCATGGTTGATACAGGCAACGTAGGGGATGAGGACAAAATTAAAAAAGCTCTCAGCAAAGAAGGCTTTAAGCCGGAGGATGTTAACTATGTCGTTAATACTCACGGCGATATAGACCATGTCGGTAATAACTGTCTTTTTAAGAAGGCGATCTTTATAAGCGGCCAGGATATTTACGAAGGCGATGTCGCTTCGTTTTTCGTCGACAAATATGAAATCGAACCCGGTGTCGAAGTTATCAATACCCCGGGCCATAGTATTGAAGATGTTTCCGTTGTCGTCCGGACAAAGAAGGGGACCGTAGTGGTCGCCGGTGACATCTTTGAGGATGAAAACGATGCCTATGACCATCAAGCCTGGAAGGTTTTCAGTAAATATCCAAAAAAGCAGGTCGAAAGCCGTCAAAAGATCTTAAGTCTGGCCGATTATATCGTCCCCGGCCACGGTAAAATATTTAAGGTTAAGAAATGAAAACCAGATCTCGCAATCCCGCGTTGACAGAAGATTATGACAATAGTAAACTTTCGTTACTAAAACCCCCTGTGCGAGCGCGAGCTGTGTGCAGGGTTTTTTATTGGAGAAAATGAAGAAAATACGCTGTTCTATTGCCATTGACGGGAGTAATTTTTATCACAAGCTTAAGAGCTTGGGGTTCCGGCATCAGCTCAATTTTGACTTTGGGGCATTTGCAGACTTCTTGGTCGGTGATAAGAAGATCGTTTCAAAAAAATATTATGTCGGCGCAATTAGAGAGAACCCTAGCGAGCCAAAAACAAAAGAATTACTTGCTAACCAACAACGACTTTTGGCTAAATTAAAATATCAAGGGTTTACTTACGAGCTTGGATATTTATTGAAATCTGACCACCGTTTTCATGAAAAGGGTGTAGATGTCAAAATGGCGGTTGATATGGTTGCCGGTTCTTATAAGAACAGCTACGATCACTTTATACTTGTAAGTTCAGACTCCGATCTGGTTCCTGCAGTTCAGGAGGTGAGAGCCAATAAAAGAACTGTAGAGTATGTTGGTTTTTCTAATTCAGTGAGTATTGCCTTGATCCGGAACTGTTCCGATGTTAAGACTCTCAAAAAAGAAGATCTCGCAAGATTCTTTGACAAAAATCCATGAAATTCTCAATTTCACCCGAAATCTTTGCCAAATGGCCCGAGGTCAAAGTCGGTGTCCTTGTTATCACCGATATGAATAACTCCGGCCAAAGCCAGCGAATCTTGCGTCTTTTGCGCCAAGCCGAAGACGAAACCCAGAAACAAGTTAATGAGATTGGTATTCCCCAAATGCCCGAAGTGGCTGTCTGGCGATCTATCTACGAACAATTCGGCTCCAATCCCAAGGAATTCCGTTCCTCAATCGAAGCCCTTCTGCGTCGGGCGGGTAACGGTAAACTATTACCTCAAATTAACGATTTGGTCGATTTAGGTAATTATCTTTCTTTGCAGTATCATCTTCCAGCTGGCGTTGAAGACTTGGACAAGGTAAAGGGAGACATCGAGTTGACCTTTGCTGATGGTACCGAAAAGGGTATCTATCTTGGCGCCGAAGCGGAGGATACCGCTTATGAGGGTGAAGTTATTTATAAAGATGATGAGGGGTTTATCTGTCGGCGTTGGAATTGGAGAGAAGGGGAGCGAACCGCTGTCGATAAACCGACTAAAAATGCTGTTTTGGTACTTGAGGCGATGAACCCGGCCCGCTTAGAAACTCTCGAACAAGCCCTCGCCGAAGCCGCTGACGTTCTTTCGAAGGAGCTTTCCGCCAAAGTCGAGAAACTTATCCTCTCTGCCGACAATTCCTCCTTCGATTTCTCGTCCTCGTTCTCCTTGGGTAACCTGGGTTCCCTAGGTGCCGTGGACTCCCTAAAATCCGAATCCCAACCTTCTTCTAAGCCCTCTAATAAGAAACCTGTTTCTTCCCATGAGACCCCTACCCCGCTTCGTCCGCGAAGCCAGGTTATCTCGGCGAGCGAGGCGAGCTTTTCTCTTGCCGCTATTCCCGGTCCCGCCGCCGACCTCCAGGCGCTTATCTATAAGGCAGTTTGTGAAGCCCGCTTCGACTCGCGTTCAGCGAGGCGAGCTGCCGGGGTTTGCATCCCGCAAAAAGATATCCACGTCGAACATCCCGCCCAGGAAGCTTTCGGTGACTATTCTACCAATGTTGCACTGGTTATGGCCAAGCAGCTAAAGAAAAACCCAAAGATCCTAGCTGATGCCATCGCGAAGTCTATCGGTTTACTGCTTACTAAATCCGGCTTACTCTCTCGTGTCTCCGTCGCCGGTCCCGGTTTCCTCAACTTCTGGCTCAAAGAAGACTATTTCTTTAAGCAGACGAATTCCGCAATCAGCCTGAAGGAGGACTTTGGTACGAACAAGACCGGCAATAGCAAAAAAGTCGCCCTGGAACACACTAATGTTAATCCCAACAAAGCCCTGCATATTGGCCACCTTCGTAATGGCTGTATTGGGCAGGCGATAGAGCGTCTGTGGGAAGCCAATGGCTATGATGTTGAGGTCCAGTATTATGTCGATGATACCGGTGAACAAGTTGCCGGCACCGTGCTGGCACTTCGTACCTTAGACATAAAGCCTACTCCTGGAGAAAAGTTCGATCATTTCTCCTGGGATATGTATGCCCGTATCGCCCAAATGTATGAGACCGACGCTGAAGTGGTTCAAAAGAAACAACAAATTCTTCATGATGTTGAACAGGGTAACAACGAGATCGCCGAGTTTACTAAGAGTACCGCCATTCGGATTCTTTATGATAACCTTATTACCTGTCACTGGTTTGGGCTAGATTATGATGTACTAATATGGGAGAGTGATATAGTTCGTCTAGGGTTGTGGCAAAAAGCCTTCTCTGTTCTAAAAGAAAACGCCGCCTTTGTTTTTGAGAAAGAAGGCAAGAACGCCGGCTGTTGGGTGATAAAGGATGAGCTGACAGGCGGGGTTCTTGGGGGCGATAAGGTTATCGTTCGCTCCAACGGCACCGTCATTTACGCCGGTAAAGACATTGCCTACCACATGTGGAAGTTCGGATTATTGGGTATCGATTTTAGATATCGCCAGTTTCCCAATGCTCCTCAGCAAAAACCTCTTTGGTCGACCACGACTGAAAATGAAGCTAAAAATCCAGGTATCGGCCATGCCGATATCGTTCTGAATCTAATCGATGTCCGCCAAACTTTTACTTTGGGTTCAGTGAAGGTTGCCCTTAAGGCTCTCGGCTATCCCGAACAAGCTTTAAATATGCACCACCTTGGCTACGGCGTTGTTTATCTTTCCGAAGGCTCAATGAAAAAGATGGGTTTTGCCACTGAAGAGGGGAAAAAGGTCTATGCGATGGCTGGTCGAAAGGGGATAGGTATCATGGCAGATGTCCTTTTGGACAAAGTTCGCCTCGAAGTCGAGAAAAAGTTCCCGGATTCAGCAGAGATTTCACAATCTGTTGCGGTGGCGGCGATAAAGTATGGAATGTTGTCCTACAACACTTTCTCTGACATTGTCTTTGATCTCGATCAGGCTCTGGATATCGCCGGCAATACCGGCCCCTACCTCCAATATACCTTCGCCCGCACCCAATCGGTTCTTAGAAAAGCTCCGGCTTACAGTACACAGCCTACAGCTTACAGTCCTAACTCCGAGGAGCTCTCCGTTCTTCGTTGGCTTTATCGCTTTCCCGAAGTTGTGGCTGAAGCCGCCCAGCTTTACGCTCCGAACCTAATGTGCAACTATCTTTTCGAACTGGCTCAGCGATTTAATCTTTTTTATCAAAAACACAGGATCTTAGGCGAGAATATCGAAAAATCTATCAGCACTCAACGGTTATTGCTGACAGCCGCGACGGGGCAGGTACTAAAAAACGGCCTTACCCTCCTTGGGATAAGCGCTCCGGAGAAAATGTAGCCCAGAAACGAGCCTATAACAGTCGAAAATTTTGGCCTCAGGAAAAGAGTAAATATTATCTTTCACTTGTTACTTAAGTCAGTTAAGTAACGTGGGTGGCTTCTGGTTGTACTTAATCCGAAGAAAGCTTATTATAAAAATGTAGACGATGACTGGGATCGATCGAATTGCCATTATCTGGACAAAGTGGGTCATGATCACTTCTGTTATACCCTTGGTATTTGTAGTTTACCTTAATCGAGACAGCGGTACCCTCCTGGATAAATTTCTAACGGGGTTAAACGGGGGCATCTCTTGGTTTGTCTTTAACGAGATTGTGAGCCTTACTCCACTTCTCCTTGCTTTAATTTTCGTTAACAAGCACCCAAAAAAAATATTTCTGGCTCCCGCGTTTGTTTTTGGTGTCTCATTTCTAATCGGCGGCTACAGTCTTTACGTTATTATTAACCGTTGCTTTGCCCAATACTGTGAGATAGAAGGTCTGCTTTTTATATTCCTAATTGCACTAAGCGTGGTGCAAATCCTCCTTATCGGCATACCCCTTTTGGTTTTTTCCGCTTACCTTTACCGTAAAAAATTCAAACTCCCTTAATTCTTTCCTTAAACTTCTTAATTAATCTTGGGTTTTTTGTAACCTAGCCCACGGAAAAGAAAGAGATACCATGGTAGACAAGCGTTTATGTCTTTAGGTGCGGAGTCTGAATTAACGGGGACAATCTCACCGGAAATTAGATGGCTTTCCAGAGTTCGATCTTTCGCCCAAAAACACCATCGACACAACGGGGTGGTAATATCCATGACGAAGATGCGATCAGAAGCGTTTTACGAGCGATCGGGGGGTTGGCCATGCGAGGCAAACTTGCGGCGGCAGACTTTGAGCGAGCCGCCGACATCTTGGGGTGGACAGCCGGCGAATTACGGGGCTATGTCTATCCGGAGGATCGCTAATCAAAATAGACCTCATTACGAGATATATCCATCGTAGGCATTGTTTTCGTACATGATTTCGCACTTGCTCGAGCTTACTCCACTACGTGCGCGAGCTGATTTTTAAGCAATTTCCTAAGGAGTCACCTTATAAAATAGAACGAGCCCCAATCGCCACCTCAGTGTGTGCTAGAATTTCTGCGATGACTCTAGAACATGGTCTGCACTATCTCTCTAGCTGGGATAAGGAAATGGCAAAAGCCCGCAATGGTGTTAACCCGGGTGAATGGTTATTTCATGAATTTATGATGTTTCAGGGAGCTGAGGGAGTAGATGGTTTATGGATACCTGAATTTGGATATCGAGTAGATATTGATGCCATGTTCATATCGCTAGACCTACTTTGTCCTGTGCACGATTTTCCCAACCGTATCCTCCTTACTCAAGCCTTTATGCACTTTCGCTTAAACCTTGATGGAATATATGAATACCACATTCGAAGGTCAGCAGATTTTCCTACAGATCCTCCTTATCCTTGGGAAATTTGCGTTGACCGACGAACCGGCGCCTGCCTTAGAAAGGTGGCTGCCTCTATCGGCGGCTATCATTTTGACATCCATGGCCTCTTGCCCGGCGTAGTCATCACTGCGATTCATCAATACCTTGAGTCTGATGATCCCGCTTTCCATCGTTCTCTTTGGCCAAAAAATCCAAAGTCTTACTTACAAGGGCTAACCGGCGGTATGGAATTAGATTTCTAAATTCTATCCCTTTTGCCAATTTTTACCTCGACACCAATTTACCTCTTGTCGCTTAACTTAAATTTCCTCTGCTTGCTCGTGTTTTGATTCCAATAGGCTATATTCGTCTTGGCTTATTCTTTGCGCTCTTCGCATGTCGTTTGTTAATCGGCATAAATCTATTAAGGCTACTTTTTGAATAAAATCCGCTATGTTTTTACCTTTCCAATCAAACACCGCCCTTGCAAGCGAAATAGAGTAAAGTTTTAATATGGTGTTTTCACCTAAATCTTGTTCATAACCCTCAATCCTTAATCCGATACTCCCATTTCCTCTAAAAATTAGACGATTCTCTTTCCAGATGGTATTTTCATAGGTAATTCTAAAAGTTCTCACAAGGTGTCGTACTTCATCAAATAATCTTAAAATAATAGAGATTCTTCGGTCCTTTGTATTAATGTCTTCCTCCTGCACAAGTTTACCAACGCGGTCTTCTAATAGCCCTACTAAAACGCTCGGGTCTGTATCTTTTGGAACAATATAGTCTAAAGCTCTGCTCTCACGCTTTTCAGCTAATACATCTGGTGGGTAAACCATATTTATCTGAAATGTATTTTACACTTATTCTTCAGACTCTCTTACTCGAGATCGATGATAAAAGGCATAACTAACCCATGCATTCGGACTAATTTGAACCGTCGCTTTCATCTCAGGCTCCATGGCTATCAATGTTCTGACAACCGCCCTTCTGGCCGCAGGATCCATCCCTTCTTTCCCTCCTTGCAAAACGATAGCTGACCCTGTTTTTGCTTTTCTTGCCCACTCCGCTTCTTCTGCACTAAGGTATCCCCGCTCAACTGCCGCGGCTAAGGCCTCTGGTTTAATTGTTACGACGGCATAATTTTCTGCACCTAACCAATTTTCAATTGCCTCACCACCTTCCCTTGCCTTGTTCGCTCGGTTAGCTGCCCATGCCTTCATTGCCTCGATTAGCTGTTCTGTCTCACGATTTACCATGGGCGTATTATATACTTCAAAAACTCTAATTTGAGTTTTTGAGTATAACGAATCTAATCTGATTTTTCGCTCTACGAGCTGTAAATCAGAGTAAGATTAGTATATGTCTCACCGAGCATTTCCTCAAAATGAGTATCCTTTTGATTCCAAGTCTTTCATTTGACCAATACTCCCCATCTACTGGTCGGCTTGTTCTTTGGCGTAGAAGCTATAAGTTACGATATGACTTTCGTCGATTTGCATACGAAGGGATATATCCGGTTCTTTGCCAACTAATTGGGTAAAAATGGCGTTACGCCTAGCAGGGTCACCAATTCTTGGTGCTCCGATCAAATATTGTCCTACTGTTCCGGCCCCGAGCTTGATTAGCTCCGCTGCTTGGGATTGGCTTATCAAGCCTTTCGCTTGCGCTGCCCAAGCGGCATCATTGGGAATTATCACGATGGCGAAGTTGCCTTTTTGATACCACCGTCTAATCGCCTCGGACGCCCTTTCCGTTACCGCCCTGTCATCAGGACTTTCTTCCCACTTAGTGATTGCACTGTCTAGTTCGGCTAGCCGCATACCCGGTGATTATAACCCCGGATTGATACCATCGGTTATGGGTGGTGTTTCGTTAGAATCTTAAGTAACTTGAGTTATTCACTCGATTAACTTAACAATTCCTCTTACCTTCTTCGACTCAACCTCGTATTCAAACTCCTCGCCGACGCTTTTGTGTTCCACGGCTTGACCGATGGGGGACTCCGGTGAGATAAGCCTTGCCCCGATTAAGTAAAGCGACTTAGAAACAAAATAAAAAGTATCTGTTTTTTGACTATCGACGTACATAACTGTCACCATGGAAACTGGGCGTACCATCATCGGTGCCGGTTGACCTACCGCTTCCGTTACCTCATTTAGCAGGCTCTCAAGATTCACTAAATTGTCACTCGCAATTTTTGCTTGTTGGTGGGTGTATTCCCGTTCTCCCGCCGCCGACCATGACGTCGCTGCTGACTTGCTTGTCTCGTTCTCTGCCTCTTTTGCCTGCTGGGCCGCTCGTCGGGCTTTCTCAACCGCCGGTTGCAGTTTGTCTAAAAGATCCTTTATTGCCGATCTATCCATGTGAAGTAGCTTATCAAGTGTAAACTTGGATTTCAACGGAGTTTGTCTAATATCCTCTCTGTTCGATCTGCTGCATCTGTCCGGTAATCTGTCCTATTTTGTCTTTTTCCCTTTGAGCTTGATGCTCTTCACTTGCTTTGGCATCTAAATAAATGGACGAGCGAGTCCGGCCATATTCATCTTGATAACGCAAAGCTCCGTCCAGGTGAAATTGGTAAAAAGTTTTTGCTGTAGAAAGGTTGCCGCCTAAGTCGACCAACTGGTTATAGTCGGAACTACTATAACATCGACTAGAACTTGAGGCGTCGAGATGTGTCACCGTATAGCGGTAGCACTCACGTCTTTTCGGGGAGACTGGGCGATTTTCTTTCTGGCTACTTGGCGGTGTTGGGGATTCCTTCCTAGGTTCTGGAAGTAGGCTGGCAGCAGGCGTATTTATAGGTTTTTCAGTCTCACTTGCTAACTGCTCTCCAAGTTTTGTCAGTCCTTGTTCAATCGGCTTAATAATTTTTTGTTTGATTTCACCGCTGGTCCACCCTGCGTAAATCGCGCTTCCGGAAGCGATAATAAATAGGACAAGGAGAATAAGAAATGCCCGCCTGGCCCGGGAAACGATGACTTTAATGGGGGTTCTCTGGTCGGCAACCGCTTCGTTCATGAAATCATCGGCGCTTCCGTCGATCCGGTAGTTTGGAAAAGATCCTCCGGGTCAAACCTAAAAAGTCCGGCCGCAAGAAGGTTGGGGAAAGTTTGAATGAGGTTATTGTACTGTTGAACCGTCTGATTATATTCCTCTCGATATCTGGCGATCAG
>LCJH01000025.1 GCA_000999595.1 Microgenomates group bacterium GW2011_GWA2_44_7
TGGGAAACTTCGTCGCTGAGACGATTTCCTCTTTGTGCCCATCTTTAAAAATAACTGCAAAAGAAACGCTTGGTGTGGTCGCAAATGTTTCTACCTTAAACTCTCTTTCCAATCTCTCTTGAGTAATATCAGCGTGTAAAAGTCCCAGAAAACCGCACCGAAAGCCCTGTCCTAATACCGAAGAATACTCCGGTGAAAAGATCAGACTGCTATCAGAAAGCGCCAACTTTTCCAAGGCATCCCTAAGTCGTTGTGGGTCATCGCCACTGGCTGGATAAAGTCCTAAGTAAACTACCGGTCGGGGGGTTTGGTAACCAGGGAGTGGTTCTATGTCACCGGCCATACCCGTTAATGTGTCGCCGATCTTGACTAAGCGGGCATCTTTAAGTCCGAGAACTACATAACCTACCTGACCGGCAGTTAATATCGGCACCGGCTGCCGGTTAAGTTTAAATATTCCCAACTCCTCTACTTTTGATTGCACGTCCGTCATGGCGAGCTTAACAATATCTCCTCGTGCTATACTTCCATCTACTACCCGGATCCAGGCGACCGCTCCTTGATGCGCATCATAAACGGAGTTAAAGACTAAACAGCGCAACTCTTTTTGTTCGATGGCTTTTGGTGGAGGAATTCTGGCGATAACCTCTTGGGCAAGTTTCTCAACCCCTTCTCCGGTCTTGGCTGACACATTTAATATTTCACTTTCACGAAAACCAAAAAACTCAACTAGATGTCTAACCGTCTGGTTAACATTGGCGTAGTCTAAATCTATCTTATTAATAACCGGAATTAAGGTCAGCCCTAAGTTCGTAGCAACTTGGGCATGGGCGAGTGTCTGTGCCTGAACTCCTTGCGTGGCGTCTACTAACAAGATCGCGCCCTCACAGGCAGCCAGTGCCCTAGAAACCTCGTACGAAAAATCCACATGGCCGGGGGTGTCAATTAGGTTGAAAATTTGGCGATGATTACCAGGTAGCTGATACTCAAGACAGATGGGTGCCAGCTTGATAGTTATTCCCCGCTCCCGCTCAATGGGATTTGAATCCAGTACTTGCTCATAAAGTATTCTTTGCTTAAGTCCTCCGAGCTCAAGAAATCTGTCTGCCAGCGTTGATTTCCCATGGTCAACATGAGCAATAATGCAGAAATTTCGAATCTGAGCGGCTTCTATCATGGCATTATTCTAACTGTTGTCAGTTGTTACGTCGGGCTGGTCGGAGCGGTCGAAGATTCGAGAACTTACTCTGACTCAGCTAAAAAACTGCTGGTTTTGGTTGTGTCAAAAACAATTCTGTCTAAGTATCGCATTAATAACCATAAACTGACACCCATTATGACCGAGGCGGCGATAATCTTTAAAACTGGATTCCAGAATTGTTTCGTCATAAGGCCGCCGACAATTCGATTTAACATAAAAAACAACGCGACTGCCTCAAATAACCCCGCAAGTGAGATTGATAAGGCCAAACCTCTAATGCCAAGTCCGAATTCGTAGGTGAACAGCATACTCAAGCCTAAGTTTAAGATGGCGCTAATAACACCTACAGCGAGAGGGATCCTCGTATTTTTAAACGCGTAAAAACCTCTGATTAAAAGTTGGATAGCTGCTTGGGCAGCAATGGAAAGGGAGAATAGGGCAACGGCTTGTCCCGTTAGGATTGTTGCCGGCCAGGGAAACGATTTAGCTCCAAAGACAATACGTACCAAAGGAATTCTTAACACCAGAATTACGACACCGGCGGGCACCGTAAAGTACAGAATTTGTAAAAGTGAAGAGCTAAAGGTTCGTTTAAAAGTCTCTTTATCATTCCCCGCTTGGCTTGCTAAGACCGGGAGAGATGCTTGACCGATCGTAGCCCCAAACAGGCTGGCTGGAAGCAGGTAAATATGCCTGGCAAAGTTAAACAGCGACAATGATCCATCGGCCAACATCGTTGCTAGGAAAACTGCGACAAACTGCTCAATTCTATCCACGCCTAAGGCGAGAGTTCTTGGGATCATTAAACGCCCAATTTCTCGTACCGCCGGGTGGGACAGATCCCATATCGGCTTTGGGGAAAAACCTAAGCGTCTTGCCGGAAATATTTGTATCACGAGATGGAGAAAACTGCCTACGATAACACCAACGGCTGCTCCATAAATACCCCAAAAAGGAGATAAGATTAGAATTCCAAAAATAATACCAACGTTATAGAGAATGGGCGCCAAGGCGGGCACGAGAAATCGCTGGTAGGCTTGTAAGACTCCGCCCAAAAAACCCGAGAAGGCAAAAAATACCTGGGCAATCATCATTATGCGCACCAAGCCGACCATTAAATCTAACTTTTCTCCGGTGAAGCCTGGTGCGATCAAATGGCTAACCTGGCCGGCAAAAATCGCTAATACTAGTGACATCAGACCAAAGACAGTCATCATCACCGTCATTGAAGCTGAGGCGATATACCAAGCATCTTTCTCCTGGTTCCTGGCTACTAGTTGACTAAAAATTGGGATAAAAGCCGCTGAGAGCGCTCCAATTACGACCAACTGAAATATGGTGTCAGGAATTAAAAATGCCGCAAAATAGACATCAAGTTGCCATTCCCGTCCCCCAAAAAACGTGGCTGCCAATAACCGATCTCTCAGCAGTCCAACGATAGCCGAAGCCCCGTACGTCAGCATGATAATTACCGCCGCAGACAAAATACTGCTCTGTTTTCTAAGTAAGATCGATGTCCCGTTCTTAATAAGGTTCTTCATTCTCGTTGTTCTTAAGAGCAATCTCTGGTATTATAACCGCCAGTTAGCTAATACCTACAACACCCAAAAATATGCCAGTCACATTTTCCTCGAAGAAGGCGCTACGCCGTGATCGGCGACGTCGACAGGTCAACCAGAAGATTAAGTCGGCTTTAAAAAAAACCGTCTCCAAGTTTAAAAAAAAGCCGACAAAACAGAATCTGTCTTCTGTTTATCAGTTTCTTGACCGGGCAACTAAAAAAAACGTGTTCCAGGCAAACAAGAGCGCGAGAATCAAATCTACCCTTGCTAAAAGGCTTATAGCAAAGCAATAGTCTCTGCTTGATTTCACATCATCTTCTTCAGTTAATTTCTTCATATGTTTCTCTGCCATAGTTTACGTCTAGACTGGAATCAAACCTTTGGCTATACTGAGATTACTAAACACCAATAGACTCTGGCGTAGCCTGTTGATTATTGGTATTTATAATATTGTGCCCGCCCGACGCCTCATCAACCTTCTTCCTCAAGATGATCTTACCGCCTCCCCGGCGGGAAAATTCCTTTTATTTTTTTTGAATCTCGGACGTTATGTGGTTATCTTTACTGAGTTGGTGGTTATAGTTGCCTTTATAACCAGTCTCGTCTTAGATTATCAAAAACGTAACCTGGAGGACGAAATTGACCAAAAAATTCAATTCTTAGATGCTAACTATGATTTTGAAAAAGAATTTCGCTTCACTCAAGGTCGATTGACGGAGATAAATAGCCTGCTAAGTAAGCAGTTTGGATCTAAAAATGTTATTGACAGATTTACCCCACTTATTTCTTCGGAAATTACGATAAGCAAAATTTTAATAAGTACTGATTCGATTCGAATAGATGGCTCTAGCCGGTCGGCGCTTGGTCTAGGACAAACGGTGTATGCTTTTAAAAATGCTACCTGGCTATCGGGAGTAACCATAACTAACGTCTCTACCGGTGGAAATACCGGCGGAGAAATCAAGTTTAGTCTTGCGGCTCAAATCAAGAAAGTTACCATAAGAAGCGACAATACCTAATAAATTTTTATGTCACTTACGCCATCAGTTCGACATTCCGCCATGAAAGGACTTGTCCTTTTCCATAAGCGCCCGATTATTAGGTTATACGAAACTCTTGCTCTAATGCTACTTACCATCGCCTTTTTTTCTTTTGTTTTTATCAGGCCTACCGCGATAAGAATTCTTAATTTGCTAACCGAAATCAAACAAGCCAAAGAAGTCAATCAAATCCTCGCTCAAAAGGCCAACGATATCAATACGGCAAAGGGTGTATATGCAAACCTCCAACCTCAACTTTTCCTTCTGGATGAAACAACGCCGCAAACTCCCTCTACCGCGGACTTTTTGGCCAAAGTTGACAACCTTGCCCAAACTCGCCAGATTAGATTAAATAACGTGACCTTTGAGCAATATAACCTCTATGGCAATAGCGTATCCAACAAAGGTAGTTCTTCAGTCTCCAATAACTTCACTGCCGTTGGTTATTATCCTTTTACAATTGTAGCAATCGGCCAGTATGGTAATCTGCAGGGATTTCTTGAAGACCTAGAGTCGCTTAGGCGTGTTGTCAAGCTTACTTCGATAACGTTTGACCAAAGAGCATCGGAAACGGGACTTGCCTTAACTTTGACCGCCACCGGCACAATTACGTCTACCCAGCCTCTAAAAAGCAGCACTATCTCGCCTTAACATTTATGTATCCAAAACCAAAATATCAGTACGACCTGCTACTAATAGGTTTTCTTGCCGTTGTTGCCGTTGTTGGTTTCGGAGGATATGAATTGTATCAAAACTTTCAAAAACCTCCCCAGAGCTCTCCAATACCGGTAAGATATACTCAATCACTTACGCCGACGTTAGATACAGCTACTTTGGAGAAACTCCAAGCCAGAATTTCAATTTCACCTGAGCAGTATTCTACTCCTGCGCCCACTCCCACCCCGACTTCAAAAGTGAAGTCTTCGCCTCTAGTTTCGCCCTCGGCTACTCCTTCGACCAATAGTGCGGTGCCTAAAACATGAACCCCAATCAAGTCAGAATTCCAACTGTTCTTGGCCTTTATGTTAGTGTAACTAATATCGCAGACACCGGCTTTACTATCTCCTGGATAACTAATGTTCCAACGACTGGTACGGTTAGCTTCGGTTCAAACCCTGATGCGTTAACCCAATCGGCAATTGACGACCGAGATCAAGAAAGTCTTAAGGCTACGCCTCACAAAACCCATCATGTAACTATCGGAAAAACAATGCCTCTTTCCCCAGACACAAACTACTACTTTGCTATTCGTTCAGGAAACACGAGCTATGATGATCATGGTAAACCATATCAAATCAAAACTGCCCCGGAGGTTGGGGAGCAAATGCCCCAAGCAGATTCGATAAGTGGTTCTATTGTCACCTCGGGTAATGTGCCCGCTGCCGGCTCAATCGTTTACTTTGTACTTCCAAATGTCTCTCCCCAATCAACTCTCACCACTAGTTCAGGAAATTGGATCATTCCGCTGTCTTTGGCTCGTTCCGCGGACCTGTCGCAGTTTGCCGTTTACGATCAACAAGGATCTCTCGGCCAGATCTATGTACAAGCAGATAACGGAGAGTCCTCAAGCGCTGTTGTAGTACTCGCAAGCGCTCGACCTGTTCCTGTTGTTGTCCTTGGAAAAAATTACGACTGGCGTAATAATCAGACTCCATCACCGACACCTGCGGCGAGTATTTCGGCCACGCTTGGAGCAAAAACGGGTTTTCCATTATTTTCCCCAACCCTTTCCCCCACGCTGGATATTTTCAACCCAACAATTTTTTATCCGAAGCCAAACGAAAGGATTACAATCCCCAGACCTTCCTTTCTTGGAAGAGGCGCTAGCGGGACAACTCTTAACTTAGCTGTTGATATTGCACAAAAGATCAGTGGTTCTGTTAAGGTCGCTCCGGATGGGACTTGGGAATGGAGTGTTCCGGTAGACCTCTCACCGGGACGACATACTCTGAGCGTCTCTTATAATGATCCCAAGGGGAGTGTTCAAAAAATAATAAGAAGTTTTTCAATTATTGAAGGTAAAGTTCAAGGTGTCGCCGACGTAGCATTTGCCGCCAGTCCGTCAGGATCCCTTAAGCCCACCCCCACTTCGATCCCTACGCCAACAACTTCGCCGCTAGCATCTGCTACTCCAAGGCCAACGGCCAGTTCGCGTTTAACTACCCCCACCCCGTCCATACCACCAACTTTAATAACTCCAACCCCGACTTTACCCGTCTCTGGGGAAAGTCTGCCGGCAACGATCCTTGTGGGAATTGGTTTAATGATGCTTCTGGGCGGTATTTTTGTTCCAGTCCTTCTGAGGAATTTCATTCTAAGGAATGATACATGGCAAAGATAGAAAAACAGAAGGATCTCGGGCTTGGAGAAGATCAGGAGTTTCCTATCCCCGCTTCTATACTTAACAGTGCCTCTCGCCCGACGAGCCCTGTGCCGAAAAGAAATATAAAGCGAAGACGAAAACTTCCAATAAACCGTCTCCATATTAAGAAAATAACCCTTCCTACACCAAAACAGGGACTGAAAATTGCTTTAATTATCGCTTCAATGGCTTTTCTATTTCTGGCGTTTAAAATAATTTACGAAAGATTGAACAATCCCCGATATCCAAAGGGGTCTTTGTCTGTTTCATGCGAGAGTCCTTTTGGACTTATTCCTAGGCGCTATCAGTTCACCAGCAGAGAAGACTGTCAGGCGCTACGCTGCACTTATAATGGTATTACGAAGGAAGGAGATCTCTATTGGTGCAGCCAAGGGATAAAGGAAAATCCTATTCCTTGCACAAATATAAAAGGAGGCAAATATACTTGCTCGGCACCGGTAGGTGGGTGCGAGGTACTTCGTTTATCTAGCGACAACAACTGTAATTCGGCGGTCACCTATGATTGCAGCGGGTGCGACACGGAGATAGCCGACCCGCCTAGCAGGAATCTCCCTTCCTCAGATGTACAGATTAAGTTCCCACAACCAAATCTTCCCAAACCCCCTCCGCTGTCAATTGAGCTTCCAAGGTCATCAGATAAGTTCTCAAAAACTGTCCAAGATTTTTGGGCTCTGGTACGAATAGGTTTTGACTCTTTAAAAGCGCCATAGTTTTTTTATTTCCATGACCCGAGCCAGTAGAATATCTTATCCATCTCACTCGGTATGGCGACACCGGTAACGTGGGGATAGAAAAAGACAAAGGCCAGGAATATCGCAAGAACTAAGCCTCCGGCGAGTTTTCTCGCACCCTTGCCCCAGAGAAAAAGCAAGAACCAGGCGGTAGCAATACTGACAAAGGGGATTGAGGGAAGATAGTGATATATGAACATAATTCGAGGTGACAACGCCCACGGTAAAAAGAAGACGCTATAACCTATGATGACTAAAAATAACCACGATAAACGATATCGGACGGCCATCGCCAGGGCAGTTAGAAGGGCGATTATACTCGTCCAATAAAGAAAAGGGTTCCCCTGGGCATAAACATTGGAAATTGCATTATTTCCATATTCAACGGCTATCCAAACAGGTCGTAAGGTCAGCGGCCAGCTCCACCAGTCCGACTGAAATGGATGAGTCGCTTTAAGTCCGGTATGATACCACCACATCTGATGCTGGACCTCGTTAAACTGAGCAAAGGTATGCCCCCAGGCAAAAAAAGGTAGGTAGGAAAAAAGATAGATAAAAGGAGCAACGATTAAACTACTTATGGCCAGACGAATAGTCTCTTTGGGGGTTTGCCACATTCGTCTTATTAGCCACAAAAATCCTAGAAAACCCAAGAGATAAAGTGCCGTCCACTTTGAAGCAAGAGCAAAACCCCAAGTAACACCCATCAAGGGATAGTTTTTTCTCAGGGCCAACCAGATGGAGGCAAGGATAAAAAAGAGTAAATAAGTATCGTTCATGCCGATTCTGGCCATAACCAGCGAGAGAGTATCTGATGCAAAAAGGAAAGCTGATAATAAGGCAACCGACCTGCTGTGAAAAATTTCCCAGGCAATTAAAAAAACAAATATCACGGAGATCGAACCGAGTAAGGTTCCGGGTATTCTCCAACCCAAAGGGGAATTATTCAAAGAAAGAGAAACCGCCATCAATTCCTTTGCCAGAGGCGGATGACTCCATTCAAAAGCAAAGCCTTGCGGTGGCGTGTTCCACCATTCCCAGGCGGCTTTATTCCCATTGACAATCTCTCTGGCGGTGAAGGCATGATACACTTCATCAAACATGTAGGTGTTTGGGGTTTCCAATCTCCAAAATCGGGTAACAGTGGCCATGACGACCACGGCGATAAGAATTGCTTTCCAGTTCCTTTCAAGGATTCCGATTTCACTTAAGGTGAAGGACAAATTAATCTTTCTCTTGGGGAATAATGATTTTATCTTAACCAGTGTTGCCCGAATCCGGCTAGCTCCGAAGTAAAATTGGTCCAAAACAAGCGCCAACATCAGAAAATTAATAATGGATAAAAGTGTAATCGTCCCCGGAGTAAATATCTTTCGAAAATTTTCAGTTATCCAAATATAGGCGTAGCCAAGATTGGCAATGTAGGTAAGACTTAGTAATCCCAGCACAATAAATAATTTCAGAGACCTCTGCCCGACCGCCGCCACAGTCAGAGGAGCCAGGACAGGTAATAAATGTCTTTCATGTACCCGCGTCATTAAGAAGAAGCCTAAAAATTGGAATAAAGACCCTCCAAGAAACATCTTCCACAGGATTTCTTTTTTCTCGATATATAACCGCCACAAAATCCCAGAAAACAATATTGCCGCTGGGACTTGCGACTGCAAAGGGCAAGATAGCCCTTTTGGCCAGAGGGGCTAAGCGGGGAATTTTTGGACCGGAATGCTACTCCAAAAGGGAATAAAACCAGCAATAATAACTCCGGCAAAAGCAGTGGCCGAGAGCAATAGGTCGCGATACTTCTTCTCCCGCAGTATTACTAAGGCCACTAAGGGTAAAAGTAATATCGTCTGGGGCTTGATAATAAATCCGGGAGCCAAAATAACTACCGCCCAAAAGTAACGTTGTACAGCCAAAAATGACAACGAGGCCATGACAATTAGGGCAGACAGTCCGTCAACTTGTCCCCACAAGGCCGAATTTGCCCAAACAGCAGGGTTAAACAAATAAATCGCCGCTCCGGTTAACGCCCATCGTTCCCCGAGATTTTTCTTTCGTAATAGCCAATAAATTAAATATCCGCTTCCTAGGTCGGCTAAAATGCCGGGCATTTTAAATAGCAAATCACTGGTGCCCAGCAGTGATTGGAGATTTCCTAGAAACCATAAGACATACAGATAGCCCGGTAGATAATCGGACCACTGATTGTAGAATTCGCTCAAAGGTTGGCTTGATAAACGTGTCGCCCACCCCGTCCATGAATTCATATCAAGCCT
Organism: Microgenomates group bacterium GW2011_GWA2_44_7; assembly: GCA_000999595.1. Classification (GTDB taxonomy): domain Bacteria; phylum Patescibacteriota; class Microgenomatia; order GWA2-44-7; family GWA2-44-7; genus GWA2-44-7. The sequence continues at coordinate 9,194 of LCJH01000025.1, forward strand.
GAGTGTTCCAAAAGGTGCCAGCAAAAGTCGTAAGATAAAAGCGCTCAGCAGTAACAGTAATAGAGCTTTATTAATCTTTTTCATTTTTTTTAAACCTTCCACTCGCTTCCGCCGCCTCGATACTTATAAATAACTACCCCTTTACCCTTGTAGACCGGAATGAACCGCGTACTTTTCAGTAAAACCGCTTCCGCTTGTGGGTAATTAGCCTTTTCCTCTGTGCCATAGTATAGGTAATCCACTTTATATTTTCTCATAATTGCCTCAAACTCTAACTGGCTGAGATTATTTTTATATATCTTCTCAATATCTGCTAACCGGCTAAATACATTATCTTTCCCCGTATTGAACCCATGGCTGTATGGCCAATTAATATAAGAAAGCACTCTTAGCCTTCCGCCAATCTCCGAAACCGGGCTATGAACCGACGGGTACGTCAAAAATACTGAATTTACAGGAGTTCTCTCTCTTATCCAAATACCCACATCAAACTCATCAGCAGAATAAGCCGCACTCTTATTCAACATACTGTTTACTAAGGGCAAGACCGAGCTAAGACTGCTAACAATCAAAATCACGACTACTACGCTCTTGCCCAACTTATATTTCCAAGCCTTCCATAAAACAACCGCAGAAATAATTGCCATCGGGATTAACATAAAATAGAAAAATTTAAGCATATCTCCCCCAAATATCGTAAATCTTAATAAATGGGGAGCCAAGAACATCATTGATGCCCATATATATAAAAAGGCTGCTTCTCTTTGAAATACAAATCTCTTCCAAATCAATAAGGCACCGAAGAATATCATTAATAAAAACGGCAAGTTGAAGTTCGTTATATAAAATTGCAATAACCACCACAGGTCCTTACCTCTTTCCCACAATCCCCATTGAAACGAACCTATCACCATCTGTGTTAAAGACTGCCCACCAATTAAATTACCAATAAAAAGTAGGGAAAAGCCAACTATCGGAACAAAAAATGACGTCGATGTTGTAAAAATCCGGCGTAAATCCCTTCGCAACCCAAAAAGTAGAAATCCGGATACAAATAAAATTATGCAGACCCCAAAGGCAAAAGCTTGGAATTTAATAAGCATCCCTGTGATCAAACCGGCAAGGATTAATTTATCCGACTCACCTCTTTTTAAACCAACCAGTAATAACAAGGCGACCATTACCACCGATGGTAATCCAACCATCATTGGTCGATTCTGAAGGAAATAATCAACCATGGGTGGCATTTGTATTAACTTCCCGTATTCCATGGTGTATGCGTTATTGGTAACCAAGCTAATCACCGCTCCTATTAACCCTTTTTCAACCTGGTAAGTCTTTATTAAATCCCCAAAAAACCGCAGGAACATCATGTTTGCACTAAACAACCCCAGAAACGCAGACAAGGTAGAAGTAAATCGATTCTTTGTTATATAGAAAGCCAAGGCGTACATTGATAGCCAAAAGATGGCCGCGAAAAAGGGATTATCAACTACTAAGATTCTAGGCATAAAACTTCCATAAAGCGTCTGCAAAATTGCTGTATGAAAATCACTAAAGTAATAGTAAGCAAGCGGCGCCCCACTGTAATAAGGTGCTTGCGGCGGAAAGTTACCTACAGAAATGCTCTCGATTATTCCGAGGTGCATCGCCGTATCTTGCCAATTGACTCCTGCCATCACGTAGTAATCCTTAAACTTAAGGAAAACCCCAGGATATAGCGCCATAAAGAAAAGAAAATATACCAACCCCGCAGAAATGATAAGACCCAAGTGTTTCTTTAAATCAAATCTCCTCCGGATGATTTCCCCTTTTAGCAAAAGCAGCCAAACGGCGAAAGGAACAAAAGACAATAAAATAGTAAAGCGGTTGTAACCAAACGCCTGTCCCGCAAAATAAACACTGTAAGTCGAGATCAAAACACTAAGTAGAAGGTATAGAGGAATTTTATAAACTATATCCAATTTTCGGTAAAAAGTCTCGATCACCAGAAAGCCCGGGATAAAGAACGTGAACAATAACCCCAATAGCAAAAGCAGCACATTAGTACTTTCCATATAGACCTATTATAATATTATCTGGATTTTCCGTCACTTTCGATATTTTTTATTCCCTTCCCAAACTTTTTATACAGAAAACTTGTAATAAACCTGTGACCAAAAAAATATTGCTTATCTTGGGGGGCCTTATCCTTTTTTTTATCTACCTCTCCACATCGGCGGGTAGGACTCCCTATGATTACTATCTTCGTCTGGCAGACGCCTTACTTCACGGTCGTTACTGGTTAACCTCCCCGCCGTCGTGGCTAAGCGAACTGGTACCGTCGGGTTCTCGTTTTTACACCGTCTTTCCACCGATGCCTGCGATCTTGGCACTGCCATTTGTTTTGCTATTCGGTCAAGGTTTTCAACAGCAATGGCTGGCCCATATCTTAGGAGTTGGTGTCGCACTATTCACCGCTTTATCAGCATACCGCTTAAGTAAAAACTCACTGATAGCCCTCTGGGTGTTTCTATTTGCATCTCTCGGCACGATTAATTGGTACCTATCGGCTACCGGTTCTGTCTGGTACCTTGGTCAAATCACCGCCGAGTTTTTTATTTCGGCGGCAATCTTTGAGAGTCTTACCAAAAAAAGGGTCTGGCTGGTTGGAATATTGATCGGTGCTGCCTACTGGTCAAGACTGCAAACGATCCTCTCTCTTCCTTTTTTCATTATCTTGCTCCGCGATCAACTTTTTCCATGGCTAAAAAACTCCAAAAGCATCAGTAAACTATTCTCTCGCGCCTCCATCTCTGGTGTCTTTCTAGGCTCAAATAAACTTTACCAACTCCTTGCGGGTGTCGGAGCTTTCATTATCCTCAACGGGCTTTACAATTTCATACGCTATCAATCATTTTTCGATATCGGTTATCTTAAGATCCCCGGTCTACTACAAGAACCTTGGTATTCTAAGGGTCTGTTTAATTTGGCCTATGTTCCGGAACATCTAAAAGTACTTTTCTCCGCCATGCCTAAACTATCACTCGAATTTCCCTTTATCCAACCATCATGGGGTGGACTTGCCATTTGGATTACAACCCCGGGTTTTATCTACCTATTGCGTTCCAATTTAAGAGAAATCGCCGTGAAGGCCAGTTTCCTGGCTATCCTTCTTATAGGGCTAGTAGATTTTTCCCACGGAGGTACCGGCTGGACTCAATTCGGATATCGTTATGCAGTGGACTTCTATCCCTTCCTAATGTTTTTAACAATCAAGGGCGTGGGCAAGAAACTTGCTTGGCATCATTGGCTACTTTTATTCCTTGGAATTATTGTTAACCTTTGGGGAGTTCTGTGGATCAATAAGTTCGGCTGGGTTGGTTGGTGAAAGTAGTAACTTCGACATGTACTGCTGGATTTGGGACCAATTGCCTCGCCCGGCTTTGGGGATTAACACCCACTGATTACTATATTCCGGACCTGTTAATGGATTTACCAAGAGGCCGGAGTGACTGGCTTTTAAATTGTCGACATCTAACTGGCCTGCAGTGACCATATTAGAATTAAAGCCAAGTCCCAATCTTAGGAAAGCCGGTAAATCCTGAGCCGGAATATCTGTAAGAACATCTTTTTGAAATGCTCGGATTAAATCACGTGCCAACTTTAAGTTGAATAGATATTCTCTTGATGAAATTTTCTCTTTGATCGCCAGAATTACTTTTTGTTGGCGCCGTGAACGGGCAAAATCTGTCCCGTTCTCGCCCTGTGCGTTGCGGGACCGGACAAACTTTAAAGCTCTCTCTCCATCCATTTGCCGGCAGCCGGCTTCAAAGTAAATGTGTTCATAACGCTCGGATTCAGGCTGAGCGTTTTCTTTGCCGGCAATGGGATATTTATAATCATCAAAAGAGCTATCGACACAGATCTTAATTCCTCCTAACAGCTCAATAACCTCCTTGAAAAAGTTAAAATCGACAACGGTCGCATATTGAATTTTCTGACCGGTCACTTCTTCAAGTACTGATTTGGTCAGAACTAAGCCGCCTCCGGGTTCTTTATTTTCGCCTACCCGAAAGGCCATGTTGACTTTTGCCCCTAATTTATCAATCCATAAATCGCGCGGGATAGAAACGATCGTAACTTTGGTATTTTTTTGATTATAAGAAAAAAGGATCATTGAATCTGTTAGATCCGAACCATCATGGCCGACACCACTTATGCCTAATACTAAGAGATTCGTTCGGTTACCCGATTGAGACAAGGTTGATGGCCCAGCGATAAATTTATATAAGAACTGATACCCGGAAGTGAGGGCCGTGACTGACCTTTTACCAATAGGAATAAGTAACCAAAGGCAGAAAATAAACAACACAAGGGCGGCTAAGACCATCAAACACCTTACCCAGACTACATGCTGAAAAACCCGTCGTTTTATACGCCAGAGGGCCAACTTTTCGTTCGTCCGCTTAAATAAAACCATCGACGATATTATATACTTCAAAAACTCTAATTTGAGTTTTTGAGTATAACGAATCTAATCTGATTTTTCGCTCTACGAGCTGTAAATCAGAGTTAGATTAGTATAGATTGCTTTTAAGTTAAACATATCTAAAGGGGCATACATACCCGCTTGATATCTGAGAAAATTTAAATAGCTCAACGTTCCCCTAACGATTATAATGCTTCCTATAGTTATGCCTATCCTGGATACACTGAACTTGGACCAACAACGCGCCGTGATTTTTGGTGAAGGTCCGCTTCTCGTCTTGGCGGGTGCGGGTAGTGGTAAAACACGGGGTTTAGTCCACCGAGCTGCCTACTTGATGGAAAAATGGCCCTTGGCCGGCACTTTCCATTCTTTCTGCGCAAGGCTGCTCCGGGCCGAGGCGAAGGTGTTGGGAATTGATCCGAATTTCCTTATTTACGATGAGGCAGATCAAAAAGAAGCGGTTGCTACTATTATAAGTAAAATCGGACTGAATGAAAAAGAAATTAAACCTTCATCCATCTTAGGCTTAATATCTTCTGCTAAACAGGAACTGATAGGGCCACAGGAATATTTGCAGTATGCCAAAGGGAGATTCCAGGAAATCGCAGGCCAGGTGTATTTGGAGTATCAAAAGCTTCTTGGACAAGTAAGCGCCCTTGATTTTGATGATTTATTACTTAAAACAATTGATTATTTTAAATCTTCTCCTGAAACTCTTGAAAAGTACCAATCTCGCTTCCGCTATGTTCTTGTTGACGAATATCAAGATACGAACAAAGCACAGTATACTTTAACCAAAATGCTTTGTAATAAATGGCGAAATCTGACGGCAGTGGGAGATGCTTCGCAAGCAATTTATGGGTGGAGGGGAGCGGATTTTCGCAACCTGTTGAATCTTCACACGGATTATCCTGACTTAACGGTTATTAACCTCGAGCAAAATTACCGTTCGACTCAGAATATTCTTGATACCGCTCACTATATTATTTCCCACAATAGGAGTCATCCGATTCTTAAGCTATGGACCGAGAATGAAAAAGGGGAAAAGATAGGCATTTATGAAGCAAGAAGCGAACTGGAAGAAGCATCGTTCGTTGCGGGTGAAATTCAAAGCGTGAAACAGACAGATCAGCGCAAATACAGCGATATCGCGGTGTTATATCGAACGAACGCCCAATCTAGGGTGATTGAAGAAAGCTTGTTACATGCCGGTCTTCCGTATGTTTTGGTTGGTGGTGTTAGGTTCTATGAAAGAAAAGAAATTAAAGACATCCTTTCCCTTCTAAGGCTGATTGCCAACCCAAAAGACCTGGTTTCTATTAAACGACTGCAAAAACTGGGTAAGCGTCGTGAACAAAAATTTTGGCTTTATCGTGAGAATAATGACTTTATCAATTTACAGACTTTGAGTATTTTAGATAATGTGTTTGCGGCGATAGATTATTTGTCGCTGTTGGACGAAAATGATCCCGAGGACCTCAGCCGACTCGAGAATATTAAAGAGCTGCGCTCGGTGGCCGCAGAATTTGCTGACTTAAACCTTTTCTTGGAAAACGTTTCACTCGTGCAGCAAGAGTATCTTCCGATTGAAACGAAAAGTAATCTCCCTCCTGATGCGATCACTTTAATGACTTTGCACGCGGCTAAGGGTTTGGAGTTCCCCATTGTTTTTATTGTCGGGATGGAAGAAGGCATATTTCCGCATTCCCGTGCTCTATTTGATAATCACGAACTTGAGGAGGAAAGAAGACTTTTTTATGTGGGAATAACCCGTGCTAAGAAGAAATTAATACTTACATTGGCTGCTAAAAGACTCTATTTTGGCCAAAGAACAAGCAATGTTGTCTCTCGTTTTATAAGTGATATTCCGGAGTTTTTAATTGAAAGGATGTCGCCATATTACGACCAGAGTCTAAAAAATTTCCTATGAGGCTTAAAGAAGTCAGCGAATCTGAAAAGATAACATACAGCAAGCTCGCCCAACACCCCCTTCAATCGTGGGAATGGGGAGATTTTAGAAACAGTTATGGTACAAAGACATACCGTTTAGGTCACTATAACGGTAATAAACTACTTGCGACTTTTGAGTTAACCTCTCACCCTATTCCCAAAACTGGATATGTTATTCTAGTTTGCTTCCGAAGCAGTGTTCCGAGTCCGGAAGTTTTGAGAGAATTCCAAGATTTCGGGAAAGCTAAGAGTGCTTTATGTATTAAATTTGAGCCAAATGTTAATAAACTCGTCAATGGGATCGAGAATAAAAACTTTAATAGATCAAAGAAATATCTACTCAGCAATGGCTGCGCTCTTGGTCGAGCTCAGTTTGCCCGTTACTCATTTATTATCGACCTGGGTAAAAAGGAAGATGACATATTTACAAATTTTAATTCAAAAACACGCTACAATGTTCGGCTTGCCAGTAAACACGGCGTGAAGGTGGTGGAAGATAACTCTCCTGCCGCCTGGGACGCGTACTGGAGGCTAACCCAAGAAACAACTCAACGTCAACATTTTTACTCTCATAATCTCCACTACCATCGACTTTTATGGGAACACCTCAAACCTGCCGGCATGGCTCATCTTCTTACGGCAACTTTTCACGGAGAGGTGCTTTCTACCTGGATGTTATTTCTTTTTAACGACCTGCTTTATTATCCGTATGGCGCTTGGTCAGGTAAACATAAAGAGGTCATGGCCAATAACCTTATGATGTGGGAGGCGATCCGTTGGGGAAAGGCACATGGAGCTAAAAAATTCGACCTTTGGGGAGCAGCGGGGCCTGAAACGCCAAAAGATGATCCTTGGCAAGGATTCACTCGTTTTAAAGAAGGCTATGGCGGTGACTTGGTTGAGTTTTTGGGTAGTTATGATCTGGTTATTAACAAGCCGTTATATAAAATCTATCGCCAAGCAGAGAGTTTAAGATGGTCCTTGCTGAGACTACGAAAGATACTACCGTTTTAAAACCAAAAATAGGCACGCTCGACCTGCGTCAGTCACCTCAATACGGCCAGTGGATGAACCTTCTGGGATGGGAAATAATCCGCATGGGCAAGACCAGTGTCTTTTTAAAAAGACTTCCGTTTGTAGGTTCAATCATAAAAATACAACGCTCTCATCAAATACCCGATTTTCCGATTGTTAAAAGAATTGCCGACCGTGAGCGGGCGGTTCTTGTAAAAATTGAGCCGTCTATGTGTGAAGAAGAACCATTATTACTGACAAAACTAAGAAAGAATGGCTATCACTTCAGCAGATGGGCACTGATCGCGACTAAAACACAGATGTTGGACCTGCGGTTACCTCAGAGAATGATCTTTAATCAATTTAAAAAAGATTGTCGAGGCGAGATTAGAAAAGCGATGACTTTTGATTTTGCCGTTGAAAAAAATAACTTCAGGGACCTATATGAGGTGTTACAGCAGTCAAATAAGAAAAAGGGCCTATGGACTCTCCCGATGAAGCACTTTGAAATGCTTATTAAGTCATTTGAAAAGCGTGCCTTTTGCATCATCCTGCGACAAGGAATAAATAAAGAAGCAATGGCTGGGTGTCTGATTCTTATCGCAGGAAACAGGGCATACTATTTCTTAGCAGGATCGACCATTGAAGGAAAGAAAAGACACGCTCCGTACCTGGTCGTCTGGGAAGCGATAAAAGAGGCTAAAAAAAGAGGCTGCTTGTCTTGGGATTTTGAAGGAATCTATGACGAGCGAATTTCTTCAACAAAATCTTGGAAAGGTTTTACTCATTTTAAGAAAAGTTTTGGTGGTTTCGAAGTTATATTCCCTGGATCATTTACGTGGTACCGAAATCCTATCCTGAGATTACTATCCCCTTTCATGGGTTAAGGATCTTCTATGTTTCGCTTCCGATTCCCGGGTTACACAACATTTTATACTCACAAGATAAACAAAACTGCGACCCTGAGCACTTAAAACTGCTTGTTTCAATTTGACTGACAATTCCTAAAATCTTATCTTCGGTTTCTTTCAAATCAGCTTCATTTCTTGCGGTAGAAATCTTCCTCCCCTCCTCAAAGTAGTAGAAAGAAAGTTTGACTTCATTAGGTTTTCTCCCAAATGGAGCAGACGGAATCCTTGTGGCGGCCATCGCGTAGATCGTCATTTGCAGATCTTTATCAATGATCTTTTGATCGGGGACTTTCCCCCCGGATTTGTAATCAATTATCTCAATGATTCCGCCGCCCAAGTCATCAACCCGATCAATCTTCCCACCGACTTTCAGCTTTCCAAGGGAAAAGTTAAAATTTTCTTCCAGGAGTATCGGCTTCTGCCTTAAAGAATATTCATTTTTATAAAAATTCTCTAAAAACGCCGTTACCCGCCGAAGACTTTGTTCTTCGTGTTCCCGGCTCTTATAGCCTTGTGCAATCCAATTTATTTTAAGTAGCTCCAATAGGTCGCCCTTTTCCACCCTCCCCTGCTGCATTCTTCGATGATAAAAACCCTGGAGTACTCGATGAATGCTCGTTCCCATACTTTGAGCCGCCGTCGGCGGGGTCCCGATCTTCAATAAATACTTCAGCTTATAGTGAAGGGGGCAAAGCTCAAAAGTGTCGATTTGTGAATAAGAAAGATATGAAACTTTAAGTGGACTGACTGCCATGGATAACAATTCTTTTTCCGGTTCTTTCTTCCATTCAAGAAGCGACAGTTGCGGAATCGTCTTCTCTTCTTCTCTCGGTTTCCCCTCTGCCCCAAGGGCTTCGGAAACAAAAGGAGAAACCTTCTTTTCCCGTTTTGCCTCACCGTAATAATTGGCTGAAGTTAAATAAAGCCTATCTCTGGCACGGGTCATCCCCACATAAAAAAGCCGCCTTTCTTCCTCGAGGTGATAATCTCCCTCAGGCAAAATCTCCTTAATGAGTTTTTCAGGAATCGGAATCTGTTCCCGCCTTTGGATGGTTGGAAACCGCTGGCTGACTAAATTCACCAAAAAAACCACCGAGAATTCAAGACCTTTGGCCGAATGTACCGTCAGGATGCTTACGGCATCGTTTGCCACCCAATCAAAATCAGCCGCCAGCGGCGACTCACCAGTCTCTATCGCCAGATCGATCCAGTCGATAATTGCATGTACCGAAGCGTCTTCATACCGGGCTTCATAGGTTTTCAATTTATCGAAAAATTTGGTGATATTTTGCATAACGCGTTCCGCTTTTTCTGACTGGGGACTAATCATTGCCTCAAGGAGTCCGGTGTCTTGGAGGAAGTAATAAAGAATCTGGCCACCTGTCTCCTTGGGAATTAACTTAAGGTGCTTGCTTACAATCTTTACGAATTTAAGAATTGAAGTTTTAGCCTGCTCTGAGTCAACGCTGAAAGGGGCGGCACAGAGAACCCTATATAAAGAAATGTCATCTTCAAGGTTATCCAGTACTTTAAGGTAAGCGATTAAGTCTTTTACTTCTTCCTGCCGAAACAACTGCCCCGGTCCTAAAAACTGAAAGGGGAGTCTGTAACGTCCAAAGGCCCGGGCAAACGGTTCGGCGTGGCTATTCGCCCTTACCAGAACCGCAACGTCTTTATACTGATAATCTCCGCTATCCACCAGACTTTTTATTTCCTTCGCCACTGAATCCGCCTCATTCTCAACCCGATCTCGGTGAACCCAGATGACTGGCTGGCCTTTTATTTTTCTTTCGGCGACCAGTTTTTTGTCTATTTTTTCTTTTACTTCCAGCCGATCGGGATTATTATATTGGACCAACGTATATGCTCGGTCAAGAATTTCTTGAGTCGATCGATAGTTCTTCGTCAAGACGACAATCTTGGTATTTGGGTACGTTTTTCGAAATTGAATGATATTGGAGACAGCGGCTCCTCTGAACCGATAGACAGCTTGGTCATCATCTCCGACGACGGCAAGATTTTGTCTTTTACCCGCCAATAATATCACCAATTGATTTTGTGCATAGTTTGTGTCCTGAAACTCATCAACTAAGATGTATTTGAACTTTTCTTGGTATTGCTTCAAAACATTCGGTCGGGTTCTAAAAAGCTTTAAAGTATTCATAATTAGGTTGGCAAAATCCATCACTCCTTCTTCTGCTTTTAAAGCTTCATATTTTTGGTAAATACCGGCTAATTCCTCGTAATGTGTGACCTCAAGTGCCTCGGGGGTGCTTTGTTTTTTATTTTTTAAGTTTGATCTTTGTTCTTGTACCCAAAGTGAATATTCCTCAGGTGATACGTCTTCATCTCTTAGCCGCGATAAGTGCTGCAAAATCCCGGTCGCAAACTTAGTCGGGTTTCCTAATGGCCTGAAATAATTAAGATCAAACTTAAAAAGGTTCTTTCGGAAAAACTGCACGGCTTCAGATTCTGTCATTAAATGGTAATTTGGGTTCAACCCTATATGAAGTGCCTCAAGTTTTAAAACTCGGTCACAAAAAGAATGAAAGGTCGAAATCCACATTTGGATATAACCGTAGGGGAGAGCCACATCAATTCTCTCTTCCATCTCCCGCGCCGCCTTCTCGGTAAAGGTCAGTGCTAAAATTTCTGCTGGTTTTGTCTTCCCATTCTCGATTAGCCACTTTATTCTTTCGGTAATGACTGTTGTCTTGCCCGTCCCCGCCCCGGCAATTATTAATAGCGGTCCTTCTCCGTGCTCTACTGCCTCAATTTGCTCGGGATTTAGTTTTTTATTATCCGCTTTATCGCTCACCCCGTAATTATATCTCGTATGAGCTTGCCCGAATTACATTTCGTGCTCCATCCCGACAGCGATGCCATCCTCGTCTGATCTTAATTGCCACCTCGAATAACTGGTAAGGTCATGCAGTGTGGACCTCCATTCCAACGAGCTAACTCCGATCCCTCAAATTCCACAACCTTCACACCCGACCTTCTCAGTGATTTTTGAGTTTCACCTGTATTACCTCTATAAATAGCTACTTCGCCTGGACTAATCGCAAATACATTTGCCGCTTGGTAGTAAACTTCCGGAATTACTATTTCTACTAGGTGCTTCACTTGATCAATAAATGAGCTCGGGGGTTCTCCGCCTACATAGACAATTTTGTGGCCGAGTTCTTCTCGCAAGTAATCAACCAACTTCATATCTGTCTCTATCTGCTCGCCTGTGCCCGAAACAAATTCAATAACCTCTCCTAATTTTATTAATTCACTCCCAATGTTTTTCAGGTTTGTTTCGAATATCAGTTGTCTAAGTGCCCTCTCCAACCCCAATCTATCAGTTCTTGCCGAAGAACTTGGCATAGCCCCTCTCATTACTGACAGTAGCGGGTTATTGCTGGCATATTTCTTTTCAAAAAAGTATGGCACGACAAGGGATTTATTTTTATCAATAAGATTGAAACACGTATCTAAATGTAAAAAAAGAGAGGCAAAAGACCCTCCCGCTCCAGTAACAAAACTATTATAAGAAGTAAGCTTAACCCCTACTACTGTTTTATTTAATTTTTTGGCGATTAACGAGGCCGCTTCTCTTGAAGATAAGTTATCAATCCCCATTAATAAGGTATTTTCATCATATACAATTAAATCACCCCCCTGAACCAATACCCCTTCTTTTTCAGCATCAAATACTACTGGGATTTTGCTAAGGGGACATGCGTGAGAAAAAATTAACCTTGCGATCTTCGACTCAGGAGCTCTTTTATTACCAAATGATGCCAATATAACTCCTTTCGGAAGAACCACTCCTAAATCCCTTACAAAAAACATTCCCAAAAGTGGTTTAGCGAAAGGATTGTGTGTCCCATATTTATTAAAACGATAAAAAGCCCTGTCTGATGCCCCAACCAAATCATTTGCGGTTATCTCACCGCTCTCTTTTAAAATCGCAGCCATAAGGGGAAAATTATTTTCTATCCATTCTCCTAAAATACCACCCTCTTTCAGATTAAAAATTGCATTATTTATAAGATCATTAATATCTATAATTTGAACACCCCTTTTCTTAAGAATATTCTTAAACCCAAGATGCTGACTTTCCGTCTCTTCTCCCAATAAAATCGAAGAAAAGCCTAAGCTTGAAATAAACCCGAACCTTGGTACAACATGTCGACGTTCAGACCCTGGAGTCTGCATTATTACCGCTCTTAAGCGGTCCGCATCAGAATTTACGAAATCGCTCGATCTTCCTAGGGAATTTATTTGCATAGTAACGACAGCTTCTGCTTAGTCTAAAATATAAAAGATGGAAAAGCTACTTGAAGAGATCGCCGCCATTCCCGATGTCCCTTTTCTCTATCGGCCGGTAAAAGATTGGGCCAAGAATAAGCTTCAGGGCAGCAACATTGAGGCTCTTTCTCTTGCCGAAGATGAATTTGCACTTTATGCGAGGATTAAAAAAGGAAAATCGACCAGAAAAATCTACGTTATTTCTCACCTCGATCACCCGGGCATTGTTTTTAAAAATAAAGATTACGGTCTTCCCCTTGGCAGCGTCGGTTACGATAAGCTTGGTAATTATGACTATACGCGAGTTATCCGTCAGCAAGAAATAAAACCTATTCTTCTCAGAATCTACTCACCAAACGGCAAGTTTCAACAAAAAGCAACAGTTGGTCATATTTCTACAAAGAACGTCGTCCCTATCATCTCTGTCAATTCCAGCCTCCCTATTTCTCTTAATTCATTTGGTATATGGGATACGTCTATCTTTAACAAACACGCGGAGACTATTCAAATGCGCAACGCCGACAACAATGCGGCTACTGTCATAGCGGTTAAACTTCTTCTCGAAAGTCGCCATCTAAAAAATATTGATTTGGAAGTTATTTTTACTTATCTGGAAGAGGTCGTCCAAATATCCTCCATGGCCATCGCCCAACGAGGAACCACTCCATTTGGCAAGATCACTCCCGAGAGCTTTATCATTAACCTTGATCCCATGGAGATAGAAACGGGCGAGACAGAGCAAAATTTAATCAGAAAGTTAAAGTTGAAACAACCGAACTACAAAGATGGCCTTATTATTAAGGCCAACGACCGAAACCTTGTCTACGGACTTTACTTCAAGGAAACAAACCAAGCAGAAGTCCTCTTAAATCAAGGAGCCAGAGAAATGAATATTCCCCATCAGCAAACCATAACTTGTAATTCTACTGACGCAAAATCCTTTTCCCTTTTTTCGCTTACCCCAAATATTGCAACCATCGCTATCCCATGTCGATATAAACACAACCAAGGCATAAATGGGGAATTTGTACCGGAAGAAGTTATGCAAAGGGACCTCGATAATACTCTTAAATTATTGCAATGGGGTATTAATCAAAGTGAGGTGCCCCTCAATCAACATACGCTCTCGGAGAGACTGAAAAAGCTTCGCTACGGTCTCTCCATTTCCGAAGCTGAAGAGCTAAAAAGAGATCAAGTAAAAGCCGTTGCTGCAGCCAGACCACGACTACAAAGGGGCGTCTATTTCGGCCGAAATATTCTAGAAAAGTTCGACATCAATCTCTGGCGCTTAGTATCAAAATTTATATAATAATTCCATGGATCATGTCGCTATTATGAAAAAGTCTTGGGGTTTAATCCCCAAGATCTTGAACGGTCGCAAAAAGATCGAGTCGCGCTGGGGGATTAACCGATGCTGCCCCTGGGGAAAGGTCCAATCCGGCGATACAGTCTATTTCAAGAATGCCGGTGAGCCTGTCACGGCTGTTGCCACCGTAAGTAGGATCGAACAATTTGAAAACCTCAACCCTGTTTCCGTGAGAAAGCTTTTACAAAAATACGGCGGTGACGACGGGATCTCTGTCACCAACCTCGAAAGTACCATCGCCTGGGCCCGTAAAAAGAGGTACTGCACTTTAATCTACTTGCAAAATCCCCGATTGGTTGATCCTTTCAACATCGACAAAAGGGGATTCGGCAGCGCTGCCGCCTGGCTCACCATCCCGTCAATTGACCAAATTCGCCTACCGGTTTTAAATCGTTATCCAAATAACCGATGATAGATTCCTCCTTAAACCCACAATCATACTTACTTCTACTCCTCTCGTTCCTAGGCGAGACGCTTAACCACTCGTTTTACTAGCCAATCAAGAATAGCCTGCGGGAAGAATCTTGAGATCCAATACAGAAATACTGCATCCCATCCGATCAGGTAATTTTTTCTCGGATTTCTTGTTTCAATTATTTCTTTAACTTTTTTTGTGAATACGAGCGGATTCCCTCTTCTCTTTGCGTGCTGTTTTATCAAATCTTTTATCCTTCTTGCCAACCTGCTAGCAGGGGAGTCATCTAAATCCCCTACTGCTTTAGGAAATTTTTCGTTGTCCCAAAACTTTGTCTCAAACGAACCCGGATTAACCGACACTACGTGAATCCCGTAAAGCGACTCCTCTGCCCTAAGAGCCGTCGTTAATGCCTCTACTGCGAACTTTGATGCCGAATAAACACCGTAGTAAGCTGACGTAAATAATCCAGCGCTGGAGCTAACATTTATGATCAGACCTTTTCTCCATCTTTCGATACCGGGCAATACGGCTTTTGTTACTTTGAATAAGCCGAAAACATTCGTCTCAAACTGCTCTCTAATTTCTTTATCGCTAAAAGATCCCACTGTTCCCAAGAACCCAAAGCCAGCGTTATTTATCAAAACATCAATTTGTTCCTCTTTATTTTCTATGCTTTGCACGATTCTATTTATTCTTTTTTGTGTCCAGGTGACATCCAATAGGAATGTCTTTGGGTTATCTCTACTTTCCGTTTCTTTGAAAACATTAAGATCCTTTGTTTTCCGAACTCCTGCGTATACTCTATATCCATGATCCGCCAATAACTTTGCTGTCAAATATCCAAATCCCGAAGAGCAGCCGGTAATTATAACCACTCGCCTGCCGTTCATTTGCTCTTTGACGTTTCCACTTTACCTTCCTCAACAAACGAAGTCTCTCCCTTTATCCACTCTAGATATTTTTCATTGGAAAACAAAACCGGTAAGGCGATAATCTCCGGGGATTCATAACTATGAACTTCCAAAATGGCTCTCTCGAGAGCCGTAAATTGATAATCCATGGTCTTTATCACCAAAACTGCCTCATCTGTCTGGTCTAACTTGTTTTTCTTAGGAGGCCACCAAAACATCGAGTGCATCTGGGGATAGATATTGATACAACCAGCCAGCCGTTTTTTTAGCAGATATTTTCCGATCTTTTTGGCTTCATTTTCATCTTCACAAGTGGTGTAGACCAAAATCATCTCTGCCATATTACTTTTTATCGTACTTTCTCCTTATTGCCAAGACAACTAATCCATACTTGTCTAGTTGCTCTTTTGTATGAAAATTTTCGACTTCCTTGGTATTAAGTTTAAAAAGGATCTCACAACTTACCTCCCGCCCAGTAAATTCCCTCGTCCCTGGTTTTTGCTCTTGCAATACAAATGTGTCACCGGGCTTGCACTTGAAATCCGCCAGCCTTACCTCAAACTGCTTTCTCCCGTCCACCACCGCTTCGAAATACTTCTGCTGAACCTTTTTATAAATATTCGCCATTTTTAATTTTCCCAACTTGAATTATATAATAGCTCTAGTATCAAGTAACCTGGAGGGGTAGTTCAAAGAAGAATGACTGTATTACATACAGTAGGTTAGAGGCTCAAACCCTCTCCCCTCCACCATGGAAGTTCAAGGCTTTCTAAAAAACCTCATCCAAAATATCCCTCAGTACTCTTTAACCGAAGATGATAACAATAAAATCCGATTCGAAGGTCTTCTGACCTACATCTTCAGCAAGGTAAACTCTTCAAAATATCGATCCATCGCCTTATCTGAAGATCTAAAGAAATCTTTCAGAGAAAAAATAAGTTGCTGTGTCGAAAATAAACTCCCTATCCATTTTTCTCTTCCCTTTGGCGCTTATAAGAATCCCAACCTGCCGACCACACCGTACCCTGACTGGGCAGAAGTGTTCAGCCTATCTTATCTGCGCGAATACTTTACACCGATCGCTGCTGCTTACCCACCAGGAGTATTAATGGACTTCTTTATGGTCGAACTTTTCGTTGAGCGTCTTAACCGAAACCCCCAAGAACATGTAGACTCGTACGTTAAACAGTTCAACGAACTTCTCGAACAATTCAGCAAGTTTCTTCCTCCAAACATAAAATTTATCTCTACAAATTTAAGGAGCCAGATCTCTCAAAAAGAGGCAATCAAGAGGCTCGACAAGAAAGTCGAAGAGCTCCGACAAACTTGGGATCAGCTACCTAAAAAAGACCGTGAATATAAACTCCTCCGAGCCAAAAGAAACGTAATAATAAGGCCCGAAGACAAAGGTCAAGAAAATAAAATCTATCTCGAATCAGCTCTTGCCCACGATGCCTTCAGCTCCGAAGCTTGGGCTGACGAAACCATCCCCTGGGCCTTCGTCAAAGACATGCTCCCCATCGGCTACAGCTATACTCAAGGCTGGGCTATTCACCTTAGGTCCTGCGTCAGCTCAACCATCAACTATTGGGTCGGCACTGGAGCACTCAGACAAAAAGGGGAATCCTACATCCCAACCATCCTAAGCACCAACCAATATCAAGAGGTTAAAGGCAAAATTAAAATGGAAAAAATTTCCTTGTTTGACCAAAAGTTCGTTAACCTTCAACAAATCCCTATCATCAAAAGCTAAGCTTGGAGATCCAACACTATCCGATACCTCGCTCTACCTTCTCTCAGTTTCCGCACTGCTTCATTTATCTTGTCTATCGGCATCAATTCAACCTGTGGTTTAATATTATTTTTCGCTGCAAATACTAGCATCTCCTTCATGGTTGTTCGCCCACCCAAAGAAGCTCCACAAACCGATTTCTGACCATTTACTAATGGTCCAATCGGGACAGCCACCTCTCCAACCGGAATCCCGGCAATCACTAACCTTCCCAACGGGGCCAATAACTCTATGTATAGTCCCCAATCCAGATTCACCTGAGTTGTATCCAGAACAATATCAAACTTCCTCAATAACTTTTTATCACTTACATTCGTACTAAACTTACTTGCTCCAAACTTTATCGCATCTCTTCCCTTATCTAGCGAAGTCGAAATTACAGCAACTTCACATCCCAATGCCTTCGCAAACTGAACCGCCAGATGTCCTAATCCACCCAAACCAACAACTGCAACCCGCACGCCCTTGCCTGCTCCATAAAAAAATAGGGGCTGGTAAACCGTTAGCCCGGCGCACAACAAAGGAGCTCCCCAAGCAGAATCAATCTCATCGGGAATTTTATAGACAAAACGACTATCAACCACAATATGATCCGCAAATCCACCATGCCTTCCCACAATTGTCTCTACCATCTGGGTGCACAGCTGCTCAAACCCAGAAAGACATTCTTTGCACTTCAGACAAGACCCACATTGCCACCCAACACCGACTCTATCTCCAACTTTAAAGCCATTCACTTCTTTGCCCACCTTTTCAACAAACCCGACAATCTCGTGCCCTGGCACTAATGGATATTCGCTTACCCCCCAATCATCGTCAATCATGTGAAGGTCACTATGACAAAGCCCACAGTGAGTAACTTTTACTAAAACCTCATGACTGCCCAAAGCACCTATCTCAAAAGAATAATCTTTAAGAACCTCCCTCTCCCTGTATACCGCAAAAGCACTCACCTTCATACAATAATTATACCCTGACGTACTTCATAAATTTCATCTTTCTAAGGATTATAATGAAGCGACATTGCTGAAGCCAACACAATCTACAATGAATACTTTAAGGAATTCGAAGGAGGCGACTTAAACAATCCTATTCTTTGGAAAAGATTCTTAATTTTTCTCACGCACTTCGCCAACCTCCAAGCAGAAGAGCCTAATATGAGAGAAGACTTAAAAATACTAGCCCGTTTTAAAGGCACAAAGCCACTTCTAGCCAGACTAATTCCAGACCAGTCTTCGACCTAAAAATTTTATACCTTATACTTCACAAACTCCCCCACGTAAAGTTGTTTAAAGCTTGGTGCTTTCTTTCAAAATAATATATCTGAATTACTTCTTTAAGTATTTGTCCCGTAGCTCCTGCAAGAAAGTGTCTTCGGACGTTGGGACGGAGGACGGCCTACGGCGGATACCAGAGTAACCCTTTGCCTTAAACCCTTCAATAAACCTATAAAGTACAGCCGAAACTTCTTTACATTTATCGCAAGCTTTGTCAAACTCCACCTCGCCAATAAACCCGCGATCTAAAGCTACATACAGTTGGGCGCGGGCTTCGCCACACGAACCTTTGGCAATATATAGAAAATATAAGAACTCATCTCTGGTTCCTCGTTCGAAACCCTCGGCGATATTGCTTACAATTGACACCGCCGCTCGGCGAATCTGATCTTTTAAAGAAAAATCACGAAAGGTAGGCTTGTCTGTCAAATTGTAAACTAGATTAACTAACTCCCGGGCTAGCCGCCAGCAATATAAATCTTCAAACTGTTTTGCCATTACACCCTCAGCATAACAGTAAAAATGTGTAAATGTATA
>LCJH01000026.1 GCA_000999595.1 Microgenomates group bacterium GW2011_GWA2_44_7
ATATCAACAGTGATGAAATGACTATCTTAAAAACTTTCATTTTGGACGATTCTCCCAGGGCAGACCTCGCAATTTATTTGTGAGGTCAGCCCCAGGCGTAGGGTGGGAAACGGAGTGCAACATCATCTCCACCCTACGAATCAAAGGGTTGTTTACTAGATCCACCAAATACTAAGGTCGGTCCAGTCGAAGTCAAACTCAAAAGGTAGTTCAAAAGGTATTCCTACTGAATTACCGTTGGTTAAGTTAGCGACTTCAACTTCCGAGATAGCATCGCCGGTTCTAATCGTTACCGGATCAATAATGCTGATGGCCGCTGTGTGCGCATCTGCATCATTTTTCCCGCTGGTTGGGTCAGCATCAGCTGAGTTATCTAAACCTGCCGCACTTGATTGTGTAATGACCTTAAGGTCGTCAAGGCTGGAGGTAATATCGCCGGTGCTTTGCGCTCCGTTGTCGGAGATTACACCCGCAATATCAAAACCACAGCAATCCAACGCCGCTCTGTTAAAGTTGAGCCTGTTGACTATACCCAAATCAGCGATTGCGTCACCGGTGTCAATTAATACGTCGCCACCAACATTTTCGTTGGCATCGTTCTTGCCACTTTTTGCATCAGCGTCTACGTCATTATGGACGTCGGCACTGTTGTCTTGAGTCAGAACGTTTGTCCGACTTAAAGCAAGACTGGCGGTATTGTCACTGGCAAATCCGTTACCGAAAATATCAAGTATTACGGATGTCGGATTTCCGGTTAGTCCACCGATTATTCCCCGATTAGCATTCGCTGCTGTCGAAATTAACGATTGGACGAGAGCATCACCGGTATTGATGGTGACACTGCCTCCCGTGTTTTGATCAGCATCGTTCCAACCTGTTTTTGCATCAGCGTCTACGTCATTATAGACGTCGGCACTGTTGTATTGAGTCAGAACGTTGGTATTGGCTAAGCTAAGACTGGTTCGGTTAGCTGACTCGGCCCCATTGCCGGCAATGACAGCTTTGGTTTCGCCGTCGCAACAACCATTAACTGCCGCGGCATTGTTATTAAGAACATTCCTAATGATTGTCCCCACGCTAGCGGTACCCGTATCAATAAGGACATTCCCATTAGTGTTTTGACCAGCATCGTTCCAACCTGTTTTGGCATCAGCGTCTACGTCATTATGGACGTCGGCACTGTTGTCTTGAGTCAGAACGTTGGTGTTTCTCAGGTCGGCGGTTGAAGCATTAGTACTATTGGCTCCATTGCCTAATATCCTAAGAAGAGTATCGCTGTTTTCGCAACAAGCGACACTAGCTGAGTTCTTATTAGCGACGTTTTCTACTCTGATCCCAGTTGAGGCGTCCCCGGTCAATATTCTGACATCACCACCGGTATTTTCGATGGCGCTGTTATTGCCGCTATCACTGTCGGCATCAATATCATTATTGATATTGGCACTATTCGACTGGGTGACGGCTGTTGTGGTATTTGAAGTAACTGTCGCGGTACTAGTGGTGTTTGCTCCGTTTCCGGAGATTTGCAACACTGTGCTTGCAAATGCTGGCGTTACCAACAACTGCATTACTAGCGAACCGGTAGCTATAGCCGAAATAATTTTTTTTGTAAAATTCATATTTTCACCTCCTTTCTTTACCTCACCGATGCCCTGTACCTAAAGCTTAGGCCCAAGACGTTGGTGGGGAGATATTTCCCTTGTAAGGGGAGCACTCTACCCCGCGTTTTTTTTAATAAAAAAAACGGAGGCGTCCTAATCCAACGATGGTTAGATTAAGAAGCCTCCGTTTGCGGCTAGCTTTTAAATCCTAAAAGACAATTGTTTAAGGAACTGGCTGCCTTGGACGAAAACGTATTCTATTTTGCATTGTCACTTTGAGACTATAGGGTGGAGGATAGAAATTCAGTGAAGTAGCTAACAAAAGTAAGTTATGACACTTTGATAGATCTGGTTTCATGCTTTTCTACCCCGTTGTGTTCGCCTCTGAATTTTTTGATATTTCGAACCGTAATCTGAGTAACAACATTGTCTTGAACATAAATCTCAATACTGCCGTAACTTTTTATCGATTGTAGGGCGGACATTACTTCATCAATTACTTCTTGGGACATTTTATATGGCGAGCGGTCGATCATTATCTTATTTAATACTTAAAGGTAAGGGAAGTTTTTCCTTTTTTTCACCGATTTCCCCAATGTGAAGAATGAAATTCTTATCGGTCTGGTTAATTGCAAAGCCTAAGCGGGTGTACTTGATGGAGGTTGCCTGGACATTGACCGGGTCATTGTGAATTTCCGGAGCTAATAGTTCTTCACCGTTATCATTTACGGAGAGTCGGACGTAATCTCTGGTGTTTATGTCCACCCCTTGGTTAAAATCGTTTCGGATTTTAAGCTCTAAGATGAGGAAAGTTTTACCGCCGACCGCGTTGGCTTTTTGGCCTTTAACAATTATCTCATCGCGGACCTGTGCCTCGGTAATGACATAGTGGATGTTGGAAAGTACCTTGCCGCTGCCATCTTTGAGGGGGAAAGTATAGTCACGATTGAGACCGATTTGGGCTCTGGCTGTTTGGAGAGAGATTGTTTGATTGACCTTGGCTGATGTTTGGCCCGAAGAGACGAATTTGCCCCTGGTCCATTTCAAGGCAAACAAGACCATTAACAAAATAATAAAAATGGGTAACAATTTCTTTAGCCGCTTGATGACTGACTTTGTATCCAGCGCGGCGATTTGGTCGCGTATTAAATTTTTGATATTTGATCGGGAGGGACCAAACGCCTCAAAGGGGAAGCCAAAGACGCCGGCTCTTGAACTCTTAGGATTATAGGTGTCCTGTTCACTGTTGTTTTCAATTCTCATAAAATTTAAATGTCTAAACTTCTTATTTATAACTGCTATCTTATAGATAGGAGATAAGAACATATTATCAGTCGAAAAAGGCGTCTGTCAATAGTGATTTTTGGAGGATATTACGAAACGGTGAGAGTAACTTGGGTGAGATTGTTATGTTTTATAAGACTAATAGTAATCTGGCCGATTTGCGTCTGGCTTTTGATGGTGGTGACCAAACGGCCTGTCGAATCAGATTGGGTTGTGGATTGAGAATTTACACTAACGCTTGCCTTGCCGGTGTTAATTTCTCCATTATTTGCGTTGTTGTTTCCGCTATCGGCGGACAGTTTGATGTTGGTGGTAATGTCAGTATTCTCAGATGCTTCAACGGACAAGTTTGACCATGAGGAGACTTTGGTATTGGTGCCGAGGTTGTTTACTTTTTCTTGGTACCATTTCGATACTTTCCCATAGTCATCGGTTGTTTCCAGAACCATGGACTTACTTTCGTCTTGGATTATTTTTCCACCGGGATAACGAAAGTCGGAAAGATCGATCGAATTTGGAGTGGGGGTGGTTGCCGGACGGACGGAGGGCGTACTCGTTGGGGAGGATAGTGGTGTGTTGGAAAGTGTCGGGGAGGCGGTGACTGGCTTGAAAGAAAAGTCTGGCTTGGACATCGGCAGGTTGTGATAGGCGCTTATAAAAAAAGAGATAACCAAAGCAAAAAGACCGGCCAAATAATCCATGACATTTTTCAGTATAGGTTGAGGCCTGGAGAGATGCTGTAAGTAAACTAACGATTGGTCCCTAATCGGATAATTGGTTAGTCGTTTCGAAGATTTTCCAGATGGAGGGTTTCTAGCCGTGGGGTGTTGATGAAGTTGTTAGGAATATCCTGGGCCAGCCACTGTTTGATTTCAGTAGGATAGATTCTTTGTTTTAATATTCCATCGGTAGGAACCCACATCGGCTTATATAGATTTTTGCCACCGTTCATAGTCTTTTTTTCATTAAAGTCGCCTAAGCGCGGCTTACCAGAAACAAACAAACAAAGATAGAAGCACTGCTGACTATGATATTGATTATTTTTAAGATAGGTCAGTTCGTAGAGCAACTTTTTAACTTGGATTGTAATCGAGGTTTCTTCCATCAATTCTCGGACCACCGCCTCTTCCTTGGTTTCTCCTTCTTCCACCCCGCCACCGGGGAAAACACAATACTCCCGTCCATGGTTGTTTCGCCATAAAAGGAGAACTTGATTTTCCTTTAGCGTTATCCCGGCCGCTCTGATTGGAAGTCGCACAGAGATGATTATATACTCAAAAATTTTGTCGAAAATTTTTGAGTATAACGAATCTAATCTGATTTTTCGCTCTACGAGCTGCAAATCAGGGTAAGATTAGTGCAGCCCAACCGTTAGGTGTGTTTATCGGCGACCACAAAGGCGCCATAGGAATAGGGTTTGGTTTTGGCGGTAAAGCCATTGCCGCTGACCATGCCCACAACTTCCTTAATAAGTTCTCTTGTCGGTCCGCTTTCGCCGATATCGACATGAATTTCCAGTTCGTAGCACTTTGGCCCAAGGGCGAGTCGAAGTTTTGGAGCGATGTCAAAAGCAAGATTGATTGAATAAAGTGTTTCTTGATATATTTTTTCGCGCAGGGAAAATTTATGACTTTCTTTGGTGTTCTTCCAAAAATAACGACCACCGTGACCATGACGGTGGATGACAACCGCGGTGACAAAGTTAACGGCAATTTTGCCGTCGGATCTTTTTGTTTGGGAATCGCTGCCGATTATTAAGGAATAGAAAGAGTTGGGGTCGGCTTTGACAAAGTCGGTAATACTAATAAGCAGCTCTTCTGGTTTAAGAATCCCTTGGGTCGGACTGTAAAAGTGTCCATTTTCAAGTTTGATGTCGCCGATTTTGATCATACTTCCAATACCACTCGCGCTTTCCAGAGATTTCCTTCCTGTTTTACAACTAAGGGCTGCCGTTTAAGCCCTTTGATATTCACTTTTAGTTTATGCCGCTTGCGGTCTATGACTTCGCCTTTTGCCGATCCGAACAGTGACCTTTCACCCTCAGAAACTTCAATCTGAAAACTACCAAAGACGAGCTGATAAGTGTCTTTGAGGGAAATTAAATCTGAGAGAAATTTAAAGAGTAACTCGTTTATATCGTCGGCTTGGGTGTTGAACTTTCGGACCATTTCTTTCTTGACCGATAGGGGGTCGACAATCAGTGCTTCGATACCCTTAGCGGCGTTAGTAAAAAGACCGTTTAAATCTTTGCCCAGCACTTCTAGGGTGAGGCTGTCTTTAGTCTCCTGCTCCAAGACCCTAAACATCTTCACGGTGTCTATTTTATCAAAAAGGACACTTCTTTGCCTCTAAGTTATTTGCATAGGTGAGGTAAAATCAAACGGTCATGAGCAGATCTGCAGAGAGCCAGTGGAGAATGGACATGAGGCACTTTGCGAACAATCCGGGGATGGGGCCGAAAGTGTTTGCGTCTTTACCTGATCAAATAGTTCGAGCGATGGCGTATCCGTCCGGAATTGGCTGGCCGGTTTTTAAAGCGATACAAAACGCGGCTCCTGTTTGCGCATATGAGTGGAAGCGTCGGGAATTGGAAAGAAGTGTTTCAATGGCTGATATTTCTGGCGCCGGTATGGCTCTTACCATCATCACCGAGACCATGACGGGGGGGGCGCTGCCGGACTTTCTCCGACAAGGCATTCCCAAGGGAGACCTTTCGGCCAAAGACATTGCCCAACTTGTATCCCTGTCTTGCCGAAGGATTATGACGTATGATGTTCTTCGTTTGTATTTTGCTGGCCTTAGTATACTAGAGCAGGCACGAAAAGGAGTCTATACAGGCCGATCGGGAGGTACGGTTTCCGTTGAGCAAATAAATGCCAGGGTCAATAAGGTCTTGGAGCTGGTCAGTGGGTTTATGGATAAAGAGATGATTAAGTTAATGGAGTTGGCCAGAGTTGATCCCGAAAGGATGAGAGTTTTACAGGAAGCGGCTTTTATGAGGTTGGGTATCAGGATTTAAAAACCAGGACAGGCAATCGTTGCCCAGACAATTGCCTGTCCTTTGGCTACTGCTTTGGAGGGAGAGGAGCCCCTCCGGGGGATTCGGGGACCGCGACCATGACCCACATGGCCGCGACCGCACTCCCGGTCGCCGGTGCTAGTTCGGGCTGAGCGACTGTAATGGCGATCGCCACAGCCGTCCCCGCGACGGCGAAGATCAGGAGGGGAGCGGGGGAGACAGTAACGTCACTACGGCCCTCCGAGCCGTAGTTCGTCACCCGGACCAAGCCCCGAACTTGGTCCGTGGCCACCCGGTAACCGCTGTTCTTGCAGCGGTCGACCAGGTACTGGAGCAACTGCTTCACGCTCCAGTTTTCTACTCCACTGCTGGTTTTCACCAGCACCGTCCTGTCCAGGACGGTCTTGGGGTAGACGGCCGTCTTCGGCCAGTCCTGGGTCCCCTCCCAGAACTCAGCCAGGCTCTCCGTCAGGAAGAACCAGGCCGAGTCGCAGGGGAGAAAACCCCGCGGCTTCGGGATCAGCCAAATCGCCTTGAGCAATTTGGCCAATTCCGGGGTCCGCCCCTCTTCGCGGACCCGGCGCTCGTACTCGGCATGGAGTTCGTCCACGCCGAGGCTGACTGTACTTCCATCCCCTAACACATAGGGGATTTTGTCGCCAGTCAGCATGGCGACAATTCCAGCCGCCTCCAGCTCGAGGCTCGAGGCCTTGCCGAGCACCGGGGGCGGCGTCGGCTTGGGCTGGGGTGGGGGCATCGTCGGCGTGGGGGATGCCAACGGACCCCGGCCCTGCTGGGCGGGCAGGGCTTTTGTTGGCGCCGGGGGCGGCGCCGGGCGGGGGGGTAAAACGGGGGTCAGCCCCGGGGTGACCGGGGCGTCGCACGAACTAATGGCGACCGCGACCACGAGGGCCGCGATCGCCAAAAAGATCTTTGACATAAAACCCCCTTTTCGGATTCTGTGGAGTCTCCTCCACAGTGACCACTCTTTGAAAGCCTCAAAGAATCGTGACCGTGGAGAAGCTGGCCGACAAAATCAATTTCCAAAGCAGCTTTTTTAAGGTACAAAAAAAGCGCCGATTCCGTAGGCCGCGTATAAGTGGCTGGGACTGCGCTGATTTGGGGTATTGTACCAGATCGAAGCTAAAATACTAGACTATAGGATTTATCTTAAAAAAATCTTTACTGATGGCGCAGATATTTTTGCCAAAGAGACTTGAAGAAGGGAAGTGTTAAAGTCGAAAGCAGAAAGCCCAATGAAGGAACAATGGCATTTAGCCACGGCCTGTCGACATTGATCGCTTGCAAGTACAGACCTACGGCCAGATATGAAAAAAGAACAAGCAGTCCTCTTCTGGTAAAGCTGGTTTCCCAAGCCTTATCTCTTTCTACTCTTTTGTTTCTCTCCTCAATAACTCTGACTCTCTGGGCTAAACTTTTTCCCACTTCCATATGTGTTAGAGGCACGGGGCAAACTCACAAGTCGGCGGTCTTCGGCCGACATACGAACCATCAGGGCATTGCTTTACATCCTTTTGGACTTTGGGCGGCGAGGAAATAGGCTCCGGCCAGGAGGACTACGATGACGAGAATGCCAATGAAAACCCATATTTGAGAAGGTATTTTTTTCACTAGCCTTATCCTAAATCGAGAAAATATGGCTGTCAATGAGGTTAGATGACGAAACAGGATATTTATGAAGAGGTGTGTCCGTCTTGGTGATGAATATCTTCCAGTTTTTCTACTCTCTCGTTAACCTCGAGGAGCCGCCGATGGTCGCCACTCCCAACTGTTATTTCGTCCCGTATATCCTGCAGTTGGCCTACGATGTCATCAAGTTTGGTCACTACTTCATCACGATATTGGCGGAATGTTGTGTCCATTTTTCCCTCAACAGTTTCTAGGATCTGAGTTTTGACCACCGCTAGTTCCGTTTTCAATTCTTCTCTGACTACCTTGCGAACGATTGTCTGAAAAGAATTGTTTCCCGGTTCATTGGTTGCTTTTACCATGGCGAAAGCATATCAAGTGAAGAGTAACGGATCAATAGCTTAAAGTTAACTTATTTTTCAATCCCTTCCGAACTTCCGAACCATAAACCGCGATCTCGCCTCGTTGTGTCTGCTTGACATGGTAAACGGCTTTATCGGCTTTTTTGAACAAGGTATTAGGGCTGTCCAGCGGCGAAAACTTGGCGATGCCGATACTGGCACTTATCGAGATGCGCTTTTTGTCAATTTCAATCTGGCTGCCGTCCACAAGGCCTTTTATTCGCCGGGCGACGAGAAGGGCTTCATTGGTATCGGTGAAGGGGAGGATAATTGTAAACTCATCACCGCCCCAGCGGCAGGGGATATCTTCTTCACGGATATGTTGCAGGACGATTTTTGCTAACAGGACGATGGCTTTATTACCGACGGAGTGGCCGTAGATATCATTGATTTGTTTAAGTTTGTCCAGATCCACAACCATCAAACAAAGAGGCGTGCCATAGCGCCTGGCAATAGAAATCTCCCGTTTTAGTTCTACTTCAAAAAAATAGTTAGTAAAAAAACCGGTCATACTTTCAAAGATGGCGGTCTCTCTGAGCTTGGCGTAACTTTTGGCAAATCTTTCAGGGGTGATTTTCTTTGCCTTAAGTCCGGTTGCCAGTTGGAGACCCTTTTCGAAAGCTTGCCTCTTTCTTAACTGAAGTTGGTTTTTGTGTTTGGCCCCTTTGATCATGGCTATGCCAAATATTATACGGTAAATGACCTTACTGATGGCGGAGATGAGATTGCTGCTCGAAGTGCTTAGCGAGCTTGTAGTATTCCTAAGCCTGAAATCCAGAATCCTAAATCCAAAATTCTGTTTGCCCTAAAAAATTTGAGCGCAAATTTTTTCAGGATAAACTCTTACTTCTTACTCTTGCTCATTTAGGGGTGTAACTAAATGCCAAACCCCATTGACTCCATCGCCCAGGACGTCGCCGGGTTTTTTGTCGGAAGCGTAGTAGTAAAGCGGCATGTCGTTGTAGGTGTATTGCATGGAACCGTCTGGTCGCTCAATTACATCTACCATGTCGGGTAAAGTAGCTAGGGTATCTTCGGTCTGTAAATAAGGCGGCCAGATCTTAAGGCAGTTGCCGGTACAAGTACTAACCCCGTCGGTGTCTTTATCAAAAAGATAAAGGGTCATGCCTTTTTCATCGGCCAGGTACTGACCCTTTTGGGGGGATTCTCGAATAGTAACCACTTCTTGGGTAGCGATCATTTCTGGAGAAGAAGCGGGTCCGTTTATGGCCGGAAAGTTAGAGATGGAGGTGTCTATCGTTGCTGGGGTTGGCAAGGTTGAAGCGTCTGATAAGCCACTTTTCGATGGCTGGTTTCCCCATACCACCGCGGCGACAACGACAATTAAGAGAATGCTTCCACCGATCAGTAAACCTTTGTTCATAACACCTTTATTCATAACTACTATATCTAATGTAGTAGATAGTTTTTGTGTTGTCAAGTACTTATCATAATTTACAATCGCACAAGGAGAATTTGCGCTCAAATTTATTGGGGGGCGAATCGTTGGCTTGTTTAGCAGGTTTCACTTTTTTCGCCGGTCGTCTTTATATGCTCCGGGGTGACGGCGTTTTTTGTAATTGTTTGGGAGTCGATTTCGTCGCCGACGACAATGACGATGCTTTGGTCAGGTTCGATCGGTTGGATTAGAATATCGGCAATTTTGTCCCCACTGTTGGTGAAAGCGTGCAAGGGTTTCTCGGAATCAAAACTGACGTTTATATTTTTGAAGAGGTCTCTCCAGATTGATCCTTGGTGTTCTACGTGGACGACATCGCCTACGCCGTCATGGAGGTGGGCCTTTTCCATTTGCTCGTCTTTTATTTCTTTGCTGTTGTCGGCGGTGCACGGTTTGATGTACATAAATTTCGATCCCGAATAGTCTTGTAACTGGCCATCGACAAAGACTTTAAATCCGGCGTGGTAATGGACCTCTTCTACACTCGGCTTCGGTTTTTTGCTGATAACCATGACGACCGATACCGCGGCCAGCATCAAAATAATGATAATAAAAAATCTGATCTTTTTAGAAAACATCATCCAATCTTAGTCAGTTCTTGGACGTTGATCAAGTCCTTTTTTTCTTGACCTTAGGGGGCCGCTAGCATATATTTGCCCCTATGCTTGGCCATGAACGGGATCAACCCAGAATGGGGTTTTCTTACTTTTCCGAAGCGGAGCAGAAAAAAATTGCCCAAACGAAGGGTAATAACTTAGGCAGGTTGGCCTCCGCAATGCGTAACTGGTTGCCGGAGCTTCTGCATGAACTATGGCGGACGAACCGAGCGGCTGATATATATGAGATTGCCTTTCAGATCGGGTTGGATAATTTAAACCCCAAGATCGTTTTAGGGGATTCTATCGCGAATGATCTGGCTCGGATGTTAAGAGAGGGAATTGCCTCTTGGGAAAAATGCGAAGATTATCTTCGTGTGGTTCTGACGGTGGCGTACCAGGCGGTATTAAATTTTGGGTTTAAACGGCCTTTGGAAGAACCGGAAAGGCGCGAGGTTGAACGGCTAATTTTTCTGATAGGGCGTGATGTAGAAAATTCACGAGCGACTTCAAGCAGTCGGTGGAATTGACAAAAAACGGTTCAGATAAGAGCTGATTGATGGAAAAATATTTCCCCTTGATATACTTAAAGCTGATGCTGGTTAGTGATGTTGTCAAAGAGCTGTTTCTCGATCTCGGAGGCCGCTCCTTGGTTGGATATTGGAGCTTCCTTAACAGATCTTCGGTTGGAAGCTTAAAGCGATCTCAGAAATACCCGATCGTTCTGATTCATGGTTGGCTTGACAACAACTCGGCCCTCACCCCTTTTGAACAATATCTAAAATCAAGAGGTTTTCAGGTTTATTTGCCCCAGATAGGCTTAGGGCTGCAGGATATCAACAAGCTAACCATAATTGTAAAAAAGCTTATTGAGGATAAAGAACTAAAAGAGGTTGTTTTGGTGGGTTTATGCCTTGGCGGAATCGTAGGTCTTAACTACGCCCAAGACCCGAAGAACCAAAAATTAATCAGGAAGATAATCACTGTTGCGACACCTTTTTACGGGGCGCCTTTGGGTAAGTTTGTCCCTTTTTCGCTGTCGGCCAGGCAGCTGAGAACAAAGAGTGATTTTCTGGAGAAGCTCAGGCAAAAAAACTTTTTTCCGAGAAGCAAAATAATCTGCCTTCGAGCAAAAGGGGATCAGTTGGTTCCTGGCGGGAGCAGCCATTTTAAGGGTGCCCGAGTCAAAACTGTTGATTGTTATG
The DNA here is from genome assembly GCA_000999595.1 of Microgenomates group bacterium GW2011_GWA2_44_7. Taxonomy (GTDB): domain Bacteria; phylum Patescibacteriota; class Microgenomatia; order GWA2-44-7; family GWA2-44-7; genus GWA2-44-7. The sequence continues at coordinate 11,216 of LCJH01000026.1, forward strand.
GCCATGTTAACTTGCAGTCAAATCTTAAAACATTCCAGCTTGTTGCCCGGCTTGCCAAAAACTGACGTGTCAGCTCCCGAGGTGTCAATAGTGATCCACCTCGAAGGTGGACTTAAAATGGACTTAAAAGTTGCCAGGAAGGCGAAATAGAAGAGTCTATTTATCTCTTCGGACCGGCTGCCCCAGAATGGGGGCTTGCGGTTTTTAAAAATGTAAAATGTATAAATTTATTGATATCGATTATGCTTTTGTATTGGCACTAAGTTGTAAATGTGGATAAGATATATGCTCGCTAGACAGTGTAAGTGGAGGGTTGAGATGCGGGAATAAATGGTAAAAGTTTACCCTGAAAAATTTGCGATCAAATTTTTTAGGGCAAGCAGGATTGAGGATTTTGGACTTGGGATTTAAGACTGAGGATCTGAGTCCTGTATACTGGTTTTATGATTTCCAGACGAATTGCAGACGTGGCGATTGTTTTTTTTATTATCTCCTTGGCGGGTATTTTGATATCTCTTTACGAAACTTCGGACCGTAATTTTTATGAATATACCTTGCACTGTGACGGCCCGGGGACGATTGATCGACGGGGGTGTATGATGGTTTATTACCGTAACAAATCTTTTTATCAGGTGATTTTAAGAGCTTCTGTTCCCATCCTTCTTATGTCAGGATTAACGTTTCTTGCCGTTACTATTACTAAAAGAAATAAGCCTAAGTACACTTCAAAAACTCAAATTTGAGTTTTTCAGTATAACGAATCTAATCTGATTTTTCGCTCTACGAGCTGCAAATCAGAGTAAGATTAGTATAGTATTCTCTTAATTCTTAAATCATAATTCATAAAGATATGCCCGCTCTTATCGGCCACGCGGTTTTCGGTAGAAAATTGATTGATAAATATTTCCAGGGGATTGATGAGGCTAGGTTTTACGTCGGTACGACCTTTCCTGATATTCGTAATCTTGGGGTGATTCCCCGAGATCAGACTCACACCACAGGGATCAAACTGGTCAGTCTCCAGGTGTGCGAAAACGCCTTTGATTTGGGATTTAAGGCGCACTCGCTGGTTGATGAAACTCACTTTCGTTTTATGCAGCAAAACGGTATTTATAACTTCGGCAGCGAACTGCGGTTTGCGATTCAGGCGCTGAAGGTTTACGAAGACAGACTTTTGTATCAAAAGCTAAACAATTGGATACAGATCGCTGAGTACTTTACCGAGATATTTGATGAGGAGAAGGTGTTTCAGATAGACCTGTACGATATTCGTCGTTGGCACAATTACATAAAGCGTTATTTTTTTGAAGGCCCGAGCGATAACACCGCTCGTAATTTTAATGCCGAAACAGGTTTTCCTTCATCTCGGGCGGAGGAGCTGCTAAAAACCCTGGAAATACTAAAAAGTGATAAAAAATACGAGGACACTATTTTTAAATTCTACGACCGGTTTGACGAGTTGGTTTTGGGCTAAAGTAGAACTACCTTAATTTTGCTAAATCGCTTTCCACCATCATTCCGACAAGTTCTTTAAATTTAACTGTTGGTTTCCAACCAAGAGTTTTTTGAATTTTGGTAAAGTCACCAACCAGCGGTCCGGTTTCGGTTGGTCGAACCCATTTTTTATTTACAACGACATATTTTTTCCAGTTAAGTCCGACGTGGGCGAAGGCGGTCTCACATAATTCTTTTACAGTGTGAGTCTCTCCGGTGGCGACGACAAAATCATCGGGCTTCTTATGTTGAAGAATCAGCCACATGGCTTGGACATAATCTCCGGCAAATCCCCAGTCACGTTTTGCCTCAAGATTACCCATTTCCAACTGGCTAAAATCATTTATGACGGGAATATTGCCCTGACCAAGGGGGATTTGGCCACCTTTTAATTTTAATTTGATGGCGGCTACCGCCAAGCTTACTTTTCGAGTAACAAAGTCCGGGCTTCGTCGGGGGCTTTCATGATTAAAAAGAATGCCTGTCGAGATAAAGAGTTTGAAAGATTTTCGATATATCTGGGCGTCGAAGTGGGCCAATGCCTTTGCTGCTGCATAAGGGTTGTTCGGGACAATCGGCGTTTTTTCATTCTGCGGCGAAAGGGAAGTTTCCCCAAAAAGCTCGCTAGTACTGGCTTGATAGACTCTTGCCTTTGGACATACGTTTCGGACGGCTTCATAAATCCTAAGCGCTCCCAAGCCCGTTTGATCGGCGGTGGCAATCGGCTGATCCCACGACGAATGGACATGCGACTGAGATCCGAGGTTGTATATTTCGTCTGGTTGAGTTTGGGCAAGATACATACTGATGCTGGCCGGATCGGTCAGATCGCCGAAGAGAAACTTTATCTGGTGTTTGAGGTGGGCGACATTGCCATATGTTTGAGAACTTGACCGCCTTAAGAATCCGTATACCTCGTAACCCTTATCCAAAAGGAGCTCGGCTAAATACGACCCATCCTGGCCGGTAATTCCTGTCACAAAAGCTTTTTTAGATTTCTTAGCCATTTAACCATGATACAAATACCGGTTATACTCAGTTGTCGTAGTAAATGAGAGAGGGTCGGCGATTTGTAATTTACTTATCCAGTTAAAGTCCCGAGATTTATGCCAAAGCAGCTTTGCCAGTTTCCACTGAGTCTTTCCCTTTTCCAACACTTCCATTGTCTCCAGGGCTTTCGTATATGCTTCATAAGATTGGTCTTGTTTTAATTTGCCTTGACCAAAAAGCCGTTTTAAGACAAGTTCTGGGTTTGCTTTGCCAAAACTGACCATATATTCGGCGGTGGCGATCGTTAACCGACAGGCATTTGTTGGATCATCGTACTTGGGATCTAGTATTTTTGTTGCTTTATCCAGGCACTCAAACGCTACCGCCCATGGATCTTCCCGAGATTCATCTGCTGGTTTCCATTTGAAAATATAAGATGCCAATAATCTCGCCAGAACATAATTTTCATATCTTTCCATGGGTGGCACATTTTCCAGAGCCCAGTTTGGAGCCGCTCCCGCTTCCAGCTTGGTTAAACCTTCGCCTGGTACACGGGGAATTGGTATGCTTAGCTCGTCAACTATACCGTTTAACCAGCTAGCTTTAGCTTCGTTTCCTTCGTCCCTTGCCATCCAAGCTTTGGATGTTAGTTCGTCCAAGACCATCTGGTAAAACGTCATATACCGAGCGTACAACTGAGTGGTCTCTCTTGATCCTTGGTGCCAATATCTACCCGGATGTTCTAGGAACTCCCTTCTCCTGGTCCTACTATTGATGTCCATCGCTCTTACTCTGGTAACCCTTTCCATCTCCCTTCTTCGGGTTTCTTCCGGTACCGGACACCCTGCGCGGTCTGCCGCAAGACGTGCCCGCACTTTCCAACTATTTAGCCCCATCTGTCTCTCTACGTCGAGGTGGCCAGAGCCATGTTGTTTGTGCTCTCTCGTCATTTCAGTCGGATAATAGCAGAAATCTTTATGAAAATACAAAAAAGCCGGGGGTAAGTCTAATTTACGGTCTTGTCTCCGGTTCTCAGTAACAGTCGAAATCTTTCCCCTTAAACTGACGATAACCTCGCAAGTTTCCCGCTACTTGTTAAAGTATTTAAACCCCTTTCTATTTTTTGGTTGTTTCTGTTAGTCTTATTAATATGGCCGGCTCGAATACCTTAGTTGAACAAACTCAATTCCATGTTGCTGGTTTACTTTCTGATACTCGAAAGATAGGTGACGAGGCAGCCTTTAGTATTTTAGGGCTTATGCTCACCGCTAGGGAATTTGGCAACTTAAGAGCCACACTGCAGGATTGGGACCACCGGAAAGGGGTAACACAACAAATAGACGGTGATCCCGAGACGGCCGAAAAAGCCCTTCGGCAAATGGGAGCTTTTTACCAATTGGCGGGTAGAGAGGATATACATTTGCCTGACGAGCAAATGGCCGCCCGCGCCACGACATTACAAAAAATTCAACAGACTCTGGCTGGTTTTGCTTACCGCCGTGACCATGGGCTTTCCGGCGTGAGTGAGCAAGTAACTGCAATCCGTACCAAGCTGACCTCAGGCGATATCGGGGGTGCTAGTACGGCTTTAGCAGAACTAGCTAACCAGCCCGACGCCCAAAGTTCTGTGCAAATGCTTAAGGAAGAATATGCAGCGATAATGGACCTTCAGGAAGGTGGGCAAATGGCCGACTGGGAAAAATTGGCTGCTTTAGTTTATAAATTACCTGGCCAGTTTGAGGGAGCGGACATTTCAAAGTGCGCGACTTTATTAGATCAATTAAAAGCATATGAAGATAACGCGGCTGCTTTGGAGACACTTGCCGAAATACAGGGGGAAACTTATTGGCTTAATAAAATGATAAAGATTATTCCAAAATATCGAAGAGATTTTAAATATGAGATATTATCTCAAGTTGACGCCGCGGCTAGAGAGCTAGATCCGCATAACTCCGATGTTCAATCCGAGCAAATCGAGTTAAATAGGACGTCAGCAGATAAACCCCTGGCTGCTCGGATTAAGGCATCATTAGAGATTCTCTATCGTGAAGCCGGAATATCACCCGACCAAAGAGAGCAAATTATTCAAAACTCTGAATCGTATTCTGAGCAATTGCCCAAAGAACTGGAGCGCTTAAGGGAACAGCTCGAGAAATTAAGAGCTGAAGAAGAAAAAGTTGAAAACTCATTTCCTAATCGTGCGAGCCTGGCGGTATTCCCCCATCCGCTTTCTCGTCTCCAAGAACTCAGTGATCAAGTCGATTCCACCCGTCGTGCGCTGGTTCGTCTGGAACGCTTTGCCCAAGTGCTTCCGGTCGCTATTCAAGCGGAGCAATTTTTAGCTGGCCAAAGGGGTTTAGAAACAAACGAAAATATTGCAGGGTGAAAAGTTAGTGCATTATTTGTAAAATCATCATTAAACTTACTTATGCCTTCAACGATAAATATCGACCATTGTCCTAAATGCGGTAGCGCGTTAAATGAACCCAATACCACGCCAACCGGAAAGAAGATGCAGTCCTGCTCTGCCGGTAAATGGAATCCTGAAACCCGGACGACGGAGGGATGTAACTATATTAAATGGTTGATTCCTGACCCTGAGCCGTTGGAGGA
>LCJH01000027.1 GCA_000999595.1 Microgenomates group bacterium GW2011_GWA2_44_7
TCACCCCCTTTGATCCGACTATTCTACTGTACTTAAGGGGGGCTCTGGCGAAGTGAGTCACTTAATCTCAATGTCGCAAATGTATCTTAACTTATTCACAGCACAGCACAGGCGAATAATCCTATGATCGTGGAGCAGTTGACGATGGAGATGAAAACTTAACAGTGTCGGGTCGATGTGCTATCGTTGTAGATGGCGTGTACAGAAGAGGATTTGCGAATGCTGTTTTAATTATCGTTGTAATTGTTGTTATTGGGGCAATTGGATATTTAGCGGTGGAGAGAAGAGTGCACCAGGCGGGACCCTCGCTAGTGAATAATTCTCCGCCACTCGCTAGTCGGCAGCCGCCGAAGTTGGGTAGTGGGGAGCCGACGGGCTTAAGTGGCAGCTATTCTCTGGATGATTTCTATCTTTTAGTAGGAGGTATACTAAAGAGGAGCTCAACTGGTTATAGTCTTGAGCCATCTTTGACATCAGCGGTGCCTGATGCCTCAATGGTTTCGGGCCTTAGGGGGGAGACAGAAAAGCGTAAGGAGATTTCTAATTCGATTTATACCGTCGAGGTTGTCAGCACTGATGGAAAGAGGGAAGTTTTGCCGACGACACTGATGGTGGAGCCGGCTCCCGGAGACGATGTCGTAAGGAGCTTGGTGTCGGAAGAATTACACCTAAACGAGGCGGGTTATTTTGATCATGTATTTGTTCATATAACCCCCGCGATAAAAAGTATTGATTTCCGGGTTAAAGGTGTACTGATTAAAAGTGTTGGTCGGGTAGATGGGCAACCTAAGATTATCTTTTTTGGCAAGGAAGCGGGAAAACAGGTTGTGAATGGTCGGAGTGAGGATGGATATTTCATAAAATGGAAAATCGAGAATAAAGATAAGAGACCGATAGGTTTTACTGTCCAGCAAAGGTCAGGTAGCACGCCTTCCGGGTGGAACACTCCTTTTATCGGATCTTCGTCAGAAGGTATTAAAGACAGTGATAGTATATTTGTTAATCCTAAAGAGATATTTACTTCAGAGAAGTCGATTGATTATCGGGCGGTGATTACCGACGGGTTTCACCTTCAGATTTGGTACGAGAAGGGGCTGGTTGATGTTCCGAGCAAAAGAGAATTGCAGTTATTTCTCCAGACGGGGTTTGAGCGCAAGGGTGGCTGGGTAGTGGGACAAAACACAAGTATCGGAGTGGACTTTTTCGACCCGGAAACGGGTGAGGGTTGTTCAGCAAATGGTTGCCGAAATGGAAACTATGAAGTTACCCTGACATCAAATTTACAAGAGGTCTGTCCTCATACCAAATACAACGCCTTCGATTATTATTTTGAAGTTCCTGGGACACATATTGTAACGGTATCGGTTCGGAATAAGCATAATCCCGATATTCACGGACAGGTTTCGGTAAAGGCGGTAGTTACACAGGATTCTTACCCACCGCCAAGTCATAAGCCGGTATGTGAAGGGTAGTAATTTGAAAATAATCCGGCGGTATCCGATTCGTTTTGGAAGCAGGTGGGGTTTACGGGACTGAAGGTGGAAAAGATGAGAAGTTTCATAAGACTAAGTCTAATATGCCTAATCGTCAGTCTTATCGCTTAAGAAGTTTAACCTCCTCTGGAAAACTAGAACCTTCTTAAAATTCATCATTGGAATTAAGCTAACCGGTACTTCTTTTGCTTCATCCTTGGTCTCTTCCCACTGTTTAGGTGTTATGATTCGGTCATAATATTTTTCGTCCTCACACTCCAGAACTCCGGTTCCCGCCCAGAACTTTGCCTTGGATGTCTTGGTCGAGCCGATATCCAGGGCGTTTGGTAGGGGATTGGAGAAGATGACAATTTTGTTCTCCGCACGGTTGAATGCTCGTCTTTTTGGTATCGAAAGATACGATTCGCCAAAGTACGCTAATTCCTCAAACATTTTCTCCCTTTCTACTTTGGAAAGCTTGGAATAGTCCACTCTTCCCTTAGTGACGAAGTTAAATTCCGAAAGCCTTTTAACTTCGACCATTCTTTCCGGCGAAATACCCTTCGCCAAGAGACCGTCTCTGGCTTTGTTCAGTTCGGCTTCGTATTCATCGGGTGTAAAAAGGTCCGCTGCTCTAAAAAGTGTCAACTTAAGATTATTAGGCAGATATTTGCTGAACTCTTCAAGGAGCTTGTTAAACGAAGATAAATAAGCGTCAAGTTTCTCACGCGGACTGTTGTCTATCTTTTCGATAATGATGTCGTCTGCGCAAAAGAATACTTCGACCCCTGGTTCATAGGCTGCCGCAATCGGCGCTACATACTGGATAATGTGGGCAATTGCCATAAACTCTGCCCAATCAACTTCGGGATAAGATGGTAGTCGCCATATTTTGTATCCGCCAAAAGGATAGGTGAACTTAATTGGCTCGTTCTTTTCGACATTTAACCTTATCGCTTTTTTAACTACTTCCTCAGAAGACGGATCTATTTTTGTCTTTCGAAACTTCTTTGACTTAAGCTTCCTAAAAATAAATGTCCCGATGCCTTCAAACTTAATCACCTTCTGATCCTCTTCCGTAAGAATATATTTTGCTGACGCTTTTAGTTCTTGCGCTAAGTATTCTTGAGGATTCATATTTCTTAGGGGATGGGGGAAGGGTATGAACCTTCGCCTTGCCTACACATAGGCGCATTCTTCACTAAACTACCCCATCCATAGCTCTTTATTTATTCTATCACGGTCATTTTTATATTAAGACCTTATTTCTGGTTGTCATCTGAGAAGTTCACCCTCGGTTCAAATATCCTATCCATAACATCGTGATACCCTGGCCGCCGGTGATAGCCTCTTGCTGTCAGTTTCGCTACGGTTGGCCCATCGAAGTCATCTATCGTTCGTGTATGTAAAATTCTAACACGGTACACATTAGCCGCCGCCTGAACAATAATATCTTCATACATATCGGCTATCTGTGGGGCTGGCCCACCAACGAACTTATCGTCACCCGAGATTCCTCTCTCGCCGCTTGTTAGATCCATTCGGTTTTCAGCTATCATCATTTTTCCGTATTCGCTTGGTTGGCCGATAAAAAAAGCTAATCGGAACTCCATTCTTGCTGCCCCGCCGCCACTTGATGTCATCGCTGCCCCGGTTTCAGGCGGAACGTCATGGTCATAACTTCCTCTGACAAAAAACTCTTGTCTTAATCCACCTATGGCTCCCTGGTCTAAAGTTGATTCTTGTCCACTCTCTTTAAATGCTCGAATTAATTCCTCGAAAGATTGCTGTAATCTCTCTGCCTCACTTTGAGAAAGAAGGTCGCGATTGGAAAGCATAAAGTAACCTAGACATTATATTACAGAATCAATGGTGAGCCTATATTGATTGGTCAATAATCGAGATCATTTTCTCGCCAGCGAAACAAATACTCCCGGCGGTATCGGTATGCGGCTAGGATAGCTTCTTTATATGTTGCCGCGTTGTTCCGTTCCCAAGGCTTCGAAATGGACGAAATAGATCGTTTTGTTTTGGTATATGATCTGGCAGATTATGTGAACTCTGAAGAATAATATTACTCAATATTGTTTATCGTCAATAATCTGCTTATCGCCCGAAAATTATCCGATCTTTTTGTATAGATCAATCCTTCCGTCGCCCACGTCGGAATATTCGGGTATGTGACCAACTTGGGTATAGCCATTTTTTAAATAAAATGCTCTTGCGGCGGTAAAGAGATCGGTATCACCGGTATCGATAAGGATAAATCGTCCCTTACATTCCTTTACAAAATTCTCAGCTGTTTGCAGTAAACTGGAGCCAATTCCAAGTCGGCGAAAATCTTTGTGCACGGCAAAATAATCGATGTAGTATCCGCCCGTTTTTCTTTCCGTCTCTGCTACTCCAATGGCACCGGTTACTTTTCCTTTGTCATCTTCACAATACCAATATCGGCGATGCTTGTCAGACAAACTTCCAAAGACCGCTTCTTTTCGTGCTGCCTGGCGAAAGTCATTCATTTCCAGTTCGAAGGCTTCTTTGGTCGTTAGGAAATCGACCACTTTCTTAGCTTCTTCCTCGGACTGAACGATCTTGATTTTTTCCATCTCTTTTTATTCTACACCCCTTACTTACTGCCCGACCGTCAGCGTTTCGAGACACCCAAGTTCTTCAAGTTAACTTATCCCTCGCGCTCTTTTCGGATATCTCGCTCGACTAGTTTTAACATTTCTTCAGTCAGATTATATTTACCAATATGGTTTCCCAGGTTGTCTTTACCTGTTTCCAACATCCCTCCAAGTTCGTCAATAATCGCGGCGATCTGTAGTAGGTCTAGAGGCCCCTTCCAAGTTCCCGTTTCGACTCCTGATCCCTCTTCGGCCCGATACAAAGCTTGAATCAACACAAATTTTAAGTACACGGCGGGATCCAGATCAGGAAGTTCTGGCAGAGGATCATTTGTTTGATCGCTTCTTTCGCGGATAATCTTTTCAGCTAAGTTATCTAGAGCTTTTCTTACCTGACTCCTAGCCATATTTTCTCGTATTCTACTCCAGTTTTCTAAACTGTCCAAAATTCTCAAAAAAAACACGACGGCCGGAAAGATATTTTACCTATCTAGGGTCAGTATTATAATTACTGTTTGATGGTACTTCAGACAAAAGAAGATCGTCGAAAACACGGAATTTGGTGTGTTAACTGCGACAAGCACATAGCACGCCTGGTCGATGTCGGTTTTGCTCCGGTTATTAAAGGTGGGGTGAAGGGATATCTTTGTATAAGTTGTACAAAAAAAGCAGGGTTAAAGTCGTCTGTTGGAAAACGATAGTCAGGATATTCTGGATAAAGAAAGAAGGGAAAAATTCATAAAGATCGTAAAGGATAGATTTAAACTATGAACCAAAAACTTAAAGCTCTCTCGGCCGACCTTTGGCGTATCTCTTATTGGCTGGCAACCGGTTCCGATTTATTGGCCAAGAAGTTTATTCAGAGAGACATTGGTTTATATAGTTCGATATTGTTAAATGTTGGCAAGAGGGATTTACAAAAAGAGCTTCGGAAAATAAAAAGTCTCGACGGTGGTCCTCTCCGGGCTGCCGAGCGTGCCCTGACACTGAGCGTTCTTCTGTCACATAAGATATAGTTGTCGCCCCTTTCTCCTAAGTTATAGCCATATAGCCATTAGCCACGCAAGACCACTGAAAAATTGTTTCAACAATTTTTTAGTGCTACAATCGTTTCGTCTTTTAGCTGCCTGCAAGGGCAGTTATTTTTTATGGCCAGTCGAGAACGTAATGGAATTATCAAAGCCTTTATTCGTGCCACTACAGCCGAACAAAGACCAACCGAAACGCAAAAGCCTACGCTTTCGCATGCCTTTCTTCTTACCGACAATGTTTTTCTAAGAGCGATAGAGAACTTCGCCGAGAGCCACTTTCCCAATAAAGTTGTTTTCGCCTATGAGGCGGCCAGCAATCTTTTACATGATACTCGTTTCGTCGACCTATCCGAAGTTACCGCCAGAGCGAGAGCGGAGTTAGACCAATGGCGTCAAAGACATACCACCCGCTATATTGAAGCGGCCGCTCTTAGTAAGGTATTTAAAGGATCCCTGAGGGCCGAAGAGGCTATCGGCATCGCGGCTTTTTTCGATCAGGCAGTCGGAACTTTCCAGCCAGACGCCAGAACAATAAAGGAAAGGGTAACCTCCCTTACTCGTCTTCGGATTGATTTCCACGATTTTTTTGAAAGCCCTGTCGGACTGCAGCGCCTAGGAACTCTTCTTCGTCAATTGGCTAGAGCTCCCCAGGTCAATGAACCCATAAAAAGGCATCTCTTCGACACTCTAGAGCGAGAAAGGGTACGCGTAATGAAGGCTACCGAAATGCGAATATCTAGCGTCGACCAAGGTGTCTTTGAGATGCACCTTGCGGCTGATGATCGCGCCATGCTGGATGTTCTTGGGGCTGACCGAATTGAAACATCACAATTAGTTCGTCGTTATTTTGAAAATGTCCGTCCCGACTTAGCTAAAAAAGTTAATCATTTCACCGCTGCCTATTTCATCCCTGTTATTGCCAAACTTTTAGGTAACGATTCTGGAGCGATCTTCTATAAATTTGAGGAACTTAATATTACACCCGAGGTGGCACTGGCCAGTATCGTTCATTCATTCGGTCGAAATTGTCATTATCCGGGGCCAGGGATGAAAAACCTTATTCCTACTTGCCTCAAACTTAACTTATTTTCAAGCAAAGACCTCTTAAAAGTCGCCAATCTGATAGAGGCTGAACTTATACGAAAAATTAAAGGAGTCCCGGGGGATCTAGGTATCAGAATAAATGGCGAAGAAGTCGTTTTAGCAATTAATATTCCCGACATGCAGGCACTTAGGTGCGCACTCGAATTGGCACGTGATCTGGGTATTAGCATGGAACCATACGGGCGGTACCTTATTCATTTATATATCCGGCAGTCTCAAAAGCCCCTTGACGGCGATATCATGTCTTGGTTAGATGAGCTTCGATCCATCGCTTTAGAATATGGCATTGACCAAAGGGAGTTAAACGATATAACTCGGAGGCTATATCTGCCAGCATTGGCACCACGTAAATTTATCAATCCCCAAATTCTCCAAACACTTAGTCGTTGACCTGTCTGTCGCTACCCTTAGCCACGCAAGACCACTAAAAAATAATAGCGATTATTTTTCAGTGTAAACACAAGCCCGAGCTTAGCTCTCGTACTGAAAAATTGTTTCAACAATTTTTTAGTGCTACAATCCTCTCTAAAGCTGCCACGAAGAGGCAGCTATTTTTATGCCATCAGCAAGTCCTGAGATCCAAACCGCTTTCTTTGAAGCTTTTAAGCTCGAACCAGTTGTCGTGGCGGACACCGGCGGCGAATCGCTTACAAGACTCCTCGATCGCGGGGATCTCTTCAGAGGGCTAGTACAACTTCTACAAAATGCCGACCCTGAAAAAGTCATTCATGGGTATACGGCCTTAATCAGACTTTGTGAAGATGTCGCTCGGCTTCCGAGTTCACACTTTGCTCTTGAAAAACAGCAACGACTGGAGGAATTACGCCAGTGGTACGCTGATCGATTTATGCAAGCTTTCGCTCTCGCCCAGGAGTTTGACATGTCTACTAGATTTTCACCTCAAATCGCTGTCGTTATTGCGGCTTGCATTAACCAGGCGGCGGAAACTTTTAAGGTACAACCTGATGCCCTAGCGGCTAGAGTAAATTATCTGCGGCGACAAAGACTTTCTTTCCATGACTCTTTCGGGTTTCCTGATACCGCTGCTGTCATTGCCGATTTGCTCGCTCAACTTAAAACCGCTCCTGACGCCAACGTCGATCTGGTCCGTCATATTGAAGGGGTATATGAAGAGACAAGAGTCAACGAACTTGCTGGGATAGAGCACTATCTTACAACCCCTCCGGAAGAGGTGGCTTCTGTCGCGACCGCGGCCAATTTGCGGGAAATTGCCGCCTCTCTGGGTATGGATCCCAAAATACTCGCTGAACTCGTTGACAAATATATGGGAAATCTCGAGCCGCTGCTGCGCGGCAAGATTGGTTACAGTAATGTTATCTTTTTTACCTCAGCTATCATTCGTCTATTTGGGCTTGATGCCCGGCCTACCGCTTTGACTAAACTACAGGGGCTTGGTGTTACTCAAGAAATGTTCATGGCCGGTGTTATTCAAGCTTTCGGCCGAAACTTGGTTCATAATTACATACCGCCTGACGGCTTTATCTCTCAAGCGATTGCGGTTGGACTCCTTGCACCGGAGAATGCCCAAAAACTGGCCGGAATAATAACCGACCAAGTTTCTGCTCAAACAGAACCCCCGGATACCGGCCCGACCTATCGTTTCGGGGACGAAGTCGTCGAGTTAAGAATCTATGTCACTGAATTTTCGACCCTTAAAACCGCCCTTCAAATATTACGTGACCTAAAAATAGCAATGGATCCTTATGGTGATGCCTTAATCCGTTTGTTTATCCGTCACTCCGAAGAACCTTCGCCCGATAAATATCTTCACTGGTTAGATATTATTCGCCAAATCGCCGATAGATACGGCGTTGATCCCAAAGAACTGGACCAGTTAACCCACGACTTTTATTTTCGTCCTCCTGCTTAGTTTTCCGTGTTGCCGTCATTATTCTTCTTGTGTATTATGCCCCGATGGCAAGCCTGCTTGAAAGACTGCGAGACCTATATGGAGGCAACGCAAGGAGTCCCTAGACCACCTCTTACAAGGATTATTCCACAAATTCCTGCTTAAGTTACATAATCCCGCTCTCTAAGATGGTAAAATCATCTCTACCCATGTCTGAACCCTATACTCTCACCACCCTCTCCAACGGTCTACGAATTATTACCATTCCCATGGCCGGCGTTCAGTCTGTAGGGGAGATGGTTTGGTTTTCTGCCGGTACCCGCCATGAAACCAAAAAAGTAAACGGTATTGCCCATTTCCTGGAACATATGGTTTTTAAGGGAACAAAGAAGTTTAAAAATAGCGAGGTTATCAGTCGCACCGTCGAGGGTATTGGAGGTATTCTTAACGCCTATACCGATACAGAGTTTACCGCCTACTGGTGTAAAGTCACCAAACAACACTTCGATCAGGGTCTGGACCTCATTTCCCAGCTGGCCATTTACCCGACCCTACCAGCTACCGAGATTAAAAAAGAATCCGGTAACGTCATTGAAGAAATCAACCGTCGTGAAGATCGTCCCGATGAAATCGGTTTGGAGGAGTTCTTTTCCCTTTTATATCCTGATCAACCGTTCGGTCGTGCCACTCTTGGGACAAAAGAAATTGTTTCCTCGCTAAGGCGCAGCGATTTTGAACGCTTTCGCCAAAGCCATTACAGCCCGGATAAAATGACAGTGGTTATCGCCGGCGCTGTTACCCCGGCTCAAGTTGAAAAGTCGGTGAGGAGTATTTTTGGGAACTTAAAAAGATATT
>LCJH01000028.1:0-5431 GCA_000999595.1 Microgenomates group bacterium GW2011_GWA2_44_7
GGCGTTAGTCTTTATCTAATTTATGATCTCTTCAAAAGGAAAAGGGAAATCAAAAGTCTTTCCTAAAATAATTTTCCTTCTTATTATCGCCTTGGTTATTCGCTTGCTCGTTTCTTATGGTCAGTACTCCGGCGATGTCAAAAACCACCTTACCTGGGGGACGTCCCTAATCGACTCCGGCCCGGCCGGTCTTTACCTGCGTCACTTTCCCGGCTTCAATGACGCCAACTATCCGCCCGTTGCCATTATCTTATTTGGTGCAGCGGCATGGCTTTATCAGCTTATCATTGGTCTGGTTACCTGGCTAAATACCAATCTCCGTCTCTTTCCCTCTTTTCTTCTGCCCCTTTCTGCTTCCTTTAATATGCAGGTCGCCTTCCTTAAACTGCCTTCAATCTTGGCTGACCTGGGCATTGGCTATCTGATTTATTTAACTCGCCCCCCAAAAAGCCACCCATTGTTATATGCCTCTCTTTATCTTTTTAATCCGGCCATCATTTACTTAAGCAGCGTTTGGGGCCAGATCGAACCTCTGCCAGTGGCTTTTCTTCTCTTGTCTTATTACTTCATAAAAATAAAAAAAAGTTTCTACCTCTCACACCTAGCCTTTGTCATTGCCATCCTATGTAAACAAACCGCTCTCTGGCTGACCCCTTTATTTCTAATAGTCTGGTGGAAAGAAGGGGGCTTTAAAAAAATAATCTCCGGTCTTTGCCTCCAAATTGTCTTTTTTTTCTTGATTTACCTACCCTTCGTCGCACCCATTGGCGCCATTGGCTCTTATCTTTCTACCCTGGCTGGTTCCTCTAACCATGTCACTGACCAAGCTTTTAATCTTTGGTATTTTATATATGGGTGGGCTGCTCGGCCCGACAACATTACCTTATTGAATGTGTCCGTTCGCACTTGGTCAATTATTCTCGTCGCCGCCTCCTTTGTTGGCTTTGGATTTATATATTTTAGAAAATATAAACTTTCCCGACTAGGTAATTATCTTTTTCTTTTCTCTCTTTTCGCATTTTTCTTTCAAACCCGGGTCCACGACCGTCACTTGGCACCGGCCCTTCCTTTCCTGCTTATTTCTACTCTCTCAGCCAAGTTTCTGATTCCTCTTTATTTATTGCTCTCCGCTTTTCACTTTCTTAATCTATACTTAGCCTTAAGACTGCCATTCTTATGAAACTTAAACCCGGTCTGGTAATCGTCCTCATACTCGCCCTTTTCCTACGGCTATATCGTTTAAATGACTTACCCGTAGCCATGTTTGGCGATGAGGTCGATGCCAGCTATCAAGCCTGGTCGCTGGCTACCACCCTCCGTGACTATCGCGGCCATCTATTACCAACTTATGCTCAAAGTTTGTCGGAGTGGCGCGCTCCTCTCGAGATGTATCTGGTCGCACCTTTCGTTGGTTTACTCGGTCCTACAAATTTTTCTGCCAGACTACCCATGGCCCTGATGGGGATTACGAGCATTCTCCTTATCTACCTAATCGTTAATATTCTCTTTCCCGGTCAAAAGCTGCATTTTGGTCGTTGGCACTTAACGGCCGGCCTGGTCGCAGCCCTGGTTCTGGCCTTAACCCCTTGGCACTTGCACTATACCCGTAATGTGGTTGAACAACCACCGCTATTTCTTCTCACCTTGTTAGGTGTCTATCTTTACCTTAGGGCCAAGTCCCAGCCATTATTTTACCCCTTAGCCCTCTTTGTTTTTATTTTGACATTCTATACTTACTCGGTCGCCAATCTGGCCACACCAATTATCATCCTACTTCTTATATTTTGTTATCCGCCCCAGATAAAAACATTCTTTAAGAAACCGGTCCTGATCGGACTCGTGCTCTGCGTCCTGGCAATGATGCCCATTGCTTACCAGATTCTTTTTGGTCCAGCCGCCGGTCGCTTTAAGCTAATCAATATTGCGGAAGACCAGCCCACCCTAGATCAAATCGTCCTTGATCGTAATCGACCTTGGTTGACGCTTCCTCTGGTGGAAAAATTAGTCAATAATAAAATCACCGCGATTTCCGGTGAGTTTATTAATAACTACCTGACCGCTTTATCCCCCCAGTTTCTCTTTTTGTCCGGTGATCCAATTTACCGTCAGTCAGTTGACCATTTTGGCGTTTTTTTGGTTATTCTCGCCCCCTTCTTCTTACTTGGTTTCATTTTTCTGGCCAAAGATTTTAAAAATCGGGGCAATCTTCTTCCTCTTCTCTGGTTGTTTTTTATTCCTCTCGGTAGTAGTCTGACGGTCGGCGGCGGTAATCATGCCTCCCGTCTTTTCTTGATGCTTTTTCCGGTAGTCACCATCATCGCTCTTGGTTTTATGCGTTTTGTTATCGCCATCAAAAGTAAATATCAAGTCGTGACTGCGCTTTTGGTTACCGTCGGTATCCTTCTTAACTTTTCTGCCTACTGGTACCGGTACACCACTCATTATGCTTACGAAAGTAGTCACGTCTGGCAGTATGGCTACGAACCTCTCTTTACCAAGGCTCGACCCTATATCAAAGAGGCGAGTCGGGTCTTTATCAACAACACTGCCGAACCATCACTGTACCGTTTTGCTTTTTACTATCCGATCAAACCGGCTGACTTTCAGAAAATGTTTTCCACTGATATCCAGCAGCCCAATCTTTTCCCCGGCTTTTCCGGCTTTCCTTTCGGAGATAAATACTATTTTGGTCAAGCCGAAAACTTCGATTCACTAAACAAGTTATTAAAGCCCGGAGATATTTATCTTGCCTCCCAGCGTATGGAAGTACCCGGCGACTGGGATCTGGAAAAAAGCCCACCCGCCGGCCTTAAGGTTCTTGTTACCGTCAGGGACTATTATGACCGACCCCTCTTCTACGTTTTATCAAAATGAGGGCTATTCCTAACTTTCTCCAAGGAATATTCGTTACTCTAACTATTGCTCTCTGGCCATTACTTTTTCTTCTCACTTTGTCTTCCGGCTTACCTCCGATCAAAACCATCTTCAGTTTTGACTATCAAGCTTCCCAGTTAATCTTACGTAAAATCTATCTCTATCCCAATATACCCCTGGCACGATTGTTTCAAAACAAAGCCCAAATCCCCACCACTAAGTACGAGTCCAACCTTGTTGCTCTTATCGATCCCAACAATTACTTTTTCGGATTTCACCCTCGGGAGGTCGCCGGCGGTTTAAATTTGGTTAAGTTTCCTTTTGTTAGTTTGCCTTTTTTTATCCTTGGTTTTTACGCTCTTTCCAAACGGAAAAACTGCCGTCTTCTTTTTGGATTTCTCGCCGCGTCAATCTTGATTCTCTCCCTCCTGGACAATTTTGCCGATTATGATTTCGTTCTTTACTTTCCCCTGGTGGTCATTTTTTTACACGGCTGCAAAAGTATTCCCCAAAAAAGGATCGGATTATCTCACCTCTATATACTACTTGCACTTCCGTTCGCAGCCATCGAGTTCCTCCGTCAGTTAATCATTTCTTATCCCAGATGAAAAAGAGAGCTATTTTCATTCTATTATTAGCAATCATCCTGGGAGTCATTACCCGCCACTATCACCTCGGTCTAGCCCCGGCCGGTCTTTACCTTGATGAAGCCGCCCAAGGTTACAGCGCCTACTCCATATTAAAAACCGGTAAAGATGAGTTTGGCCTGCCCTTTCCGATTGTCTTTCGCTCCTTTGCCGATTTCAAAACACCGGTCTATATTTACCTGATTGTTCCGCTAATTCCAATTTTTGGACTCTCCGCTTTCACCGTTAGATTACCTTCATTTCTATCCAGCATCTTAACCTTGCCCATACTCTTTCTTCTAATCCAAAAACTCACTTCCGGTAAGCAATCCGGATACTGGCTTTCATCACTGTCTGTACTACTCTTATCACTCTCTCCTTGGCATATCCTCTTTGGCCGGACCAACTTTGAGTGCAACGTCGCCCTTTTAATCTATCTCTTAGGAATTTACCTATTTTATCTTGGGCTAAAAAAACCTCTTTTGTTAATTTTTTCAGGTGTCGTCCTGGCTGTCGCCCTTCCCGCATATCACTCCGAGCGTCTACTCGTTCCCTTATCGGCTTTGTTTTTCCTTGTCCGGTTCAATAAAGTCTTACTCAAACCTACCCATCTTCGTTTTGCCCTAACCGGCCTTCTTCTAGCCTTCTTGATCACTTTACCCCTACTAACAATCGCTTTGACCCCGGGCTTTTTAGCCCGGGTCAATACCCTGGCAATTGACCCAGCCCAAAACCTTCCCGGGGTTATCACCGGTCTTAGCGGACTATCCAACTCGGCCCTTAACTCTGGGTTTTTTCTCCGGCTTAAGGACTTTCTGGCCTTGTACCTAGCCTATCTTTCTCCCCGTAATCTTTTCTTTCTGGGAGACTCCGGCCCCAGAAGTTCCTTTCCTGATCTTTCAACCTTCTTTTTTTGGCAGCTGCCTTTTTACCTCCACGGATTTTATCTCCTTCTCAAAAAAAAGGATCTTGGTGAGATTCGTAATCTAACCCTGTTTATGCTATTTGTCTCCCCAATTCCCGCTGCCCTAACCCGCGACCCTTTTTCCACCATCCGCGCCTTACCCTTGGTTATACCGGTCACTATCCTGATCTCACTCAGCCTAATCGATATCTGGCAAAGACTCAAAACTTCTCTTCGTCGGCTTCTGGGTCTGGCCGTTTTTGGACTACTGTTGATTTATTCATTACTCAAGCTTTACAGTTCGGCCATAATCCTTAATGAGTACTATCGTGCCGCGGACTGGAATTACGGTTGGCAGCAAGTCGTGGAGGTCATTAATAAAAACACCGATTCCACTTTGCCCATCGTCATCGATAATGTTCGTACGGAACCCTACAGTCAGGTTTTATTTTTCACCAAATTTGATCCGGCCAGATATCAGCGGGAAAACTTTGAGGTCCCGCTCTCCGAGTACTATACCAATCTTACCCGCCAGACGACTAAGAAAATTGGCCGTATCTCTCTTCGGGGGATCGCCTGGGAAGCAGACCTAGCCGTCAAACAGTATCTGATCGGGGACTTCCTGGCTATCTCTCCAGAACAGATCAGCAATAACCATCTCCGGTTAATAGCCGAAATTAAGTATCCTGATGGAAGCGTCGCCTTCCGCATCACCCTCACTCAACCAGAGTTAAATTCGGCTACAATAAAATAAATGCGTCAACATCTACCCTTACTCATTATCGTAATCCTGGCGGCCCTGCTTCGTTTAGTTGGGCTAGGTCAGGTCCCCGGCGGTATCTCTCCGGATGAAGTTTCCCAGGGTTACTCTGCCTACTCATTACTCAAGTCCGGTAAAGATGAGTGGGGTCTACCCTGGCCAGTTACCAGTTTTCGGGCCTTTGCCGATTATCGCGCACCGCTACAAACTTATCTGATATTACCTTCAGTCACTATCTTTGGCTTAAACGAATTTGCTGTTCGTTTG
>LCJH01000028.1:5436-17484 GCA_000999595.1 Microgenomates group bacterium GW2011_GWA2_44_7
GCACATTCAATTTTCGAGGACCGCCCTTGAAGCTAATTTTGCCTCTTTCCTCTTCCCCTTAGGACTTTTACTTTTTATAAAAGGTATCAAGGGTAACAATCGGTTACTACTTATTGCCGCGGTAGTTCTGGGACTGGATCTTTATTCCTACTTAGCCGCAAAGCTTTTTGTCCCCCTATTCGTTATCGTTTCACTATTTTTATATAGACGGCAAATCAAAAAAAGAGGTCTCCGTACTCTAATCCCCTTTAGCCTTGTTTTTCTTATTTTCGCTGCGCCTCTTTATCTTGATGCATTACTTGGCCCCGGCAATGTTCGGGGAAGGGACCTAGCCATCACAAATTTTAGTCAAAATAACTTAATCACAATCAGCAACGAACAGTATTTTTCTCCCTTAAACACCATCTCTCCCCAGCTATCTCGGTTATTCTCCAACAAACTCACCTTCACTATTCAGCAGTTTATTGGAAATTATATGTCCTATCTCTCACCCACCTTTTGGTTTACTGAAGGAGGGCGAGAGACGACCTACTCAGTTTTTCCCGGATACGGACTCCTTCAGTTATGGATGCTACCACTCATCGTCTTTGCCTTCTACCGACTTATTTTTACCAAAGACAAAAACTTATCCTTCATCATTGCTTGGCTGTTTATTGCCATTATACCGGCGGCCATCACCAAGGAAGGTTATCGGCCAAATCGGATCGGTTCTTTGCTTTGTTACTGGGAAATAATCGCTGCCTATGGTCTGGTAGAACTTTTCTCTATTGTCCGTTGGCGTGGTTTCAGATTGTTAGTCATCTGTACTATTTTTATTTCCACATTATTTTATCTAAATCTCTACTTTTTCCTCTCACCGGCCAAATACCCATCAGCCCTCTCGTACGGCTATCGCAATTTAATAGCAAAAGTCAGGACTTATTCCGGTAAATACGACACCGTCATTTTTGATCAAGCTGTAAGGATTCTTAAGAGCACTTCTTTGGCCGACACTTCAATTGCGGGAACACTCTTAGTCGATGGCGGTATCCAAATCTCCGGCACCGAAATCTCTACCATCGCCGACCAGCCATTATCGCTCAGCTCAGGCACCACTCTTTCTCTCCAACCCCTCGGTAATGGGCGTGTAGAAATTATGGCCGGCAAAGTGACGATAGATAGTACCGGAACCGTCACCATCACCGGTGACCTGGCCGTTTCAGGCAGTGTACTTGCTGGCCAAGCTCAATTTGAAAAACTCAGTATCGGTCCGATTCAAGAAATTCCCGCCGCCACCCAAGCCGCCCAGACCAATCCAAACAAAGCCACCGCCGGCACCGCTACTATTCTTGCCGGCAAGACCCAAGCGGTAATATATAGCCAAGGCGTGTCCGGCTCTTCCTTAATATATATAACACCCACCACCTCCACCGGCGGCCAAGTGCCCTATGTCTCAGTTAAAATTCCCTGTCTCGACCCAACCGACCTGACCTGTGTCCCATCTTTCAAAGTTGATATCGACCGACCCGTTGATCGCGATATCAAATTCAATTGGTGGGTAATTAACTAGGGTCTTGCTCAAGAAAGAAGAATAACCTAATCTATCTAAAGGTATAAAATGAAAGACATTTTTAAACTCATTGCCCAAATCTTAGCCGTCCTCTTTCTCTTTGCTACGCCGCTTATTTGGCTGGGCGTCACCGCCGACCCCGCCAGCTGGCCGAAAAACGTATTTTTAGTTGCCATCGCCCTCGTCCTCATCCTCCTTTTTGCCCTCGACCAGATCGTCAGTCACCGAGGACTTAAAATTACCAACACTCCGTTTTCCTTGCCGCTCATTCTCTTAGCCGCCTCTTACTGGGTCTCGATGATCTTTGCTCCAAACCAGGTAGAAGCCGCTGTTTTACCCATGGGCACCGCCTCAATCACCGCCCTTGTCATCATTTTTCTTATTACTACCGGACCGCTCTGGAAAGAGAATCGTTGGCTCACCAGAGCCAACTACATCGCTTTCTCCAAAGGCGCCATTATCGCCGGGTTAATCGCTTTTGTCTCTTTTTCTCCCGCCATTTCTCTTCCCGCCAGACCTTTTATCACTACCGGCCCGATAGTCGCCCTGATAGTTTATTTAACCGCTTCTTTCCTGGGTGGGATGGTCTATTTGATCGCCTCCTTTGCAAAGCACCGCGGGGAACACAAAAGGCTCCAGCTCGCCGCGGCCGTCATGGCCGGATTTACCTTTCTTGTCATAGTTCTTAATCTCTGGAAACTTTGGCCGGCCAGGCTTCAATATTTCACTTTCCTGCCAACCTGGAGTGGCTGGCAAATCGCCGCCGAATCCCTCAAAGTTTCACCCCTGTGGGGACGAGGTCCGGTTAACTTCCTCACCGCTTTCACCACCGGCCGACCTGTCGCGCTTAATCGGGATCCATTTCTGTGGAATATCCGCTTTTTTGTCAGCACCAACTATCCTTTCCATCTGGCTTCTACCGTTGGGTTATTCGGCTTAGCCGCCTATGGCTTTCTGGTTTTTGAAATCGCCAAAACCATCTATCAAAAGAGAAAAGCCTTCTCCGCCACCGGCTGGGGACTGGCCGCCGTATTGGTTGCTGTCATCATCGGTCAATTAATTACTCCACCGACTTTAGTCACTTGGTGGACTCTTTTTGCTGCTTTGATGTTATTTACTTTTCATCTCCGATCGGTTCATTCTAGCCTGGTAGAAACAAAAGACGCCCAAGAAGTAGCCAACTTATCCGAGTTGCCGCTGGTACAAAATATAATAAATCCCAAAGTAAAGACAATCGCCTCCGTCATCCTCGGGATTGTCTTAATCTTGATCGTTATTCCCACCGGTTATTTTACCTACCGCGCTACCGCTGCTGAAATCGCCTACAAAAAGGCCATTGACGAAGCAGTGACCAACAAGGGCGAGGCCGCTCTTGATCAACTGACCAAGGCCATCAGCTTAAATCCATTTATCGATACCTACCACTTAGGTGCCAGCCAAGTAAACCTAGCCATGGCAAATTCATTGGCAACTACCAAAGGCAAGGATCTTACCGAAGACGACCGCAAACTAGCCATTAAATATGTTCAAACGGCCATTGAAGAAGGGAAAAAAGCCACCGAGATCGGTCCTAAAAAAGTAACCAACTGGGACAATTTATCCGCTCTATATCGCAACTTATTTTATTTAGCCAACGGAGCAGACCGTTTCGCACTCAGCGCCATTGAACAATCAATCGCTTTAGACCCGACCAATCCGACCCCACGTCTCAGCCAAGGAGGCACCTATTACGCTATGGGTGACTATGATATGGCCATCGTTTTCTTCAAACAGGCAATCGAGCTGAAGACCGATTGGGCCAATGCCCACTACAACCTCTCCGCCGCCCTACGGGAAAAGAAAGATTACCAGGGAGCAATTGGGGAAATGGAAAAGACGTTAGCTCTCGTACCCACCGGCAGCGATGACGCTTCCAAAGCCAGTGCTGAGCTAGATGCCCTCAAACAGGCTCAAACAGGCAACAAGTCCCAAACCGAAAAACCCAAAGCCGGCGCCACCGCCCAGTCAATCCTGGAAAAAACCCTTGAAAAACCTACTCCTATCCCCACACCAGTCATTAAACCCGCCCTCGACGTAAGTTCCATCTCAGGAATTTTTGCCACTTCTTCCTCTTCCCCTCAGCCTTAAATTCCAACCTAATCTTGCGAAGCGTATATCGTCCCCACTCTTATTTGGTCAATTTCAAATAGTGTTGCTCGCGGGTTCAACCCCCCCGACCAAGAAAGAGAAAAAACCAATTTATCGCCCTTTTCGCCTCTGGGTATTTCAACCCATGCCTCTTGCCAATCACCAGGTAAAAGATATGCGTCGTAAACTTCGCTCCTACCGCCCCAGTTAATACGAAGAGCGGTTTTGCTAAGAGTGGCCAAGCCCGCTCCAAAGCGCAGTCGATATCGAAAAACCAATAAATTTCCTTCTCGTTCCATAGGAATCACCCAAGTGGGATTATCTCCTTTGATTTCCCAAACATTTTTCTCCCGTTTCCCAACATCCCGTACTCCCGAAAGCCCTCCCAACCCAACTAACTCTCCTTGACTGCCAAAATCCTCCATGGCCCCCTCGCTCCAGTTAACAAAGCGCTTCATGATCGTATAGTCACCAAAGGTCACCACTGGTTTAAAGGTATTTAAAATATAAAAGTTACTCAACTGGTCAAGCCTGATAACATCATCCCTTAAAGAATAGATCACCCAAGCGATCCTCCGTCTTTCAAGCTCCATTATCAATATTTTTTGCAACTTGTAAGTTTGGGCAAACCAAGCTTGTTCAAAGTAATTTGGAGTCGTTCGTGATAGTAGCGAAGAGAAGCCAGATATCACAGCAAAAGGATATATTTCTTCCCCGGGATGAACGTTGTTATCAATAAACTCTAAAACCCCCTTTATGTCCCTTGATTCTTCTGGAAAAACACGCACCGGCGAGCTGTCGGTCAGGTAAACGATCTTCTTGTTAAAGTTAAACGGATACACCCCTCTCGCCAGCAGCGTCTGCCAATATGGACTCAAATTAACAATCACGCCGCCGGACAGTATTATAAAACCTCCGAAGAAAATCGTTGTTAATAATATTTCAGCTATCTTATTATTTTTCTCTTTCCAGAAGTCAAACCAAGTTGCCACCCCTAAAATAAATATCGGTATTGTATCAACCACGAAATGGCGAATCTCCGTTCTGCCGATATAAATCCGTAGCGAAAATATACTGTAAACCAGAAGTAAAATCGCCAACGGCGATGACCCCTTATTCTTCCTTTTTATTAACCAATAAATCATAAAGAAAATCCAAAATACAAACGGTAAATACCAACCGAGACGCAAAGGGTCTTCCATCAGGTTATATCCCGGAAAGATCAAGCCATAAGCGGCATTTTGATACATGGGAATTTGTTCAAAAGCAGTTTGCAGATAGGCCGTTAACATTCCCTGCCCTGCCATCCATAAAAAAACGATGCTCCACCCCAACCCCAACGTCGCCAGAAAATAACCGAGAAGCTTAAATTCAGTCCTGTTTTTGCTCTTCCTTCTAAAAAGAGTTGCCAAAGGATAAAAGCCGAGAGTGACGCTATCGGCCACCGCCACCGCCACCCCTTGTTCAGTGCTTAGTAGGCCTGACAATACTGCCGAAAGCCCCGCAAAAATAGCCCACTTTTGCCCACTCCTGATTGCCATCACCGCAGGCAATAAAGCCAATAAACCAAACCAAGTCCTTATCGGTTGGTCAAGCCAAGTCATCCCCAAAAACGATAAAGTCAAAAGTAGTACCGCCGCCGTCAATCGCCATCTATTAAGACCCAAGCACAAAAATGCAAAAACCATCGTCCCCAAAGCGACAAGTGGAAAAAGCAAGAAATGGATAAAGCGGATAGCAACTAGTCCCTTTCCCAAAAATGCATAGAGCGGGGCAAACAATATGGGAAAACCGGGACCGTAAAGCTCAAAAAAATCTCGATAAGGCAGTTGCCCTGCCAACACCCGATCCCATCGACTTCCCCAGATAAAATCATCCGCCCAGTTAATTCTACCGACTAAGTAAATCCGATTCATCCCTATCCAATAGACAACCAATATTAGGAAAATAATAATAGCCAAGGGGATCAGCCTGCCGACTCTTGCGTCTTGTTTCACTTTTGCGCCACCACCCGCCATCCGAAAGGAAAGACTTTCCCCAAAAGAGAAACAATTATCTTTTCCAAAGTATTTCTGCCAATCGTATACCCTTCAATTAAAATAATTTTGAAGTCATTATCCGTCAATAGTTGTCGTATTGCCCGCCTAGTAAATGGCCGGATATGTGTATAGTCATCCCAAAAATTTGTTATGGGATAAACTGTAGAAAATTGGGTCGGCACATGAATTACAAATAAACCCCTTTTTTTAAGGATACGCCGTACTTCAGCCACTAATCGCTGTGGCTTGTCAAGATGTTCCAATACGTCCTTCGCTCTCACCACATCAAAGTATTCGTTTTTAAAACCGCTTCTTTGCCCATCCCTTTTCCAAACTTTCAGCCCCCTTTTCTTCCCTTCATTCACCGCCCTCGGATTTATATCTATGCCTACTCCCCTCAGGCCACTCCTTTTAAGCTTAATCAAAAAGGCTCCCGTCCCAAAACCAATATCTAGAAAATCCCTAACTCCCGGCAGAATACTTTTCACTAATTTCAGATCCCCTTCGTCAATTTCCGGGTGATCAATGATATGACTCAAAGTTTCATTCATCGGTAAACTTGCTCGATTTTATCAATTATCCCAGACCACTCAAACCTTTTGGCATTTTCTATCGAGTGTTTTTTCATCTCCGAGAGGTCTTTGGGATTTTTGAGAAGATGTAAAATTTTCTCCGAAATTGCCTCCGCCGTCAGCTCGACCACAAACCCATTTTTCTTTATGACCACAAGTTCGCCAGCCGCATTATCCAATCTGTCAACCGTAATTACCGGCAAGCCACACGCGTTGGCTTCAATCAAGCAGAGACCAAATCCTTCCCGCGACGACGGTAAAACAAATATCTTGCTTGACTTTAAAAGGGCAAACACTTTTGTCTGGTCAGTAACAAACCCAAAAAACTTAACATTTTCTGTTAAACCCAAACGACGAACCAAAGACTCAAGGTTCTCCCTTTCCGGACCATCACCAATTATAAAGCATCTTAGCGATGGGTATTTCGCCTTAACCTCCTTTAACGCCGACAAAAGTATATCGACATTCTTAAAGTTAAGTAACCGGCCAAGAAAAATAACATCAGACTTTTTCGACGACGGTGTCGACTTATTGATCAAATCCAGGTCGACGCCAACCGGTATTGTCTCTATCTTTTGTCTCGCCCCCAATCGTTTCAGTTTCTCGCTCGTGTGTAAAGAGATGGAAATAATCCTATCTGGCAGGAAAACCGCCAGTCTTTCTACCCAATATCCCAAAATCCCCAGGTACCCCAGGTAACTTCTCCAATAGTCCCAACCCCAACCTTCAATCCAAGTGGCAATAAGCGGCTTTCTTTTAATCAGGCAAACCAGCTTACAGCTAATTAAGGAGAAATATGGAAATGATTGGCAATCCAGTACTTCAAAATCCTCACCTATCAGCTTGATACAGTGCCAACCAAAATAGAAAGCTTCCCAAATCGACCGACGACCGCTCTTAGTATATAAAGGAATAGCCGGGCAAAGACCGTGTAGCGTTAGTCCGTCAATAATAATCGTGTCACTTCCCTTCCAGAATTTCATCCCGTAGAGGTGCACCTCGTGTCCTCTTTTTACTAACTCGCGCCCCAGATCGTAGAGCCGTTTTTCCGCCCCGCCTTTTACATAAGGATAGATAGCATCATAGACCAGCGCGATCCTCATCTCCTGTATTGTATGTTAATCTTACTCTGATTTGCAGCTCGCAGAGCGAAAAATCAGAGTGGAATCCCTCAGCCTAAAGACCTAAAAGCTCCCTCCTGAGAGAAGTCGAAGGATTAGATTCACTATACTTCAAAAACACAAATTTGAGTTTTTTCAAGTATATCGAAAAACCGCCCCCTTTGTGTTTTAATAAGTCCCATCAGCTTATGTGTGGGCTAACCGCGCTTGTGGAACAAAGAGGAAATAGTATCGATCCCGTGCTTTTTCGCCAAATCAACGGTACTCTTACCCATCGTGGACCGGACGAGAGTGGCATCTGGTCAGAAAAAAACGTCGCCTTAGGCAGTCGCCGTCTTTCAATTATCGATCTAAATTCCGGCCATCAGCCCCTTACCAACGAAGACAAAAGTTTAGTAATTGTTTTCAATGGCGAGATTTATAACTATCGCCAATTAAGAAAGAGTCTCTTGTCTTTTCATCAGTTTAAAACCCAGTCCGATACCGAAGTTATTCTCCATTTATTTGAAGACCGCGGCGAAGAGACACCTAAACTCCTCGATGGTATGTTCGCCTTTGCGATTTATAACCGCCTCACTCGCACTCTTTTTCTCGCCCGGGATCACTTGGGAATTAAACCGCTTTATTTTACATCTCAAAAAGGTCTCTTCCTCGCCGCGTCAGAACCGCGGGCCATCATTACTCACCCCTCAATAAGAAAATCCTTGGATCCCTCATCCCTCTTGCTCTTACTGTTGTTAGAGCATATTCCCTCCCCCTTTTCTATTTGGCAAGGCATTAGTAAACTTCCGCCCGGTCACTTTCTAAAGTACAAGGAAGGTAAATTAGTAATCACTCGCTATTGGCAGCCGACTTTTAATCCAAAGATCCCACTGGGCCAAAAGGACCTATCAGACCAATTAGACGAATCGTTAACTTCTGCCGTCGCTCGTTCACTGGTCTCCGACGTCCCCGTCGGGGCCTTTCTCTCTGGGGGAGTTGATAGCTCGACAATCTGTGCGCTTGCCAAGAAAAAGGTTAATAAATTACACACTTTCTCCATCGGTTTTCCCGAAAAATCATATGACGAGTCTTACTATTCTCATCTGGTAGCAAAACATTTGGATACCATCCATCACCACCAGACCTTCAGAGAAAAAGACGTCTTAGAAAGCATCTCCCTAGTGGCAAAACATATGGACGAGCCACTTGCCGACTATTCACTTCTACCTTCCTTTCTGTTGACAAAGTTTACTCATAAGTACGTAAAAGTTGCCTTATCAGGGGATGGTGGAGATGAAGTATTCGGTGGTTATCCAACCAACTGGGCGCACCAAGTCTTTCCTCTCTGGCAGATCCTTCCTTCACCCATAAAAAGGTTGGCTAGTTCAACAGCTGCGACGATTTTTCCGTTCTCAGATAGCAATTTTTCCCCGCAGTTTGTCGCCGAGAAATTTATCGGTGGAGACCCAAACCCGTTCCTCCCCTACTTGATCCCCAAAGCAATCAACTGAGTCTTTCTGATCAACTATCGCTACTTCGGCTCCGTCACTACTTAGGCGAACAGAACTTGGTCAAAGTCGACCGAGCCAGTATGGCTTACTCCTTGGAGGTTCGTCCTCCCTATCTCTCAGTCCCGCTTGTCGAATTCGCCACAAAACTTCCGCCGTCAGCTCTCTCTCCGTTTCTAAGAACTAAAATATTATTAAAGAAGGTGGCCGCTCGTTATTTGCCCTCGGAAATCGTTAATCGGCCCAAAAAAGGTTTTGGTATTCCCATGGCCCGCTGGCTTAACAGAGACCTAAACCCCCTAATGCACCAACTTCTGGATCCGGTTGTTTTAAAAAGACAGCGGCTGTTTGACCCGCAATTTGTTGAAAAACTCATATCACAGCACGAGAATCGCCAGAAAAATAATTACAAAAAAATCTGGACTCTGATGACCTTTCAGCTGTGGTCACAAAATTGGCTCCAATAAATATGGACAAAATTCATTATCAAAACATCGCCCAGGTTGAAAAGAATAATTGGTGGTACCGGGGTAAACGAGAAATTCTTTTATCGACAGTTCAAAAGCTAGCTTTCCGAAAAGGAGCAACCGTTCTTGACGTCGGCTGTGGCACCGGAATCTTTTTAAGTCTTTTAAATTCCCGCTCCAATTTAACCTGTTACGGTCTCGAGCCGGAGAATGGCTTCTTTCGCCTCGCTTCCTCCCGATTGCCCAAACGTATTTCCAATCGCGAGTTGGCCAAATTTTCCCAATATGTCAAATCAAAAAAATCCCAATTTCCACCCCACTATGATCTTGTAACCTGTATTGATACTCTAGAGCACCTAAAAGATGACCACCTGGCCATTAGCCAAATGGCCGCCTTGGTTAAGCCCGGAGGTGTCTTGTTGCTTTACTGTCCCGCTTACATGTTTCTTTGGAGCAAGCTTGACACTATCTCGCACCATTTTCGACGGTATACAAAGTCCCAACTGGAAAATTTAATAAAACAGGCGGGTCTATCCCCTGTCTTTAGTTCTTATTCCAACACTCTCCTTTTTCCGCCTATCGCCCTGATCCGCTGTCTATCCCATCTCGTCGGTCGTGACCTATTTTTTGATCCAACCGGGCTAAAGCCCCACCACCCCCTGATTAACCGGCTCTTTTACTCTCTCTATACTTTAGAAAAGTTTTTTTGGTTCCCCCATCAGCATATAATTACGTTACCCTTCGGTGTGTCCGTTCTCGCCATCGCCCAAAAACCAAAACCAACAAGCCCATGAAAGCCGTCGCTTATTCCATCATCGTCCCCGTCTACAACGAACAGGAAAATATCGAACCGCTTACCCATCAGCTTACCGAGGTCTTAACTAAAACCGGTAAAACATACGAAATCATCTTTATCGACGATGGCTCAACCGACAACTCCTTTGCCATACTCCAAAAGCTTCACCGTCGCTACCAAACCGTCAAAGTAATTCGATTTCGCCGCAACTTCAGCAAAACCCCCGCCCTAATGGCCGGCTTTAACTGGGCAAGGGGTAAGGTCATCGTCACTATGGATGGCGACTTACAAAACGACCCCAAAGACCTCCCGCGGTTTTTTGCCAAGATCAAAGAGGGCTACGATCTGGTCATCGGCTGGCGACGTCAAAGAGATGATCCCATCTCAAAAACGATCCCTACCATCATCTACAATATTCTAACCCGATGGGTATCCAAGACACATTTGCACGATTCCAACTGCGGCTTTAAAGCTTTCAGAAGTGAAGTCCTTAGGGATATCGATCTCTACGGCGAAATGCATCGCTACATTCCGGCCTTCCTAGGCGCTCAAGGCTACAAAATAGCGGAGATAAAAGTCATCCACCACAAAAGGCGTTTTGGCAAAAGTAAGTATGGTTTCTTTAGAATGCTTTGGGGAGTTTCCGACCTTTTATACGTCCAATTCTGGCTGGACTATTCCACCAAGCCTATTCATTTCTTGGGCAGTATCGGCCTTATCCAGTATGGTCTAGCCGGACTAATTATTATTGAACAAATTATCAAAGCTGTAATCGACCGTGCCCTCACCCTCGGACCGCTTTTGATGCTGGCAGTTCTCTTTACCGTCACCGGCACGCTGTGTATACTCTTTGGGTTCTTGGCCGAAATTCAAATCAGAACTTTCTTTACCGGGTCAAAGACAAAAACCTATTCAGTTAAACAGACGCTTTTATGAACACCAAAATAATAAAAGGCGGTTTAAGTTATTTTAATAGCCTCATCCAGTCCAAGCATCGACCAATTCCCCTTTACGTTAATATTTTTTACACCCGTAGATGCAATTTAAGGTGTGACTTTTGCGCAGCCATTAAAAATCCCGCCAAAACAGGATTGACCCTAGACCAATGGAAAGAATGCTCAGATATTCTCTTTTCTCTTGGTAACCGATTTATCTCAATTACCGGCGGTGAACCCATAATCAGGCGCGATTTACCGGCATTTATTAACTATCTTTCCAAAAAATCTCGCTTACACTCTGTCATCTCCAACGGCCGGCTGTTAAACGAAGATCGCTTGCGGGAACTGGCCGAAGCAGGGCTGATGCATTTGGGGGTCTCGACCCAGTCTCTAATACCCGGTAAGCATGTCAAATCCCAAAATCGAGAGCTTTTCGAGATGATTTTAAAATACAAGAAAAAATACCGCTTCGAAGTCAGCGCCCTCATCACTTTAACCAGCGATAACGTGGAGGAAGTCCCGGATATTGTTCGCTTCCTTGGGCAAAAGGGTATCAACGTCGCTCCCAACATCGTCACCTCAGGTCAGGGTAGTTGGTGGTTCAGAAACTACTGTCCAACGTTGCAGTTCAACAAAACTAATTTCCACAAACTTAAAAAAACAATCGACTATTTAAGTCGGGCAAAAAATGTCATTTATTCCCTATCCTTTTAGGGTTCCCTTAGCCCCGGGGCGGACGCGTCGGGGGCTTTTTTTTACCATTCCTGATCAGTCAAAAAATTTATGGGCACTTGCAACTTAACAACTGTTTCCACGTGGGTAGTTTGCGGGAACATATCAAATGCCTGTACTGAGCTGACTTTATAGCCGTCCTGGCAGAGGATCTTGAGGTCGCGCGCCAGGGTGGACGGGCTGCATGAGACATACACGATGCGTTTGGGAGCGGTTG
>LCJH01000029.1 GCA_000999595.1 Microgenomates group bacterium GW2011_GWA2_44_7
CTGCCGAACAAGGTGATGGCGCTGAAGAACGGCACGATTGCCGGTGCGGCACTCGATGTATATGCCACAGAGCCGTTGCCGGTGCAAAGCGAACTTCTTATGCTTCCTAATGTCATACTTACGCCGCATGTAGCTGCCGACAGCCGTGAGGGCGAAAACAGGGCAAGTCTTATGGTTGCCAAGGATGTCGATCGTGTGTTACAAGGGAAAAAACCAAAAAATTCCGTATGAGCGCTATTTTTTATCCTGATCTCAAAATCGTCGCTATTTCCCATATTAAGCTCCAAGAATATGTACAAAGGGGTCGGATGAAGACGCTTGCTGAAGAGATCAAAAGAGAGGGAATGTTGAGAAATCCACCCATTGTTACGAACTTTTTTAATAATACATACCTGCATCTAGACGGAGTTAACCGCATTACCGCAGTAGCCCTTCTTAAATATCTCACCTGTCTTGTGCAGGTAGTGGATTACGGTGATCCCACCCATGTCCATCTGAGTAGTTGGAGCCATCTCACGAGCGTAGATAAAGAACACGTTTTATCCTCAATTCGTAAACTACCGGCCGTCACGATGAAAGAAACCAAACGGTTCGATCATCGCATCCTTTTCCGCCCCTACACGATCTGCGTGTTGGCATTTGCCGATGGGAGCGTCGTTGAGGTATCGACGAAAAAGAGTTTTACCGAGCTGATTACGCGCATGGGAAGCATTGTCGATCTTTATGCCGATACGCGCGTGGAGCGCGTATTTTCGGGGTCTCCATGGACGACGGAATCCATCCGGGTGCGCTTCGAACGCTTCCCGGAACATAATCTGTTTGTCGCTTTCCCCACATTTTGAACAAGCCAACGACAAGCTCCAACAGTTTCTCCAGCACCGAACCGTCCGCCTCTACGAAGAGCCGGTGATTTATTTTGAATAGTTTTCCGTTTGTCATCGCGAGACCGTTCTGACGGCGCGGCGATCAGTTGACAGATTCATAGAGGGAGAGTACTATAGTAGTTGAAGAAGGTGATTAAAATTGAACAGTTGTGTATTGTGACCGGAGTTCTTTGGAAGGGGATATGGTATGCGGTGGGATGGGGTGGCGGCGGTTTATGGATGTGTAGGGAGGGTGAGATCGGACCACTGTTGAGCAGGCAGAAAGAGAGCGAGATAGCCAAGGCTGATTTAAGGTGGGGAGGGAGCGGTCAGGCGAGAGACAACGACCTAATGCTTTTGGGAAATAAACGGTTCTTTGATTTAGTCGGTAAGGGAGTGGTGAAGGCGGCGTTATCCGGAGGGTCAGCGGAAGAGGCGGCGGGGGTTTTATCGCCGTTGGTGCTGGGGAAGAATAAGGGAGAGGGGATGGCGGCAGCGTTGGTGGTGGTGGAGAAACTGCCGAACCTGCAGCCGGTGACGGAAATGATGGCAGAATCGAGGGTGGAACAATCTCTAGCTTCAGGTGGGCAAGCAGGAGTCGGCCTGAAGGACAGATTAAGGAATTTAAAGAATAAGTTTCCAAAGTGGAATTTGTGGGCTTTGAACAGAAGGAAATGGGGCTGGGCCGGTAAGGATCTGTATATAAGAACCTATCATCCACCGGGGATAGGCAGGAGAGGGACGATGGCGGTGGGTGTTTTTCTGTTAGTGCTGATTCTGGGAAGTATTATCGTAGGGGTAAGGATTCAAAAGGATCGAGAAACGGCGGCGGGACCGGTGGCACAGGTGAGCCAGAGGATCGTACAGGCGAAGGAACTGGCGAACATCTCCCCGGAGCGGGCGAGAGAAGTGTTGAATGAAGGCGTAATTATCGCCGGTTCGATAAAAGAGACGAAGAAGCGTGAGGAACTTTTGGGAGAAATTCAAGAGCTGGTGGATCAGTTGTCCGGCATAAACAGAGTGACACCGGTTACTTTTATGGATTTAAAACTGGTAAGAGACGGAATTGTGCTTAGGGATAGTTATTTTGATAACAAAATTTGGTGGGGGTTGGATACCGGAGGTCAAAGATTGATTAAGATGGACGTGGCGAGTAAGAGGACGGAAGTGGTGGCGAGCAAGGATCAGTTGGGAAGTCCGGCGGCACTGTCTTCGTCGGCAGATTTGGCCTACGTGGTATCGGATAAGGGAATCGTTGAAGTGGACACTAAAAGCGGTAAGGCACGAGTGGTGGTGGCGAGTGATAAAGAGTGGGGAAGAATAGTTGACATGGAGAATTTCGGAGGGAGCCTTTACTTGTTGGACGCGGACAAAAGTGCGATATGGCGCTATCCGCCGGTAGAGGGGGGAGTTGGCGGGAAGCAGCGGTGGCTAAAGAGTGATACCAAGGCGTATCTGGCAAATGCCGCGGGAATGAGCATCGATGGATCTATTTGGATCGCAATGAAAGGAGGTAGTGTCCTGAAGTTTACGCAAGGGGTGGCGGAGCCGTTTGCAATATCGGGAATTGACGAACCGGTGGAGTCTTTGGCGGGAATTTATACAACGGTGGACGTGGGGAATTTGTACCTGTTGGATAGCGGGAGAGGACGGGTGGTGGTTGTTTCTAAAAAAGGTGAATACATACGCCAATATATAGCGTCGGAGTTTAGGAGGGCAAGCAGTTTGGTAGTTGATGGTTCCAGGGAGAGCGCAGTTTGGGTTTCGGTAGAAGATAAGGTGCTAGAAGTTAGAATGAACAGTTTGTAACTTAGAGATTTGAGTTACCTTATGAAAATAGATAACAGAAGAGCGAGGTTTGACTTTGAGATTAGTGAGAAATATGAGGCGGGGATGGCGTTGACCGGGGGCGAGGTTAAATCTCTAAAGATGGGCCGGGCACAACTTGAGGGAGCATATGTAGTGATTCGTGCCTCCGGGGCAAGAGGTTTACCTGAAGCGTGGTTGGTGAACGCCAATATTCCAACCTATGAACATGCTCGAGTCGAAGAGAGTGATCCAAAACGAACAAGAAAGTTGCTTTTACACCGAAGAGAGCTGTTTAGCCTGGAGCAGAAGATGAAGGAGGGGAGATTGACGATAGTGCCTTTGGTCATATATACTACGGGTCGTTTAGTAAAACTCTCGATTGGCCTGGGCCGCGGAAGGAAAGCTTGGCAGAAACGGGAACTGTTAAAGAAGCGAGATTTGAAAAGAGAGGCGGAAGCAGAACTCGGCGGTCGAGCCAGAAGAGTAAACTAATGATATACTAAAAAACTCAAATATAAGTTTTTCAGTATAACGAATCTAATCTGATTTCTCGCTCTACGAGCTGCAAATCAGAGTAAGATTAGTATAGGGGACGATGGGTGTCGACAGAGAACGAACATTAAAAAATGCAAGCCGAGTTTGATCCTAACTCGTGATAAGGATTAAAAGATAAGCGACAACCCAAATGTTGCGCGCGCTTATGCTTACGCTTAAACCGTAAGTGATGAGCCGTTTCTAAATTTTTCTCTCGGTGAGAGTTTAGGAGCGTTATTCAGCCGAGATGCGGTTTTTCAAGGTTGGTTCTCTTGAAAGACTTAAGCTGATGAACCTTGTTTTGAAAGGACCTGTCGGCCGGTTATCTTTCTTGACGAGAACAATAGACTGACTAAGCTTGTAGAGGTTTTTAATTTTGTTTTTTGGATCCCGGTTCAACTCCGGGCGTCTCCACTCAAAAATCTGAGGATTTTTGAGTACTTCCTCGTCGTCGGGGAGACCGACTCCTCGGTCGCACGAATAAGGAGGTACTTCTTTGTAATCTACTGCGGTTTTTGAGTACTCCTTCGTATTGAGGGAGACTCAATACTTCAGTCGCACGAGTAAGGAAAAGAGTATTTATAATCAAGTGCGGTTCTTTAGTACTTCTTCGTATAGGGGATTCCATATGCTGCGGAAGGGTTTGATTTAGAGGAATCTCGAAGGGATAATAAGAGATATATTGCGGGATCGTCTAATGGTAGGACGGAGGACTTTGGATCCTCCTATCTAGGTCCGAATCCTAGTCCCGCAGCAACACTTAATGGTCAAATATGACGACTCATATTTGACCATAAATGAGGAGGAGTTAGGTTTTCAGCCGCTCTTAATCGGGCCGGGGTGATACAGGATATCCTCGCCTATAATTCGTGATGTGGCTAACTAAAGCCGCCGGTAAGAAGAACAAGGTTGGGGAGTAGTCCTGCCGCCCCTCAGGACGCGATCTGATTAGCTCAAGTAGTTATTACTCTCTGGATATTGACTACTCGTTTAGTTATATCTAAAATACATCTCATGATGTATGTAAGACATTTAGATGAGGCCTTAGTTGACCATCTCGAGAAAAGAAAAGAGGCGTTAGTCTTACTTGGTGCCCGGCAAGTTGGCAAGACCACCATTTTAAAAAAGATATCTCCTGATGCTTTGTATCTTTCGGTTGATAGCGAACCAGTCGCCCAGGCCCTGGAAAAATATGATCCAGCTGTTTACCGGCAACTACTGCGATTACAAGAAAAAGTTGTGGTCGTTGATGAAATACACCGAATAACCGATCCGGGGAGAGCGGCAAAAATCTTTTTCGATCACATTCCAGAGGTTAGGTTAATAGTTACCGGTTCGTCATCTTTTCGGATTAAAAACAAAACTTCAGAAAGTCTGGCGGGCAGGAAAGTAGAATATTATCTGTATCCTCTGACTCTGTCAGAGTATCTAAATCAAAAAGGCATAAAAAATGACCTGGCTTTCCCAGTCTTAGACCAATTAGAGCACATTTCGACTTTGCCGACCGAAAAGGCATACACGTTTGACCTACAAGCGGTTTTGGGCAGTCTGCTAATTTACGGGCTATATCCGTTTTTAGTTTCACAACCTAATGACGATGTTTACCTGAAAAATCTGGTCGACAGTGCTGTATTTAAGGACCTTTTAGATTTATCTCTTATAGAAAACAGACAGGCGGCGCGAAACCTTTTGAGATTGTTAGCATTTCAGATCGGTTCTCTGGTCAATTATTCTGAACTGGCCACTAAGCTAAATATAGAAGTAAAGACAGTACGGCGCTACATATCACTTTTTGAGCAAAGCTTTATCATCTTTACGATATCGCCGTTTTCCCTAAGAGCAAGAGGGGAAATCGGGAAGATGCCCAAAATCTACTTTTATGACGTGGGCCTAAGAAATGCCCTAATAGATAACTTTCAGCCTTTGGAGATGCGACCGGATGGTGGAGCGCTATGGGAAAACTTTGTCATGTCGGAAATAGTTAAAGCTAACTACTATGGAAGTTTTGGTTACCAGATTCATTTTCCCGAAGCTAACGTCTCGGTGATAACGAAGAAGAATTTATATTGAGCGTGATCGTTAGCTTTATATGCGAATGAACAACATGCTCTCTACGCAATGACCCCTCAATATGACTTGGAAAAAATTAAGTTCAGTATAGATAGCGGTACTTGGGAGAAAGCCGTGAACATTTACGAAAGCGGGAAGGTGGTAAGTTTTCAGGATACAGAGTTTACCTACATCGCTGAAGTTAAAGGGACGGAGCTTTATAAAGTAATTGTTTCCCCCAGGAAGTTCACAGAAGGCAACTGTAATTGTTACCTCGGACAAAACGATACCCTATGTAAACACATGATCGCCGTAGCAATTTACGGGCTGAAAAGGGGTAAGCCTATGACCGAAGAGGAAAAAACTCAACACAATGAGGTTAAGTTTAATGGTCAAGCCGGAGAAACTACCCCCAAACAGTTATCTTGGGTTAAAGCAGTAATTTCTGATTCCATGCGATATATCAAAAGTTACACCGGCCCTTCAAAAATTTGGTTTACCTACCAAGACAGTTTAACCGAGGGTTGTAACCGCCTAGCCGCGATAGTCTCCAAATTACCGGCGAATCGACAAACGGCAAAGTTGCTGATTAATTTACTCTTACGACTGGATAAAAAACTACAAACAGGCGGGGTTGATGATTCTGACGGTACAGTCGGAGGGTTTATCGAAGAAGTGGTAAGTTTACTTGTCGAATTTGCTCAAAAAGATCCAGAATGTAAAAAGGAGTTTAAGGCTTTGAGGGACAGAGAGACGTGCTTTGGCTGGGAAGAGCCTCTTCTAAATCTGTGTTAGTTGCTCGACGTGGTCCATTGAGCAACCAAAACAAGAGAGTCTCCAAAATACACTTATTTTAAGGCTGAGATAAGCTCTGTTTTGAGGGCCATCCCTGGTTCTCCCTTGCCTTGAAACATAGAAGGTCAGAACCGGTGCCCGACGTGGTACAATGAACTGTGAATATAAATACACCACTGACGGAACTGCTGGTCCTTTTTTCGAAGAAAGGTGGACGGATTGATAAGTATTATCTTCGTCAATGGAATAAGAACAAAAAAACTTTGGTCTATTTAAACGGTTGGTTTGGAGGGAGAAACGCTCGCGAAGCGCTGCAGAAAGCTTTGTCAATGAAGTAAGTTTGGTTGACTTTGAACCCCTGGCGTGATAAAGTCCCGGAGGACTTTGAGATTGAAGCAAGATATCTGCTTTATCTAAGAACGTTGTTTGGTTAGATCAGCTAAAGATAATAAACAGCATTCACACTATTTTTTAGGTTTGTATCTTTTCTTCTATTCATGAACTGCGCCTCTTACTTAGGCAGTTACCTTTCTTCAATCCGTACACCGATTGCAATATGCAGGGGACTTTTTATTACCATCGCCCGGCCGGTCATCAAGCTTCCCGTTTCGGAGGCCGAGGTTTTGGTGGTGGCAAAAGAGTTGTCAAGTCATTTAACCCTTTCCTGTTAATACAAAATAATAAAGAAACTCAACGCGAGGAACCGACTTTAGCGCTTCATCAATTTACTGACTTTCAAATTTCAGACGAGCTACAACGGAGTATCTTGCAAAAAGGTTATACAACCCCAACCCCCATTCAAGACCAAGCAATCCCGCATATTCTCGCGGGTCGAGACCTGATTGGGATTGCCCATACCGGCACCGGAAAGACAGCCGCCTTTCTCATACCTCTTATTAATAAAGTTCAAAAAGACAGGCAAGAAAAGGTCCTTATCTTATCTCCTACCCGAGAGCTTGCATCTCAAACCCAGGATGAGTTTTATGATTTTAGCCAAACGCTTGGTATTTACTCCGTACTATGTATCGGGGGAGTCAATATTTCACCCCAGAGAAACGGACTTCGTCGGCCACACAACTTTGTTATAGGAACTCCAGGGAGAATCAAGGATCTGGTTCGCGAAAGAAGTTTGCAGTTGGCCAACTTTCATACAGTGGTTTTAGATGAAGCTGATCATATGGTCGATATCGGGTTTATCGCTGATGTCAAATATCTTGTGTCGCTTCTGTCTCCTAATCGGCAGTCCCTTTTCTTTTCGGCAACGATTAATGGTCGTGTAAGGGAAATTCTTCAGGGATTCGTGCAGAATGCGATAACCGTTTCTGTAAAAACCCGCGAAACGGCTGAAAATGTCCAACAAGCCATTGTTAAGGTTGATGATAAAAATAGGAAGATTGATCAACTTCATGACCTTTTGCTTCAAGAAGAGTGCGAAAAAGTGCTTATATTTGGCCGGACGAAGTGGGGGGTCCAAAAACTTTCGGATGAACTTGCCAGGCGTGGTTTTAAAGCTGAGGCTATTCATGGCGATAAGAAACAAAACCAAAGATTAAGAACGCTTGAGAAGTTTAAAAAGAACGAGATTAAAATTCTTTTGGCAACTGATGTTGCTTCGCGGGGATTGGATA
This sequence comes from Microgenomates group bacterium GW2011_GWA2_44_7, assembly GCA_000999595.1. Lineage (GTDB taxonomy): Bacteria > Patescibacteriota > Microgenomatia > GWA2-44-7 > GWA2-44-7 > GWA2-44-7. Next base: position 7,679 of record LCJH01000029.1, read on the forward strand.
TTCCTAACGTTAGTCATGTCATAAACTACGATTTGCCTGAATCTCAAGATGCATATATCCATCGAATCGGACGAACTGGTCGGGCAGATAAAATGGGCATAGCCTTAACTTTCGTTGGATAGAAATTTGATACTTTCTTCCACTCTAACCCTACGACTTTGTTCAGGAGGGAACCTTCTGTTTTAAGGTTGAGGAACTCCGCTCTGACTGTTCGCTCTACGAGCTGCAAATCTGAACAAGATTAGGATAGAATTCCGTAAGAGCCCAATGGAAAATAACCAATTCGCAATCGCAGATGAAACCTTTCCCAAACTTCACCCTGTCCAGTGGCAAATAATCAAACAGATGTCTCTGCTGTCTGAGCCACACTTCAATGACCTAAAGCCCAAAACGATGGATCCGAGGCGCTTTACCTATCATTTGAACAAACTAAAAGAACTGGATCTGATAAGACACGATGCCGAAAGACAAAGCTATTTTCTAACGGACAAAGCGAAGGCATTGATTGCGTATTTTACGGACATTCCCAGTTGGGGGAATCTTCCGCTTAACTCCGGAATCATGTTGTATGTCTTGAAAGAGAACAAAGTGTTGGTGGTTAAAAGAGATAAACAGCCGTTTATCGATTACACCGGTCTTCCATATTTCTATACAGAAAAAGATGAATTTGTTTACCAATCGGCTCAAAGAAGCCTTCAATCATTGGGGCTTACGGGCGACTTGAGCCTTGACCTGATTATTGAAGTATTATTTAAAAATAAAGAAGAAGAGGTTATCCGGCATGCGTTTATGCTGACTTATTACTGTCACGAGCCGAAAGGGGTTTTAAAAGAGAAGAGCTATGAGGGTAAACTTTTTTGGCTTTCTCCGGAGGACTTTCTGGCAGTTAAACCGGGGTATGACAACACAAAAGACGTGGTAGGTTTTTTCGCCAAGAGTCGGCCTCACTCAGGAGTCACAATTATCTCCAAAATCTACCATACTCCTTGGTAGATAAGGGCTAAGTGAAGACTTATTCACTTGAGAAAAATATGGTGGAGCCGGTAGAATCCGGCAGATGGAACAGATAAAACTATCTTCAAGCCAACGAAAGATACTTTGTGATCTGGCGGTGGTATCAGCCCGGAAGGGGAATCTGGCTAATGCGGGCTTGGTTTTACAGAACGGCAAAATCTTGGCTTCGGCTGAAAGTTTGGTTGTATCGGACTGCAACGCTAGTGCCCATTCGGAACGGATGCTGGTTGAGATGGTCGGCCACTTAAGGCATTCCAATTACACTCCCGGATTAACGATGGTCAGCGTAGTCGAGCCATGCACCATGTGTATGAGTGCTGTTTCCCAGGCGGGTTATAAATATCTTGCCTATATTATTCCTGCCAAGCGGTATGTTGAGAAAATTCCTTGGGTGACTGACGGAATAAAAATCAATAAAGAACGGTTGGCGAGTCAATTCTCGGAGCCGTTAAAATTGGTCCACCTGAGTGAATATGAAGAGGAGTTTTCGAGGGTTTTCGAGAGGGAGATGAAACGGTTTCTTGCCTGAATTAACGAATTTTCCAGACCTTTCCTAACTTATATTTAATCAGGATAAAAATCAGTCCCATCATAAGGAGGATATAAATAGGGAAAGCAGCCGTCTCGAAGTTCCAGTTTCTGATGGTAAGCATGGTGATAATGGCGCTTATTGTATTGGCAAAAAATACCGAATAACTCTCGCTCTCGGGTTCTTTGTATGCCTTGAGTGCGGTGGGTAAAGATGCGGTGAAGTCGGCGAAGATGCTAAAAAGGATGGCAACATTACCGATTTTGGTGGTGTACCAGAGAATAATGCCGATTAAAGACAGCGATCCACAGATTAGATCAAAAGTTTCCAACTTCCAATAGGCTTTTTTATTGATAAATGAGGCGATAAAGACCATGGCTGGTATAAAACCTACAGAAAAGGTCAGAATCGCTTGGAGTCCGACACCTTGGCTGACTTGCGCGGCAAAAGCGATAAGGGGAGCCACCGCCCAGAAAAACCAGCTTACACGGTTTGGTTGGATGCGGCCTTTGACCGTCTCGATAATGTATTTTGATCCGCCAAGAAGAGTGATTAAGCCGCCTAAGATAGCGAAGTTTTCATTCAGCATAGGAAACTTAGGCTAATATTAACATACAAAAGCGCACTGTTTTGTCGAAGTGGACAATTGGTGGTTATCGTACGGGAGATAGCAGAAGGGGAGGGTTACCTGGATCCACCTATTAGGTAGAGGGTAAGCGTTCTTAGGCTAGCACCAAAATAGTCTGTCGGGGTGTTACCTATCAGGGCTTTTAGAGATTCGGAGGCGAAGGGCGATGAGGGGTTGACTTGACCCATGGCGGTGTAGGCGCTGAGAAAGACGGCATCTAGATAAGAGGTTAATGGTGTGTTGGTTAATGTATAGCCACTGACGAGCTTGCTTACGCCAATTGTTGAAACGAAACGATTTTCTTTGAGCAAGATTTCTTGGGCGAGGGAGTTTTGGTTCCATTTGTAGTCCATAAGTAGTCTGATTGGGGTTCTGGCGGCGTCGTAGTAGAAAGCGTTGGGGTATTGATCCCAAGGGATGGAGGGAAGGCTAAAATCGTTGTTGAGCCAATCGGGAATCAGCCCGGTGTTTTGATCGGCGACCTTTCGAAGCCAAGCAAGATTATCATTGGCGATATCATTCCAGCGTGAGTTACCGGTGAATCTGGCAAATTCTCGGTAGAAGGCCGGGGCAAGATATGAAGGGTTCATGATACGACCATCGGTCCAGCTATCCCCGGGTTTTACCAGATTAGAACTGCTTATTTCGGTGTTTAAGATGGCGGTTAGAAGTTTTTGGGCACCTTGGCTAAAGCCGGATCCCGGCCATTTATTTTCTGCCCGTATAAGCGCATAGGCCATATCTTCGTCCGCATCGGTTGCTGCTCCTGTTCCTATCACTTTCCCGTCGGATGAAATTTGCCAGTCCATTAGCCCGTTGGCGTTGAGATATTTTTGGGCGTATTTCCAAAGACCGGTAAAGGTAGTTCGATCATCGGCAAAGTAACTTAGTAACATTCCATAAGCGATACCCTCGCTAACGGTGTCGTTATTGTTTTCTGGTCTGATGACGCGTGCTGATTGCGTGTCGACCGATCGGACGTATTTTGATTTCCAATTGATGTAGGAAGAATTTGCAACAGATAGCACGTCAGAGTTTTGGGGAACAGTGGTGGGGGTGGGCGTAGTGGGCGAGGTTGGGGTGGGAGTGGAAATAGGTGACCCCACAGTTAGCGAATAGAGATTGGTGTACCAAGCGTAATTGTTGGCCCAGTTGGGAGTAAAGAGGCCGACGTTTGCCGTGTAGCTTCCCGGCACAAGTGGAGAAGTGGTGGTGGAAAAACTTGATCCGCCGTTGGCGGTAAACCATTGCCAGACTTTTTGCCCAGAGGCGTCGTGTAGCTCAAGGTCGACGATATCTCCTGAGGGGATGGAGTGGGGGAAATTAACAGAGATGGTGTAGGCAGATAAAGTAGCAGGGACTACTTTTATTGTCGGTGCAGAAGGTGCAACTTTGATCATATAAAGATTGTCATACCAAGCGTAATTACTGGCCCAGTTGGGGGTGAACAAGCCCACGTCAATGGTGTAACTCCCAGGGCTTAAGTTAGCAGTTTGTGAAGAGGCGAAATTGCCTCCGCCGGTTGTAAAGTATTGCCAGACCTTCACATTTTTATCGTTATAAAGTTCTATGTCGATGATATTTCCCGGGGGAATTGATTCGGAAAAGGTAACAGCGATGGTGTAAGAATTGTTTTGGGTAGCAGTGGCGAAGACGGTGGGTTGGGCGACAGCCGATAGGCTGATCCCCAACGAGATTCGGAGGAAAATTATTAGAACAAGACCTGAGAGCGCGAACTTTCGCGCAATGTGGGCAAACATGGGCGGGTGGAACTCTAGCATGGAGGGTAAAATATTGTCAAACCATTTTTATCCCTATTTCCAGGAACATTTATTTATAATCGAAGCTATAGAGCAGGATTAAAATTCGAAGCTAATAGTTAATTCAGTGTAGGACTTATAAAGATGAAAGTGAGACAAAACGTTTTTGATGCTTATTGGAAATTTGCTTTTGAAAGACAAAACATCTTTTTTAAAAAAGCCGCCGGAGAACAGCCACCGTATACTGATGACCCGATATTGCGGACGTATAAGTTTTGTAATGTTTATCGAGCAAGTGATCGGGTTTCGCAGTTTTTGATTCGGAGGGTAATATACACCCAGAAGACGACCTCGGAGCCTGACGTGTTGTTTAGAATTTTTCTCTTTCGACTATTTAACAAGATCGAGACATGGAAACTACTTGAAGGGGCATTTGGAGAGGTTTCTCTAGTAAATTTTGATCGACAGAAGTACGCCGCTGTTTTAGACAGGGAAAAACAGTCCCGACCGATATATGGCAATGCTTTTATCCTTTGTGCTAACAAGACCTTTGGCTATGACAAGAAACACGATAATCATTTGGCACTTATAGAAAGGGTCTTTATTAAAGGGAAGATTTACCAAGAATTAATAAATTCAAAGTCGCTAAAGTTATTGTTTGAAAGTTTGAGAAAGCTGCCGCTGATCGGTGATTTTATGGCCTATCAGATTGCGGTCGACTTTAATTATTCAGAGGTGTTTAACTTTGATGAGAATGACTTTACGGTGCCCGGTCCGGGTGCCATAAGGGGTATTAATAAGTGCTTCCTTGATATCGGTAACCAAAGCCGCGAACAAATAATCCAACACATGGTCGAAGATCAGGATAAGTATTTTACCCAACTGGGCTTATCGTTTCGTAATCTTTGGGGTAGGCCACTTCACGCCATTGATTGCCAGGGGCTGTTTTGTGAGGTCGATAAATACTGTCGAGTTAAGTTTCCCGAGCTTAAAAGCAACCGCTCAAAAATTAAAACGATGTATAAACCTACCGATGACAAAATTAATTATTTCTTCCCGCCGAAATGGGGCATCAATCGAAAAATTGGAGTCCAATAAGGGAATTCATTGGGTTCCACCTGACAAGCACCAGTGAGAAACACTAATAATGCTAAAATCAAAACCAGGAGACTCTAACTTTCGCTAGGGTCTGTAACTATTCTTGCTATGAGTTTTAAAACTTTGTCTATCAAACCCACGATTGCTTTTACAGATTTAGACAAAATCGACGTTAGGGTGGGCAGAATCGAGAAAGTTGAAGATATCGAGAAATCTGACAAGCTAGTTCGGCTAACTGTAAACTTCGGCGACTTTAAACGGATAATCCTCGTCGGGATGAAAAAAGAGCGGGAGAATCCTAAAGAGATCGAAGGCAAGCAAGCTTTATTTGTTGTCAATCTTGAACCAAAAACAATAATGGGGGAATTATCAGAAGGCGTGGTTTTCGATATTGGTTATGCCAACGATATTATTCCCGTTCTGTCCGTTCCGGAAAAAGAAGTTCCCGATGGCGCCAGCGTTGGGTAAGACTAGCAGCAATGGAAGTTACTCTGAGCGAGTTTGACCAGGAATTTTTTCTCACAATTGCCGGACACGAAGGGGTGAGGATTCAGGATGGGGGAGTGTATCACACGTTTCTTGTTGACGGAGAGAGTGCTGGTGTGGTTGGATACATTCCCGGGGTAAACACGCAAGGCGAAAGTATTGGCTTTGTCCAAGTAGCCATTGCACAAGTATATAGAGGTAGAGGCTTAACCAAAGCGGCCGAAGATCTCTTAGCCAAGAGATATAAGCTAGCCTGCCTCTATGCCACCATCGACTTAAAGAACACCGATTCGCTAATTGCCCACAAAAAAGCGGGCTTTACAGAGTTTGACAAGGAAACCATAAATCAGTTACACAGTAAGGGCTTATTAAACGAAAATCAGACTAGAATGTATAAAAAATACACGGCTAAAGCCGTCTAGCATTTTTATATACTAAAGGTATAATACCGGCAGCTTCATAATGAGTGCTGAGATTCCATACTTTGTTAAAGTTCGCGGTTGTATAAACTGTGATGCCTCAACAAGGTTAAAAGAAAAGACCGGTCATGATTATGGATTTGACCATGAACTGGTTTCTCGCTGCGTGGTGTTAAGTTGTAAACGGTTGGGTTATGACCTTGCGCACCCATTCATTGATCCCGTAGAAATTTTCCGGATGGTTGAGCAAATCGGTACTCCTGGAGCAAGATTGCGGGGAAGAGAGTTACTATGGAAAGACAGCAGGGTGTTTTAAAGTGGAACAAAACAGGAATATGGTTCTTATATCACGTTGATAAGAGCGGAGAGAATTAAGGCTGTATAATAAGGACATATGACCAAGCCTAATCCATTCTTACAAAAGGCCCATGCAAAGAATAATCCTCTTGAGCTACTAAATCGCAAGCCGGTGGTTAAGGAGGCGGTTAAAGTTCAAGCACCGATGCCGGTGAAAGCAAATATCTTTTCCAGAAAGACAAAGCCATAGTGGTTTGCCATCGGGGGACGGCTAAGGTAAATTGAAGGGGATGAAAAAGTTTTTGGAGGGAGTCGTTATTTGTCTTCTTTTGCTTATTTCGACGGTGCGAGCTTACGGTGCCAACCCCACTCCGACCGTTGTCCCTATTTCTGACCCCGCCGTTTCCAGTTGTCCCGGGGAGGATCAGCCTCCAATCAACCCAGCCGTACTGCCTCTGGGCCGTGGTAATTATCCGTTTCCCCAGGAACGACCGACGAGTTATTCCCAACCAGTTAATTCTCAGACAAGCCAGTTAAATCTAAACCAGTGTCTCAACTTGCCAGCGGCGTGTCTTAGTTCGAATACTCTACAGTTTATTTATCAGGAGTCATCTTGTCCGGTAACTAATGGGTATATTCAAGATAGTGATGGGTGTCATCTGGATGTTTCCGTGAGCGGTGTGTCGGTTTTGGTTCCCGCTCTTGTTTCCGGGGATTATGTAGTTGCCGATACTCAAAACTGCTGGAAGCCTCAGGCGATTAAAGTAGATCAGGGATGTACGATTGGCGGGGGACTGAGCTGCCAGGATGGAAGCGGTTCGAGTTTGAGCACGGACTGTAGCGGATCTTCGGTAAAGATAACCATTCCCAGTGCTCCACCTGTGGCGAATAGGGATTTGTTAAATGGTTTGCCGGTGGTTGGAAACACATGCGCTAGGGAGGTAAGTACGCCAATTCAATTTCCGGCGGACTTTTGTGTCAGCGGCGGCAACAGTGGTTCTTTGCAAATTCAACCGAAATCGATTAAGGTTCCGGGCGCTTATGACACAGGACAGTATCTATCCGGAATATTGGATACGGAACACCTGAGTTCCACGGAGATTAATACGATTCAGGATAAAGTGATGGGGCTTCCTTTTAACGTCATGGGCCTAAAACGAGGAATATCGGCGGCTTGGGAGTATACGGGGCCGATTGCTCGACTGGCACCACAGCTGGAACAGGACCGTTTAAAACATGAATTCTTGGGATATTTATGCCAAGTTAGTGAGGATAATTCTCAAGGGAGGCTGATAGATAAACCGGGACGCGGGAGGTTAAATTCCCGCTACGCCGATTTTAAAGTGAGCGCTCCTTTGATGGGTTCACAACTACCCGGGGATTTCCTTTTGGGGAAATGTTTGTCTTTTACACCCCTGGGTATTGATCCTAATACGTGGAAGGATATCTGCAAATCGGTGGTGGACAATAAATTTTCCGGGAATATGGCGGTACTTTCTGCTTGCGATATTTACCAATACAAAGGATGGCCAAATATCACGATTCCTTTTATAAACATTTCCCTAGGTTTTATTCCGGTGGGGGATGTCTATGCAAAAAAGATGGTAAGCCAGTGCAAAGACACGGACGGAAAAGCCGTAGCCGGGCCATGTGATAAAAAGCCGATGTACATACCGAATTTTATTGAGCAGGCGTTTTGGTCGCGGGTACCGCTATTTGCAAATGAAGAAGGCAAGGGGGAGATAGAGTTTCAGGTGTGTAATTCCAGTCAGACGGTAAAATTGCCCTTAGCCGTGCCTCAGGTAATGCGGCTGGCTTCGGCTTCAGCGTATTTGCAGCAGATGTTGCTGTCGGGAGCTGACAATCAAAAAAATAAAGAAGCGATGAAGTTTGTTCCTGCTCCAATGCCTTCGGACTGCGTGGGTTGTGTAGAAGCTCAAAATGGGCCGGCGGATACGGAGGCATTTGTTGA
>LCJH01000030.1 GCA_000999595.1 Microgenomates group bacterium GW2011_GWA2_44_7
AACACTAAACGGAGACACCACTCCCTGGAGTTGCAAAGCCCGCTGGGATACTTTGTTGCGAAAGGAGGAATGTCGCAAATGTCCTTGACTTATACAGAAGATAGCAATATTGCAAATTATGGTGTACGATCTAACAAACCCCTTGACAAAGAAACAGAAACTTTTCTAAAATAGCACTCGGTCGTATAGACTGATAAACAGTTTAACCTTTAGTTATGGCAAATTCGACAATCCTTGATATTTCCAAAATTAAACCCGCCGCGGGTTATTTATTAGTTGAGCCCGTCGAAGCACAGAAAAAAACCGCCGCAGGAATATATCTCCCGGAGTCTCATGACGAAAAACCCCAAGAAGGAAAAGTATTAGCAGTTGGACCAGACGAACTCACCGATGCCGGAGGAAAAAGAACAGCACCCGCCGCTAAGGGAGCCATGGTAATATATAAAAAGTGGGGGGGGAACGAAGTAAAGGTTCAAGACAAAGAATATCAATTTCTCAAGTTTGATGATGTCTTGGCAGTAATATCTTAAATTTCTTTTCCAAAGAAAAAGTCTAACTAAAATATGGCAAAACAACTAAAGTTCTCAGATGAAGCAAGAAAATCACTTTTAAAGGGCGCGACGGTGTTGGCAAAAGCTGTCGTTACCACGCTTGGTCCTAAAGGGAGAAATGTCGCTTTAGATAAAAAATGGGGTGCGCCGAATGTCGTCCATGACGGGGTGACGGTCGCCAAAGAGGTAGAATTGGATGATCCATTTGAAAATATGGGAGCCGCGCTGATCAAGCAAGCGGCCGATAAGACAAATGATGCCACCGGGGACGGAACAACAACTTCTACCGTTTTGGCTCACGCGATTGTCTCACGGGGAATGAAGAGTATTACAGCCGGGAGCAACCCGATGATTTTGAAGCACGGCATTGATAAGGGAGTTGAGGCGGTAGTCGCAGAGATTAAAAAGATGGCCAAGCCGGTGAAGAACAAGGAAGAGATCGCCCAAGTGGCCACCATCTCCGCTGGCGATCCTGAAATTGGCGCAAAGATAGCTGAGGCACTGGAAAAGGTAGGCAAAGACGGCGTAGTTACGGTTGAGGAGGGGAAGGGACTGACCATTGATATCGAATATAAAGAGGGTATGGAGTTCGATCACGGTTACGTCTCTGCTTACTTTGTAACCATCCCGGATAAAATGGAGGCGGAAATCGACCATCCTTATATTCTTATTACCGATAAGAAAGTGTCTTCAGTGCAGGACATGCTCCCCTTTTTGGAGAAGTTTGTTAAGGTCAGTAAATCCTTGGTCATAATTGCGGATGAAGTAGAGGGTGAAGCTCTCGCGACTTTGGTAGTGAACAAGTTGCGAGGTTCGTTTAATGTCTTGGCCGTTAAGGCGCCTGGGTTTGGTGATCGGCGTAAGGAGATGCTCGAAGACATCGCGGTTTTAACCGGGGGTACCGTTATTTCGGAAGATACAGGAAGAACTTTTGAATCGGTGGAGATGACAGATTTGGGTCAGGCCGACAAAATTTGGGCGGATAAAGACAATTGTCGAATAATTGGTGGCAAGGGCGAAGCGGCAAAGATTAAAGCAAGAATTGCGCAAATTAAGATGGCGATCTCAAAGACGACGTCGGACTTTGATAGAGAAAAACTTGAGGAAAGATTAGCCAAGCTTTCTGGCGGGGTGGCGCAAATTAACGTTGGCGCTGCTTCTGAGGTGGAGCTTAACGAAAAGAAAGAGAGGGTTAAAGACGCGGTTGGGGCAACCAAGGCGGCTTGGGAAGAAGGTATTGTTCCCGGAGGAGAAATTGCTTTAATTCGGGCCACTCGGGCGCTTGTCAATGTCAAAACTGACTATGAAGATGAAAAGATTGGGATTGATATATTAAAGTATGCCCTGGAGCAACCATTCTCTTGGCTGGTTAGGAACTCCGGCGGAGACGATGGTTATAGTTTAAACAAAATAAGAGAAAGCAAGGATGATGACTTTGGCTTCAATGCCATGACTGGAGAATTCGGATCGATGCTAAAAGCCGGAATACTGGATCCGGCGAAAGTAACAAGGACAGCACTCCAGAATGCGGCTTCAGTGGCGACGATGATGTTAACAACAGAAGCTTTGATTACAGAACTGCCGGAAAAGAAGGAGACCCCGTCAGCGGGTGCGGGAGCAGGAGGTATGGGGGGAATGGGCGGTATGGGTGATATGGGGGATGAGTACTAAGCTTGGTAGACCGTTCCTCGAGAAACTCCCAATTTTCGAACGAAACCACTTTTGATTAGTTGTGCCAAATCGTAATGGAGAGTCTTTGGGTTGATCGTCGGAAATCTCCTGGAAATAAAGTCGAAAGAGCAATGGGGGTGGTCTCGTATAATAGCGAGGATTTCTTGCCTGCGAGGTAGAAGTGAATCTTCGGAAGATTCTTCAGTTTTATTTCCAATTTTAATAAGGACTTCGTTAGCTTGGACAACCAGTGATTCTAAAAAGAACTCGATAAAGAGAGTAGCGTTATTGTTGGGCTCGAGGGCTTCATAGTAGAGACTGCGGTGATTGTCGGTATATTCTTCAAAAGAAACCAGGCCGCGCATGCCATAGCCGTTGTTTTTTAAGATAATGGAGGAAATTAACCTGCCGACGCGGCCGTTGCCGTCGGCAAAGGGGTGGATTTTTTCAAAGAGAAATTGGACCAAGGCAGCCTTTATGGGAGCAGCTTCTTTTCCTTGGCTGGCGATTTGAGCAAGATTTTCTACAAGTGCGGGCACTTTTAGGTGTGGTGGAGCAAGGTAGAGAGCGACTCCTGCCTGATTAAAAATTGCCCAGGGTTCTTGCCGAAACTGACCGGCCATTGGGGAAAGATCTTTCATGGTCAGACGGTGCAAGGATTTGATAACTTCGACGGTGGGTTTTTTTGGTAGCCGACCGGCTTCGATTTTTCGATAGACAGCCAGCAAGTTAGAGATTTCCAGTCGGTGGATGTCTTTTTTAAACCCAAAGGTCCCTTCCAATTTCATTTGGCTTTCTGATGTAGGGTTTCCTTCAATTCGGGCGGAATAGACGGAACTCTTAAGTAGCGATTCTCTTCTTAGGTTTTCTTCAATATGGGGGAGTTTAGGTAAGTGATCAAAGACGGCCTTTAGAGTTTCTAGCTCACTGAGGAGTTTTTCAATCCTTTTTGTACTTTTCCAGCGACAGAGAATCATGAGAATATCTTAGAAGATACTGGAAGAAATTAGAAGATATTAGAAGATCTGGGAATCCTGGAGATTGTGGCCTGGAGAATGACGGCTGATGCGCTAAAATGGAGGAGTGAACAAAAATAGAGAGATTGTAGGTTTTGGGTTTGCGGTTTTAGACTGGAAACAGATAGGCTGCTGTTTGTCTCCGGCGGATTCCTAGGTCGATGGTACTTCAGTTTGGAACGATCGGAGCCAAAAGGGTGGCGATTTAGCGATTTGAAGTAATGGAAATCTTAGAATACATGATTAAAATATGAGAAGCAAAGATGGCTGAGGACAAAGGAGAACAACTTAGTGGGGTGGCGATGGAATTTGAGCAGCTAAGTGCTGGAATAGACCGACCGCCTCTGTCATCGATGGCAATTTTAAGCCCGGATGGAGCCAGCAATTTTCTAGCAAAACTTCAAGTTTCATCGCCTTATCTATCGAATGGGGAGACTTTTAATCGGTTGAGTGAAGAATTTCCAGGAGTGGCGTTTGAAGGCCATTACCTCTCGGAAGGCATAGACACAGTGACGGTGACCGGCGTAGACGGACATGAGGTAGCTTATTTCTTTAGAGATAAGGATGGAAGGGTTATGTGCGTGGCAGACAGGGAAGTCCCTCGGGTCTCAGCGCGAGAAGTATTGGCTACTTATCCACGATCAGAGGTAACTTTTAGGCAAATAAACGAGTTCGCCAGAGAAGCATTGTTCGGGCCGGCGGAAGGGATGGTTGAGGATAGATGGAAACTGGATTTTGTGGGACGGAACATTTGGAAAACTCGATATCGGATGATGATCGGTAGGGAAAGCGGTCAACATTTAACGGCGGTGAGATGTTATGGGGACAGTGCAAGTAAAAGAACGATGGGCCAGACGGTGTTTTATAGTGCTTTGCAGATTTTGGATGATCAAAGGGGGACGCTTGCGGTTATCGATTACCCGATTGCCTATCGGACGGTAGCGAGTGTGGCGGTGATTATGGAGCGCCTTTTGGGAAGTGATATGTCATACACATTAGGGGTACTGGGAGTAGGGGGGACTGCTAAGAATCTTTTCTATGCCATTGCCGCACTGGACCATTTGCCTGATCAGATAAAAGTAAAAGCAAGAGGGACAAACGGATATGCAACTTTACAAGAGAGGCTGAGGGTGGAATTAGGAGATTTACCGGTTAAAATTCAGGAGCGAATTGTAGCGGCGGAAAGTGATGAAGATGTGTTAGATGTGACAGTGGTTTGTGACTTAGCTCACGGGTTTCATCCTCTTGAGGTTCGGCCGGAGCAGTTACGCCTATTTTTTGATTTAGCTAGATCAGGCGGGGTGCGAATGGGTTTTGATTTTAAGGATTGGCACTTTTTTGATGCCTATGGCGGGAGAGATGTGAATCAGTTTTTTAAAACAACCTTTTCTCCGGCTGCGGGTAGGCCGCTAATGCATGTAAGAAGTGCCCCGATTGGTTTATTGGCAGATGGTAGATCAACAGCAACGTGTACAGTCTCGGGTAGCCCGGTAATTGATCTTAAAATCGGCCAAGAGATACTTAAACGACGAGGGCTGATATAACAAGAATGTGGCTGAATTAGTTGAAAATAGAAATAAGCTGCTTAAAATTGCCGAGAACATAAAGAGGGTTTTTAAGGTTTAACTCCCAAAGTCGTCTAGGGCCTTGGCATCTTTCCAGGCCATATTAAATAGTCCTTTTACTAAGTTGGCGTAGCTGGTACTTATGAACTCAAGGACAACAATTTCATTGTTCTCTAGTCCATAAAAATAAACAGAGTTTGCTTGAATGAGGGTTTCGTTGGTTATGGGAAGAACTGACGAAGGAATTAGGCGGTGGCGATAGATCTTTAAAAGATAATCTTTATTAGTCGTCCAGCCGACCTTGCCATTTTTGGGTATCTTCCCATAATTTTTTTCGTTGGCTAGTTCTTTTATTGTGGCGTTCCTATTAAGCCTCTCTTCACGAATTTGCTCTGATAACTCTCGGCCAGCAAAATTTGTCCACTGATTGGTAGCAAAGACCAATGTCTCGCTATCTTCCGCTTGGGCTGTTTTCCACTCAACCATTTGAATGCTCTTTACGCCCCGGTGGAAGCGGACTTCAGTACGCTGCGGCTCTGTTGCTAGAATAGAATTGTACTGTAGTTGGACAAGAGCAGCAGCTTCTTGAAATTTGTTAACACGCCTTATTTCCTCGGAGACCTTTTCTTTTAAACTATCAGAGCCGGCCACAGCATAATAAGTGGTTTTTTCGTCGACCCTGGTTTCAGCAAGGCCCTTTTGGCAGAGCGATTCCAGGAGCCGGTAGAGGGTGGAACGTTTGTGCAGACATTTTCGGGAAAGGGCTAATACTGTAATCCACCCAGATGTTAGCAGTACTTTGTACACATTACCTTCGTTTTGAGATAGGCCTAGGGTTTGGAGTGCTTCATCCAGGTTTTGCATAAACTTATTATAGCGTATGTCCACCATATTGGACAACACTCTGGAGTTTCCGGCCTCACTATTATAGGATCATTAGCGATTGATACGATTTATGGACAATATACAACTTATTTTTTTAAGTCCGTCTTTTAATGAAGTTGTAGGCGATGTGTTGCGCCAAAGGCTTAAAAGTTCTGGACATTTAAATGTCGTAACCAAGCCTGAAGACCTGGACAAGGTCAAGCAATTGTTTACCAAAGGAAATAAAGTGCTGGCGATTGACCCGTTATTTTGCAATTGGACTGTTCCGAATATGTTAATTTCCAAAATAACTAATCTTAAAGCGATATGTTTAATGACCAGATCTGCCGACTGGGTAGATGCAAGTTTCACAAGGGAGTTGGGAATACCACTCACAAACACGCGTGATTTTTATGTGGAAGCAGTATCGGAATGGGCCATTATGATGATGTTCTGTCTTGCGCGAAGAATACCCTTAGTTGCTAAAAGTGGCTGGCAACAACGGTATGGTAAATTTCAAGGAGTTGAAGTGATGGGTAAGACGGTGGGGATTATCGGGATGGGACAGATTGGCCAACGGATTGCCCAACAGTGTCAGGGATTGGGAATGAAGGTTCAATACTGGTCGCCTCATACACACAACGACCGATACTGGTATGTCTCTCTTAATAAGCTTCTGGCGACTTCGGACGTTGTATTTCCTACCTATCGGTTAAGTGCAGGCGAGAGAATGTTGCCAGGAGAGACAAAACTTAATCGACTGGGAAGAAAGGCGATATTAATAGATGTTGTCAGAATTGATAATAAGGATCATGAGTTTTTGTTAAGGCAAGTGGCCAAGGATAAGCTATTCGGTTACGGATTTGAAGAGGATGGCGGAAATCACTTTGATAAATACAAGGGAAATGTGTGGGCCGGTCCGGCATTAGCCTGGGTTACGGATAGGGCGATGAAGCTTCAAGCAGAGAGTTGGGTGGAAAGTGTCGTTCAGGCAACAAAAGGGAATTTCCCCAATAGGGTGAATTGAAAATAGAAAAAGTGGTTCTTGAAGGTGATACAATTGAGCGGTGCCAAAGATAGTCGTGACGAATGCGATGGGGTTATCAGATGTGCAACGGGCGCGGTTAAAAGACATGGGTGGAGTAAAGTTTTATGAAGATATGCCGGTTTCGGCAGACGATTGGCTGGCACGGTGTAAAGGTTACAACATCATTTGTTCTTGGATGGCAGGACTACGAGAAAAATACAGTGAACTGAGAAATGTATTTATTTCTGTGCCTTTTGTTGGAGTGAGCAGCTTTGCTGATCCAGCCATTTTAAAGGCAAACAACATAACGATTTCAAATAGCCCCGGCTGTAATCGCCATGCGGTTGCCGAATGGGTTGTCTATGTGATACTTACCACCATGAGACGATTTGACCGCTATTTAAACACTACAGAGAAGTTCCCTTTTCCATTTCCCGTTGACCCATCAGGGCTTACTAACAAAAAATTACCATTCTTGGTGCGGGTAATATTGGCCAAAGAGTTGGTGCTGTTTGTGAGGCGCTAGAAATGAATGTTCATCACTTCAAACGTGGAGATGATTTATTAAAGGCGGTAAAAGACGTAGATATTATTGTGGACGTTCTTAGTTCAAATCCTAGTTCCAAGGGTTTATTAGATAAAAGTTTCTTCGATTCCCTGAGGAATGGGACGATTTTTATTTCAGCGGTCGTTGCTAGAAATATTGAGGATATAGAGGCAATGCTTACAGCTTTGGACGAGGGTCGTTTGGCCTATGTCGCCCATGACGTGGCTGATGCCAGACCCGGAGACTCTGACGATCAACTGTATAAAAAATTGCGTCAACATCAAAACGTTTTTGTGACGCCGCATATTGCAGGTTTTTCTGATGTGACTACTCAGATTGGCAACGACATGATGATTGCCAATGTTGAAGCCTGGCTAAAGGGTAAACCAATTAACGTTTTCGGAAAATAAATTCACTGCTTCCCCAACCCTTGCAAATCGCTTTAATTTGCGGTATTCTCGGGAACGACGATGTTAAAAAGATTGTTTTTGGGGATTGTTGCCACCTTAGTTTTTGTTTATTCTGCGCTGCCCGTCAGAGCTTCGGGAACCTTAGGCGTAATGACCTTGGAATTAAATCCTAATTCAGGGCTAGTAGGGACCAAGATAACTATCAGCGGGAAGAATGCTACCCAAACCCCACTGTCCGTCTGGCTAGCTCCCCAAAGTGATCAAAAAAATAGTTTCCAGCTAACGGGGTCCGTATTGCCAAACCAAGATGGTACTTGGCAGGTACAGTTAGACATTCCTCGTGAATGGCCGAAACATGTTGTTGTCCCGGGACGCTATTTAGTGACCGTCCAAGATCAAAATAAGTCCTATGTTAATCAGGGGGAATTTACAGTTTTATCAACTGAAGGGGCCAGTCCGAGTCCGGTTACTCCCACTTCAAAACCTGGCCTTCTTCAATCTTTTGGTAGAAATTCTATTTTCCCAATCTTGGGGCTTATCCTGATATTGGGTGCATTGGGTTGGGCAGTTAATTATTTTGCGAAGAAAACTTCATAAGGATCGATTCCAAAAGTAAAGATGAGGTCTTACTTCCCATAATCACGGTGGTTAACTGATGCCATATTGCTCCGAATTATTCCAGGAGACTGCGGGGGTTAATCGGAATACCCCGATCGGCAATTTCAAGATGGAGGTGGGGGCCAGAAGATCGACCGGTGCTGCCTGAGAGTCCCAAAACAGTGTCGGTACTGACCTTTTCGCCTAATTTAACAAACAGGCTTGATAGATGAGCATAACGGCTGGAATAACCATTTTGATGATCGACTACGATTGTATTGCCATAACCGACCCAACTCCTTTGCGATTCGGTAACAATACCATTCATGACTGGGTGTATCGGTTTCCCGGGATCGATGCCCAGATCAATCGCCGGATGAAAAAAAGTAAAACCTTGAGTGATGCGGTATCGCTCGAGGGGTTTAATAACCGATTTTTTAGTAGCAATATCAATTTTAGGTTCGTTAATCACGATTTCCGGCTTAGCATTGGGAAGGAAAACAACGAAAAAGATACTCGCCACATGACTCACGTCTTCGCCAAAGTGAGAAAGAGTAGACAACTTATGTGTGACAACAGAGCGAATTATTTTAAAAATGGAGCAAAAATTAGCTCTCGATTGGAAAGCCCGCCGACCACGAGAAAACAAAATTTTCAGGCCGACAGAGCGAGTAAGACACCTAAGCGCTTTCAAGCAACTACCAAAAGAGTTGTGCAACTTGTTAGTCATAGCTTCCTTTCATCCCCAAAGGTCGTTCGGGACAGAGGGAAGCGGGTAGGTCGTCTTGGGCAAAAAAAATGTCGCCTTCAGCGACAATAGGCGCATTATAGATCATTTTAGAGCCCAAAATCAAGTAACCCGAAGAAAAACCAAACCTCGCTATTTAAGTAGCTCTTCTAGAGCTTGTCGTTGGCGGTTATCTAGCCGTTGTGGAACGGTAATTTTTACCTGTACATATAAATCTCCTCGTCCACCACCATTTACATTAGGTAATCCCCGATCATTAAGGCGGATCATCGTGTCGGGTTGGGTACCTTGGCGGACCTTGAGACTAATCTGGCCTTCAAGTGTCGGTACCTCAATCACGCCTCCAAGGGCTGCTAGGGCAAAGGGGACTTCGACGGTTACGACAATGTCCGATCCGTCACGACGGAAGGTCTTATGCGGCCGGACAGAAATGTCTAAAACAAAATCCGCAAATCTTATTTGTTGACCGTTATCAACTCCCGCCGGAATTTTAATCCGTCGCTTCTTACTGCCAATCTGGACCTCTCTTTCCACCCCATTTGCCGCTTCAAGGAAATCTAATGTAATTCTATAGTGCGGGAGGCGAGTGGATCGTCCGAAAGGAGTCGCATTACCAAAAAATTGCTCAAAAATCTCAAATGGGTCGGTAAATGAGCCAAAATCAAAGCCATATGGTTGCCCACCACCGGATCCGGGCGTGTAATAGGTATAAGTAAAAGGACCCTGTTGATAACCTTGGCCTCCGGCACCTTGTCGACCAAAAGGTCCCTGTCCGCCGGGACTGAAAGCTGCGTGTCCGTATTGGTCATAAGCTGCCCTTTTCTGGGCATCCGAGAGAATTTCATAAGCCTGATTTATCTCTTTGAATCGTTCCGGGGCATCGGTGCTCTTATTACGGTCAGGATGCCACTCAAGAGCCTTTTTGCGGTAGGCTTTTTTAAGTTCGTCGGCGGAAGCCCCACGGGACACCCCGAGCAGTTCATATAGATCGCGCTGTGCCATTATAATTAGCTGACAACCTTACCTTCTTCAACCGTATCTGTTTCGGAGCTAGGTGGAGGAGTGGAGGGGTTTTCGGACGAACCTGCAGAAGGGCCGGCTTGTGGTTGCCCTTGTCCATACATCGCCGCGCCAACTTTTTGAAGCGCCGCAGAAAGCTCTTCGGTTTTAGTCTTTAACTGATCCACCGTAGCACTGTCGAGATCTTTCTTTAACTCCGCAATTTTATCCTCAACCCCTTTTTTGGCATCTGCCGGAGCTTTGTCACCCAGATCTTTTAAGGTTTTCTCGGCGGTAAAAATCATACCGTCTGCTTGATTACGAGCCTCAGTTTGGGTTTTCCGCTTTTGGTCTTCTTCGGCATGGGCTTCAGCTTCCTTAGTCATCTTTTCGACTTCATCTTTAGTCAGACCCGTTGAGCCCGTGATGCGGATAGATTGTTCTTTGCTCGTAGCCTTGTCTTTCGCCTTAACGCTTAAGATACCATTTACATCCAAGTCAAAAGTCACTTCAACCTGGGGCATACCTCGTGGTGCCGGAGGAATACCATCCAGAATAAAACGACCGAGGGACTTATTGTCCGTTGCCATTGGCCGTTCGCCCTGGAGAACATGAACCTCAACTGAGGTTTGGTTATCTGCCGCCGTAGAAAAGACTTCAGTTTTAGAAGTCGGAATAGTTGAGTTTCTTGGAATCATGGGCGTAGCTACACTTCCCAAGGTCTCAATCGCCAGTGTAAGCGGGGTTACATCCAACAAAACCACATCTTTGATCTCACCGGTAAGAACCGCTCCTTGAACAGCTGCCCCCACCGCCACAACCTCGTCCGGATTAACCGACTTATTTGGTTCTCTGCCAAAAAAGCTCTTAACCGCCTCATAGACTTTTGGCATTCTTGTCATACCTCCAACTAATACAACTTCATCTATTTCCTTGGCGGTAACCTTTGCATCAGTCAATGCCTTTTTAACCGGTTCCAATGTTTTCGTGATCAATTCGCCCACGAGCACTTCCAGTTTGGAGCGTGTCAATTTCATCACAAAGTGGAGCGGTCCCTCCTTGCCTTGGCTGATGAAGGGAAGATTAACTTCCGCCTCGGTTGAGGTGGATAATTCTATCTTTGCTTTCTCAGCGGCATCACGCAGACGCTGAAGCGCTTGAGGATCTTTTGTTAAATCAATTCCATTTTCTTTTTTAAATTCTTCCGCCAGGAAATTAAGAATAACTTTATCGAAATCATCTCCCCCGAGGTGGGTGTCACCGTTAGTAGATTTAACTTCATACACCCCTTCACCAAGCTCAAGAACAGAAATATCAAATGTTCCTCCCCCTAAATCGTAAACAGCAATTGTATGGGCTTGCTTTTTATCCAGTCCATAAGCTAGCGCGGCCGCAGTGGGTTCGTTGATGATTCGCACCACTTCCATGCCGGCAATTTCGCCAGCTTGTTTAGTCGCTTGCCTTTGAGCGTCATCAAAGTACGCCGGCACAGTAATTACCGCTTTCTCCACTTTCTCGCCTAGATAGCTCTCAGCGTCATTTTTAATCTTTTGCAAAATCATGGCAGAAACTTCCTGGGGGGTATAACTTTTTCCGGCCACTTCAACCACTGCCATTCCTTCCCGTCCTTCTTTAATCGCGTAAGGGAGCCACTTTAAGTCGTATTGAACGGACTCGTCTTTGAACCGCCGTCCCATAAGCCGCTTGATCGAGAAAATAGTTTCTTTTGGTTTTACTACTATTTGGCGCTTGGCCACATCACCCACCACTCGTGTTACCGGGTCAACCACAGAAGGGATAACATTTCGCCCTTCAGCCGAGTGAATAACTTTGGGGCTTCCCCCTTCCATAACCGCCACGCAGCTATTAGTTGTTCCTAGGTCGATACCGATTATTTTTGACATAAGCTTATAAGATTAAAATAAATTATCGTTAATAATCTTTCAATTATCAATTTAAGACTTTAGACATAATCGCCTGTCTGGGTAGCTTCTTTAGCCAATTCTTCAGTTTTGGATGATACTTCACTCTTATAGACTCTAACTTTTGCCGGCCGGAGCAGACGATCATGATAATAATAACCCCTAACGACCTCTTCTGCTACTACATTTTCCGGTTCGCCCGGGGCAACTTCAAGGCATTCCATGACATTGGGATCAAATAATTCGCCCGCGGCTCGGACGGGAATCACGCCTACGTGTTCCAGCACGGTATTAAACTGTTTGATAATAATAGTCGTAGTTTCGTCATTAGGATCAGCCTTTTGGGCGGCTTCAAGCGTGTCGAGGACGGGAAGCATCTCACTCAGGATCTCTGCACCCGCAAATTTAATCCATTGATCTTTATCTGAAGCCATACGCTTTTCCAGGTTTTGGTAATCAGCCAATGCCCGGGCGAGCTGGCTCTTCAGATTGTGGATCTCTTCCTCCAATTGCTTCACGGCAGTTGAGGACTTGTCTTGTTTCCGAAGAGATTTTTTTACTTGAGTGTTAATATCTACCATGATTGAGAAATTTCCTCCAACAGATGACTCATATATTTAACCACAGGAATCACCTGAGAATAATTCAGACGGACCGAGCCGACAACTCCCAGAGAACCATTGACATTATTACTAAAGTGAAAAGGGACTAGGATCATGCCTACAGTCTGGAAATACGGTAAATTAAGTTCCTCTCCCAGAACAATGTTCACCGGTTGATTGCTCCAGGGCCCATCTAAGAACAGCTCATGGATCTTTTGAGTTTGATCCAATAGGGCAAGTAACTCGTGGGCCACATCAATGTCATAAAATTCTGGCATTTCCAGGATATTGGCGTAGCCTGAATGATAAATCTCACCGTTATCAGTCGCCGAAATAGCCAGGGTATGAGTTTTGCTAGCAAGGAAACGAACCGCCTCGCGTAACAGCTTGTCTTGATCGGCGCGACAATCCCAAACACTTTCTTTAGCCGAAACTTCCTCAGTCACCGCCAGACGTTTTTCTTCCATTATCCGATCAATATAAAATTTCAAACCCACGGAGCTTGGAATTCGGCCAGCTGACGTATGGGGTTGGCGAAGGTATCCGGCTTCGGTCAACTTAACCAACTCGCTTCGAATAGTGGCGGGAGAAACACCAACCGAGTACTTCCTTTCAATGGCCTCAGATGCCACCGGCTCGGCAGTACTTATATACTCTTCGACCACCGCCTTCAAGATTTTTACTTGTCTATTAGTTAATTCGCTTGTCATGGGCATCCTACCAAATACTTATGATCGTCTTATCGACCGACAACTGACCCTGAGCGCCGTCAAATTTTGTCACAACACCCAAGTTAGCAGTAAGATAACACGAGTGCTAAGTGGTGTCAAGGGGGCTACTCTTGCGAATCTTGATTCTCGACTTTTCGTGACTTTTCACTCTTATCCTATTATCCTGTCGTCCCAAACATCTTGAGGCCCGGATGGGAATTGCACCCATCTTCCCTGTTTTGCAGACAGGTCGATAACTGATCTCGCACCGGGCCAGTAGGGCAATTTAACCAAAAACTCGAAGTAAAGGCAAAGGCCGGAGTGGACAGGGACGGAATTTGAGTGGTATATTCCAGTTGAAGACTAATCCGGGATCAGTCGTCTTTATGGATGACCAACAAGTTGGCACGACACCGTATGAAAATAAGAAGCTCAACCCGGGCGAAATATCTCTTCGATTAGTTCCCCAAGCAACCGCCGGCGGAGCTCTGGCTACGTGGGAAGGCAAATTAAGGTTAACGCCAGGAATCCAAACCATCATAGATAGAGATTTTGCCGAGACCCTAGCTCAATCTTCCGGGTACTCGCTATCTTTTGATCGAATCGGAGGTAAAGAGGCAGCCATGTCAATTATTTCAACGCCGGATGCGGCTGGTGTCAAAGTTGACGGCAACTCTCAAGGATTCACCCCGGTGGTATTAGATTCAGTAGGCGAGGGAGAACATCGAATACTTTTAACCGCTCCGGGTTATGAAGATAAGCTGGTAACTGCAAAAGCAACAAATGGTCACCGGCTGGTAGTAACTGTGCAACTGTCTCAATTGCCTCAACCAACCGCTTCCGCCAGTGCTACCACTCCAGGTTTACCCGTCTTAGGCCAGACAAGCCCGACACCAAAGGCTAGTCCCGAACCAAAAACCACCCCCGCGGTATCCCTACCTCCCAAGCCCTATATTCAGGTCCTTAATACCCCCACCGGGTGGTTACGCGTCAGAACCGATCCTTCTTCGGCTGCCACAGAAGCCGCCAAGGTAAATCCGGGTCAAGCATTCCCTTTCAAAGACACATCTGCCGATGGAAACTGGTATCAGATTGAATATAAACCGGGGGATTTTGGCTGGGTATCGGCGCAGTATGCCAAGAAGGTGGAATAAATGGTTAACGGAATGATCCGGGTTCGGGGTATCACGAAAGTTTATTATCCTAGGACATTGGCTTCAAACATTCAAAATTTACTTTTTGGGAAGGTTGATAATCGGGAAGGTGGAACGACAGCCTTAAGTAATGTGTCTTTCGAGATTAACCGGGGTGAGGTGGTGGGAATGATCGGACCCAATGGAGCAGGAAAAACGACGATGATGAAGATATTAACCGGATTGTTGCGGCCAACAAACGGGGAGGTTTGGGTGGATGAATTTAAGCCGGCGGACTTGGAGGAGACTTTTAAGAAGGAAATAAGTTTCTTTTCGGCAACTAACCGTATTTTAGATGATGGGGTCATTATTCGTGATAGCTTTGAGGACAAGCTGGGGGTATATGGTTCCCTCCCATTTAGGAAAAATCCGACGGTACAGTGGCTGGTTGAAAGATCACAGGTTTCTATTTAAACAGTTAGTTCGCGAGCTGAACCAAAAAGAGAAGATGACATTTGTAATTACCTCTCATGATTTACAGAATGTTGTTGATATCTCAGAGCGGATAATTTTGATTAATCGAGGAAAGGTATTGGTTGATAAAACAACGACAGCGGTTATTCGAGATGAGACATTTGATAGACAGATCGAGTTTATATTAAGTGACAAGGCGGGAACACAAAAGTTACCGCCGGGCATACATTTAGAATTTCCTCGTTTGATAATTAAGACATCAAAGAAAGATGTGGGAGACAAGATAAAGTATTGGCTGCCGCGTTTGCATTTTTCTGATCTTCGGATAACAGAACCGCCGATCGAAGAAATATTCGGAAAGTATTACCATGTGGCGAAGACTAAAAAGTAACTTTGGAAGTTTTGAATATTATTTCTCCCAGCTCGTTGGCTTGATCCCGGCTTTATTTTTAGTGGCATTTTGGTTATATGTTAGAAATTTAGGCTATACCCAGCTGACGCGTGAACAAATAATCTTTTACTTTCTTTTTACTGCGCCGTTGGGGTTTTTATTTTTTTATTCGTTTAATCAAAGTGTGGTTGATGCCTTAAAGAATCAGACGGGAAACCTTTGGTTAATACCGAGACCTACGCTGATTACTATGATCAAAAGATTTCTCCTTCCGTTGTTAGTTGATGCATTGCCGCCGGTGGCGATCATTATGATTAGTGCTTGGGGACTTGGTACACTTTCGGGCGTAAAGATTGTTGAACTGCTTTTCCTTTTCGGATTAAGTCTTAGCAATTACATTTTTCTTTCGATAACGATGGCGATACTGTCGATCTATTTAGGGTTGACGGACTGGATCGCCTTTTTTCTGCGGTTCGTTGGTGTCTTTTGGAGCGGGGCGTATATTCCATTGGTTTTTCTCCCGGACGCCTATCGGACAGTGGCCGCGATCTTGCCGTTTGCATTTGGTGGGCTACCGCTAACGGTTTTGGTGTCTGACGTTATCCCATGGATTTTTATTGCTAATGTGGCTGGTTACACGGCCCTATTTATTTTCTTGACAACAGTAC
>LCJH01000031.1 GCA_000999595.1 Microgenomates group bacterium GW2011_GWA2_44_7
TTGGCTTGGCGGTGGGTTTTAAAATCTTTTCCCAAGAACTCCATCAAAGAGAGTCTAACCACTCTTAGGGGTTGGTCCGGCAGGTCCGCCAACTTCTGGGGCGAATATTTAAACATTCCTAAAGGAGATATTTTATGGAATCGTCCGGGCTTTCCCAATCCGCCGCAAAGGCACTGGAAATTCTAAAACAATTTTCCTGGCTCAACAATTTCTATCTTGCCGGGGGTTCTGCCTTGGCGATCCAACTGGCGCATCGTTTGTCGTTTGATCTGGATTTCTTTACCGATAAGCCCTTCGATCAAAACAAAATCGACGATGATTTACGAAATATACCAAGCTACAAACTAGATCGCTTCGCCCAAGACACGCTACTGGGATTACTCGAAAAGACAAAAATCTCTTTTTTTAAAGTTCCTTACCCGTTAATCTCGAGGCCACTGAGCTTCCGGAGTATTCGGCTTGCCGCAATTCCTGATATCGCCGCGATGAAACTTGACGCTATCGGTAGCCGGGGTACCAAAAGAGACTTCGTTGATTTATATTTTATCGCCAAGGAGATCCCGCTTGATAAATGTCTCGGTCACTACCGGAAAAAAAACAATGCTTAAAACGGTTGAGTGGAATGACGTCAAAAATTTCTTCGAAAAAGAGGTGATCAAACTAGCCAAAAAGTACATCTGAGTGGTACACGCAATGCTCGCCGGAGGTCTCTTGCGTGGCTACAAGGTTCTCCCTCGCTAACGGTTGTGTTGTCCTAGCTTCCGGTTCGCAAACTTGCTGGAGACGGAGAATCTTGTTGGGGTGGGGCTTCCCTAAGATCTCCGTCTCCAAACCCCTAGTGCTTTTTTGGCCGGGCGAACCACGCTCCGGCCAAAAACGCCAGGATCGCCAGGACCACCCCGGCGACCCCGACGGCCGCGACCAGCGCGGCCAGCGCCCCTCCGACCGCGTCGAGCGCCACGTTCACAGCGCCCCCTACGGTCGAGAGGTTTTTTAGCCTCTGCGCCTCAGCCTCTTGGCTGAGGAGCTTGGCCCGCGAGTTGCTCTCGCGGGCCGAGGCCAGATCTCTCTCGGCGCCGGCCAGCGCCGCTGTGGCGTCGGCCGGGTCGCCCTTTGAAATTTTGATGGCCGCCTCGGCCAGGCGGCCCAAATCGGGATCGACCCGGGCGATCAGGTCGACCCCGTCTTTTTGGTCCTTGACCGTCTTCACCGACGGTCCAAGGACCACCAGTGCTGCTGTGCCGCAGGCGCACAGCAGCATGATGGCCGCAACCAGGGCGCAGCCCTGGTTGCGGTAGAACCAAAACCCCTTGGGCATGGTTCCTCCTTTTTTTGCCCCACACCACCGAAACAGAAATCCCAATTCCGAAAATATCTCAGAACCGGAAATTCTGTTTCGGTAAATGACCCCGGGACAAAGATCAGCGCTAGAGATTGAAAAGTGCTAGATATAGTAATGAAGATACCGGCGCCTTTGCCGATGCCTCATATACCTATAATGCCGAAGATTCTACCGGTTGTCTCTCTTTCCAGCAAATCCCCGGACTAAGTCCTATAACAAGAGTCAATCTCCAGCAGATCCTTTTCCCATCACCAAAATCTCTAAATCTCTATTGACAAGGTGTACATCGGGACATATTATGTTCCCATGGCCACACTCAAAGTCTCTGCCACTAAGGCTAGAAACAATTTCTTTGAACTCTTAAACTTAGTCTCCGGCGGCACTAAAGTCATCGTGGAAAAAGACGCTAAAGAAATCGCCGTTATTATGCCTAAAGAAACCGGTACGGACCTGGTCGGGCTTAAAAAGGCGATGGCCGATCTCCATGGAGCCATACCGAGCTTTATAAGCCCTCTTAGAAATTCCGGATCGAAGAAGTTTTTAGGTGAGTGGGATAAAAAATCGTGAAGCTGATTCTGGACACCAGTATTATAGTTGACAAATTAAGGGGAGGCGATCGGTGGGATCGGGTGTTGGGCCAACTGACCAAAGAAGACGAGCTCTATCTGCCGACCATCGTTGTCCTGGAATTATTTGCCGGCACCAGCACCAGAAGGCCGGAGGTTGCCAAGAAGATCCGCCGCCTCTTAACTTTTTTTAACATTTTGGATCTGACCACCGATATCGCTCAGCGAGCAGGGGAGATCTACCGGGATGTGACTGTTACCCTTGATCTGCCGGATTATATTGTTGCCGCCTCTGCTCTGGAAATCGGTGCTACCGTGATTACTTTAAACCAAAAGCACTTCTCCAAAATCCCCGGCATCCGGATTTACCAGCTCTAGCCACGCGAGAGGTGGTCTTGCGAACCTAACGAGGCCAGGCCTTGCTTGCTCAAGCTCAAAGTAAAACCGAGTTTGACTCGGTGAAAACCGTTTGACTAAAACTCAAACTCCCAATGAGTCTGATCTGACCAATTTGACCAATCTCACAATTGCTGATAGGTAAACGATCATGTATTATAAGTATATATGTCCGGTGATTCGGCCTTGGATAAGCTCTTCGGAAGTTCTTCCCGCGTTAAAATTCTCAAGCTTCTCCTGGATAATGAAGGCAAACAGTTGAGGGTCAACGAAATTATTCGAAAGTCCGGTGTTAATGCCCGCCTGGCTTCATCCGAACTGAAAAAGCTGGCCGAAATAGGGCTTCTTGCCGCTCAACCCTCTGGCAATTCGCTGTTGTATGGAGTTAACACGAACTCAGCATTTGCAAATCCTTTGAAAGAAATCATGGCCGAACATGAATGGTATGAATGGGAGCGTCCGTCTCGGATTCATCATTTAATGTTTTCTCTCGAGGGAGGGCTTAGACCGATGAAAGATTATTTCGGTGTCTGCATCCCCGAGGCGCATTTAGTCTTTAACTACGATAACGTCATCTGGTTTTTTAAACTAAGCGGCTTCCTAAACGTAGGTAAGGAATTGGTTGAGATATATAAGAAACGTAAAAACCAAATTTGGGATGATTTCGAGAAAACTTCCTCAACTCTTTGGACCCACAAAGACTATCGTTCATTTTATTCAAACTATATCGACTTTTGGAAAATAGGTTGGATCTCTGATTGCATCTCGATGTACTTAGATACTTTCCTCAAATCCGGCGAGTGCTTAGTAGCAAGGGAAAAGTCGTTCACCGATGAATATGAGGACCGATTATGGGACCTTGTTCGCAAAGCCCAAAAAGAGGAGATAGAGAACATCAACGTGCAGCCGATTATCGATGATTACTTTTGGATAAGGAATAGCTACTTGGGAATTCATCGGATTACTAAGGAGGAAATTCTGATTGAAGTTAAGAAGCGATTAGGTAAAAAAAGAGCCCAGTCTCAACCCGTAAAGGACCCGAAATCACTTCCCCCGGATCTTATCGAAATCGGTAAAGACATGATTCATTTCCAGGATATTCGTAAGAAGCGAATGATGATGGCCGCTTATTATCTCCATGAGTTCTTAAAGAAAATCGGCGCACGTTATAATCTTTCACCGACGCTTATGGACCAGTCTTTACCCAGTGAAGTATTAGATATTACGCGTAAAATGCCCGGCATTGCCGAGGAGCTTAAACTTCGCCAGCGTTGCTGTACGATTGTCGCCGGTCTTTCTACCCAGTTACAAGTTTACAGCGGCCAAATGATCTTTCCGGCAGGGGTTGAGCGACGCTCTAAATTCGAAATTCGCGGCCATGTGGCTTGCGGGGGTAAGACCATCGGACGGGTAAAAATCGTCTCGGGGATAGGGGACATATCCAAGGTTAATCATGGTGACGTTATCGTCTCGCCGATGACCACCCCGGATCTTATGCCCGCTATCCGGCGTTGCGTAGCTATTGTCACAAACTTCGGCGGTGTAACTTGTCACGCGGCCATTATCGCCCGTGAATATAATATTCCTTGTATTGTTGGTACCAACAACGCCACTGAGCTACTCCGAGACGAGGATTTCGTCGAGGTTGATGCCGACAATGGTGTTGTCCGCGTCCTCCAAAGTGCTGGCTAGCCCATTGACACCCATGGTCAACACGGGGGATAATAATGGTGCCTGTGACCCGTAAGGGTTGTGCGGCTAAAACCTAAGCCGCAAGCAGGCTTTTTTATTGGCTTTATTCTTTTATCATTAGTAAACCAAAAGCCAAGCGATCACCCTAGTTGTCAAGACCAAAAGTATGAAAAAGTTAAAGAGAATCCCCAAGTTTAAAAGCGAAGCCGAGGAACGCAAGTTCTGGCGTTCAGTCGATTCTACTGACTATGTTGACTACGCTGGCCTGGAAAGATGGACATTCCCAAACTTAAAACTTTCGTCCCGTCCGATTACGATAAGGTTACCAGAGTCTTTATTAGGTAAAGTCAAGATTAAGGCTCATCAACAAGATCTTCCGTATCAATCCTTAATTAAACAACTGATTTATAAAGGTCTTGGGATGTTATAGGTTTTCATTGGGGTTGATGCCGACAACGGTCTCGTCCGCGTCCTCCAAAGCGCTGGCTAGGCTAACAGGGGCAATCCTGTCATCGCTTTCACAAGCCCGAACCGGTTAACTGCCTCTGAAGGATTTCTCAATCTTCTCAAGTTCCTCATTCAACCTCTTTGTCGCCTGGCCCAGTCGGTCGATGGACAGATTGACCGTCCTAGCCATCAATTCAATTACTGTCAGTAAACCGCTGCTTTCAAATCGCTCGGTCGCACTTTTAAGGGCCAGGGAAATTCCTCCTGAGGTTCCTTGTCTTGATAATTTTCCCGACAGCATTTCCAGTCGGATCTCCGCGTTTCCTGTTTGTTCTTTCCCTCCGGATGAAAGGAGTCGGAGTACAATAGCGACCGAATAATTTGTAGTTACTTCCTCCCGGATAAACGACATAACCGCCCCGTCGACCTGGGACTTAAGTCTCCGGCTTCCGGGAACATTGACTTCGACGATCTCCGTAATTGGCCTAAGTAAAGTCTGTATAAACGGTGCAGGAGCGCCCAATTGGCCCAGTTCATCTTTTACCTGAAGAAGTTTTGGAACGAATTCGTTATATATTTTATCCATTACTTTCTCCAACCGAAGAAGAATGATCGCCGCACGGGGTTCTTCCACATATCCCCTCAATAATAATTCTGCCCTAATTTCAGCGGGGGTTACCGGCGTTAGGTCGCTTAAATCAACCGTCCCAAATGTCTCAGACAGTCTTTCCATCTCGTGCATTCTAATCTCGGTGCACGTTCATTTCAGTTAACCTTCCGCTATCTGGTCTAAATAAGATTCTTTTTGCTTCTTGTCTTCTCATTCATTGCGGTATAATCAGCCGCAAGATGGGCAGAACCGAGGATCTCGCACAAGCGATTGGAGACATTTTAAGGCAAGCCGGGGAGCGCGAAGGACTTCTAGAAGTTCTGTTACGGGATTTTGCATTAGAAGTATCGCTGGCTATCGATGAATCGGAGTGGCATATAGGTTCGCCTGCTACCGAGAGTGAAGATGGATCGATTGGCCTGGCCCGAAATGTTTATCTTTTGGGAGGACGACGTCTCAAACAGGCCCTACCGGAACTCGGGAGGTCAGTCGTTTTTGTTAAAGCCATAGTCGATGTCTTTCTTCGAGAATCTCTAAGACAAAAAAAATTTGAAGAGACCGTGCACGGAAGCTGCTTTGAAGTGATGTTCGAAGTCTCCACGGGCATTTTTCTCGGAAAAAAAGATCCCGGACAAAAACCCAGGCTTTGGCCGGAAGACACCAAAATGTCATATTTAATTGGTATAGTTATCGGAGAACACTTAAGCGGCTTTATCGGTTCTGCGGCTGATTTGCCGAAAAGCAAAGCCGCCGTCGTAATTTGCAGAAAGATGTCGGAAAGAACCCCGGATAAACCGTTCACGTTCGGTCAGCTCTATCTGTCCCTTCGGTAACAGGATGCAATCCCGTATCAGAGCCTTCTATTTTCCTTTGTCAATCTCACTAAAACTGCCTGCGCTGATTTTGTGCTCTTTGACAGATAAATAAATCCGTGGCAGAATCCAAACCAGCTGATCCCTCTCCGACTCCGACGGAGGAGGGGATAAGCGGCCGGGCTCCCAGAGGGCCCGCCCCCAATCCCCCCCCGAGCGGGGGAAAGGGGCTAGAGTCCGGCGACAAGGTATCCACCCCCTGCCGGAAGGTGGATACCTTAGCTATCATCCCCCATGCTGGTTGACCAGGCTTGTACGTTTTTTGTACGAGCACTGATCTACCATGCATGGGGGTTTTTATATGCTAGGGATTGCACTGCGCTTGAAACCGCTCATTTTTTGGCTATAATCGCGATATGTCTGGCGTGTTGCTACACAAATTCGGCCAGATTGCAGGAGAGCCATCAAAATTGTCTCAATATAACCTGAGGCTAATACTTAAATACCAATGCTGATCCTTCGTAATTATTGTATAAACGCATGCTAGCAGCAGAAAAAGTAGCCGCCAAAAGACGAGCAGAAGCATTGGGCCCACTAGATCGCTTTCCACTCTCATTATTATTGCCTCTCATCTGGCAAATCAACCTCCGAATTGATTTAATTCTGAACAACAATACCATTATAGAAATGATCGAAAGTATCTCTGAACTGTGTCAGGGGATACCTCCCGACATGGATTGTGAAGATTATCAAAAATGGGAATTGTGGCGTATGGCGATTAGGCCAGGCCAGGGATCGGTCAGCGTTGGCTACATCTTCGAGCAGGCAGGCGGTAGGCAAGTTTTAACTAGTGTTGTCGGTTCAAGATTACAAGGCCATGCGATTCAAGTCGTTCACCGAATCGTGGATCCCGAGGGGGATCGACACTCGCTTCAGCCAGCCAGGGGATGGTGGACATCTTCTGGCGGATTTACTCCTAATGATGGAGACGAAGTATTAGGTACCGAAGACCTGTTGCGTATCTATGCGAGAGACGCCGCCTCGGCCAAAAAACAATTTGAAGACGTGCTACGTGAGCACAAAGCCAAAAGAGCCTCATCCTGAAGCTATTTGTGAAAATTGCTAAAAGGATTGTTAAGGCGCAAAATTAACCTGTATGGTCAAAGTCGCGGTTGTCACCGGGGCATCAAAAGGCATTGGTAAGGCTGTTACCGAGAACCTCCTTAAAAAGGGTTGGGAAGTGTATGGGGTCAGTCGAAATGCGACCGAGGCACTACCTCAAACTGATAATTACCACCACATGGTGTTTGATCTATCTCGGCCGGTAAATCTGCCTGATTTGGTGGATCTTTTGCCTCAACGGATTGATCTTTTAGTTAATAACGTCGGTGTCTGGGAAGTTCGAGCGGTGGCTGAGGTTGACCTGGTTCATCTGGAGGAGACTTTCAATTTAAATCTCTTTTCGCCGATGGTCTTAACGAAGCTTTTACTATCTCGTTTTTTTGAAAAGGGGATAGTTATAAATGTTTCCAGTATCATGTCGATGCTTATTGATAGTGGGTTTTCGGCTTACTGTGCCTCGAAAGCGGGTTTGGACCGTTTTACCACGACTTTGGCAAAGGAGCATACAAATATCAGGGCGGTGGGGATCCTGCCCGCCTCGACGGATACGCCCCAGGGAGAAGAAAAAGCCCTCCCAACTGATGATCCAAAAACGATGTTAACTTCCGAAGAGGTCGCCGGTGTTGTCATGCAGGCGGTTGTTGGTAAATTTAAGTCGGGCAGTCTGGTGGTTGTGGTTAACAACGAAATGGAGAGTTGGTGGCGGGGGAGAGACAAATACAGGGTGGTTAATGTAGATCGGTCTTGATGACAAAGAGATGTTGATTAATCAGCGGAAGTTTGCCGCTTGTGTCCTCTTCTTTCGTAACTACGAATCCTTCTCTCTTCAAAAGACTTTGCCAATATTTAACCGGTATGCTCCGGGGCAAGGGGATGCCAAAGATGACAGATTGCACCGCATCCATTAGCCAATGAAGGTCTTTTTTATTTCCGACGGCCCTTGCGGAGATGTTGTTTTCCAAAATGACGATTTGGCTTCTTGTTACCCTTTTGGCTTCTTTTAACAGTGCTTCTGGCGCAGGGCAATGATGCAAGACGTCTATAAGGAGGGAATAGTCAAAACTCTTGTCATTAAAAGGCAACTTATCTTTTTTGCTCAGGACAAATGGAACACCCTTCGTGCTGTAGTCGACGATGTCAGTGTTTACTACCTCGGCTTGGAGAAGGCGGGCAAGTACCAGAGACAATATTCCCTGTCCACCGCCGATATCCAGGATAGTACTTTTCTTCTGAAGGAATTTTGCCAGATACGGAGCCAGTATTTTTGCTCGAACATAAATCTTTGGGTACCAAAAATATGCCCAAAACTTATGCCACAACCGTTTTTGTAAATCGAATTTCATAGATGAACAATCCACACTTAGGAATAGAATAATGGCTCGAGAAAATAAAAGGCAGTAGGTGTTTAAAAAACTTCTTTGTTGACAGAAGTGTTTTATCAACCCTTCATAAGACCAAAGACTAAAAGCCAAATAGTCCGGACTTAACGCAGTGTCCGCCGGCATCGGGATGGTTACCGTCAAGCTGGCAACGATAACCAGAGGGGCATTGGTTTTCGGGAAGGTTAGCGGCAATCCCGCCGCAGAATTTCCCTGCAGATGATCCGACCGAACCACGATTAAAATCCAGCTTGGCCAACTGAATTAAAGCCTGCGCTTTGAGTCTCTCAAACTCTGACGGAAGACGACACCTTGTCTGCCAATTCCTCATAATCTCGACTTCCTCGCTAGTATAGTAACCAACATAGCCACAAACCCCGTATTGAAAATACCCAGGCGTCAGATTCATCCACAATACGACACCCACGAACAAGGCAAGGACAGTTGCCAGAAGAATAATCACCGGTTTCTTTAAAATCTCCATACTTCTAATTCAATGATACAACTTCTAAAGACTTGATTTAACTATGAAATCGGTTTCCCGAATTTGATATGATTTTCCTTCATAATGTATCGTGGAATCTGAGCGATGGGTAGATAGAAACGAGCGGCGAGTCGAAGGGTTATTTTTTTCGATTACGACCGGGATAGTTAACACTCTTGAATGGCCAGACATCCTTGATCCACGTCACAAACAATTCAAATAATGTGGAGTCGCTTGCTTCACAACCACTTTTTACCCAGAGATAAGCATCGATTTCGAATGCTGGGTTGTTGGAAGGAAAGATATAGGCACAACCAACATATTCTCTGTAATCTTTTCGTACTTGTTGGATTTTATAGGCAAAAGAGGTTCTCATCCCGAATTCTGTCTGATGCCACCCTAAATTACTAAGATCCTCCTCCTTAGTGATATTTTTGTCGGGCCAGGCAATAAAAAAATCAAATGTACCTCGTAACTTATCGGCGCTGGCTGTAACTGCGATATAATCTTCATCAATATCTTCAACTACAAGTTGAGAAAAAACCCACTCTCCTTTTTGGTATTGCTTAGGAACAGTGTAATTGTTTGGAACAATCGGCGTCCATTTAGAATGCATATGTTTTTGCCTTGGTAAAGCGTTATTGCTTGGTCGAGATTTACGAAGCGGCCTCGCTTCCGTTATTTTTTGCGCGCGCGATTTTGAGCTTGCCTTGTGGCAAACTCGTTTATGAACCTTTTTTAATTAAAGCACAATATTGTTCTGGATATTCTCTCCAAGGCCATTACGCAGTCGTGAATCTCTCTTAGGGTTCATTCCCCGCGGCTTGCCGCGTTGATTCTGTTAGACTTGGGTAGGGTGAGTATCTATCTTCACAAGAGTCACAGTGTTTCGGTTTTGCTGTACCACCTGGTATGTGTTGGTAAGGGGAGAGAGGAGTGGTTTAACACGGAGGTAGATCAAGAGCTCAAAAAGGTGTGTTCGGAAATTTCCAGGCGATACGAGATCCACTTCGTCGAGATTGGAACAGACCAAAACCATGTCCACTTCCTCATCCAATCCGTGCCTGTGTACTCTCCGACGAAGTTGGCCCGAGTGGTCAAAAGCCTTACCGCCAGAGAGATACTCAGACGTTTTCCCGACCTTCGGCCTAAACTCTGGGGTGGAGAGTTCTGGTCCAATGGGTATTACATCAACACGGTTTCCCGTCAAGGAAGTGAAACGACTATTCAACGCTATGTTAAATCCCAAGGCCACCGAGACTATGTTCTCCTCCACAAAGACCAGTTAAAGCTCTTTCCCCCGTCGTGATGATGCCCCGCAGCTTGCTGCGGGGAGAATCACTAGTCAAGCCCTATCTGTGCGTGATTGTGTCAACGACTTCTATCAGGCCCTTTTTTAATTGACCTTTTTCGTCTGGAGTTATTGGAATGAACTTTGCAACGTCATAAGCGCGGATAGTTTGACATATTTCGATCCGATCGCTTACCCCCTCGCCATCAATATAATCGGTAGAAGCACATACTGCAGAGTCATCATATGATTTCGGACCACCCTTGGTTTGCCAATAAAAGGTGATTCCATTAGCGCTGATGAACATATCAGTTTTATCCAAAACCAACCCAAGGGGTCTTTGCGAATAATTCTCAAAACCCAGGAAACTTCCCCGATACTCTTCCGGAATTGTACCACTTTGATTTATGACATCTTTTATTTGATTCCAATCCAGTCGTTGTAAATAAATAGACTTGAACCTCGGGTCATTTGTCGGCTTGAGAATGAATTCATGGTAAACCATTCCTTTATAAAACGAGGGGAAGACTTTGAACGAACGATTGATAAAAAGAGGGGAAGAAAAAGGAATACTGGAGCAACAATTATTTGATAGATATTTTATGGTTAGATCGTTGTCCTTTCCGGACCAATCGACCGAAAAATTATATCCGGATTGGGTCCAAGCGGGTAAAGACTTCTCGATATTTGCAGCAGAATTGTCTGAAGATATTTCTTTTTGTCTTTTTGTATCGTTTTGCATGGAGATTTGCGACTGCTTCCCCACGAAATACCCCCCAAAACCGAAAATCACCAAACAAACTAAAACAACCACTCCAACGGTTAACGGGTTCGCTCCGAATCGTTTCAAAAAATCTGCAGATGGACTAATAAGAGAGCGTCCGACTTGCTGGGTATTTTGATCACCAATGTTAGTTTGGGTTTCCATGGGTGTCTCTATGAGGAGTATAGTCCACAAGAGCGACTGTGAATAGAGCCCTTCCTACTGCGAGTTGGACACCTCTCTTTTGGTCGGGGTGAGCGGATTCGAACCGCCGGCCTCGTCGTCCCGAACGACGCGCTCTACCAAGCTGAGCCACACCCCGTTTCTATGAATTCTAAGTCACCGAGATGACTTAGGCAATCGAGCTAATCGAAACTATTTAGCGCTCCGCAGAATAAATATCTCCTTACCTGCTGATATACCGGAACCCTCAAATCTTTTCCGGAAGAGGATAATTCACCAAAATTCCCGTAAAATAGACTGGCCCCTTTGTCCTCATAGCTCAACGGATAGAGCACGGGTTTCCTAAACCTGAGATGAAGGTTCAATTCCTTCTGGGGACGCCACGTAAGAAATTTCAACGTTGCTGTCACGTTTAAATTGCACAGAGATTTATTACGTCTGCCCGCTTCTGGTCTCGAAGTAACCTACCTTAGTATCAGACTGTAGAGATTTCCTACCTGTGTGGCACTGCCTAAATTTGTCAGAATGATCATCTTTGATCCGTTTGAGGTGGGGAAGACGACGTTACCGATAAACGGTCCGGTGTAAACATCCGCGGAGTTTGTTCCGTCGTACTCGATAACAGTTATTTTGTCCCCGTTTAGCCAGAGGAGGTGGCGGGAAGTTGGAAACCAGGAAATAACTGAGGGTGTATCAAAAAGTTCGGTTCCATCAAGTTCGATGACCCCTTTTTGGACGGAGGGTAATATCGGCAAATCTTTTACCCAAAAGTTCCGATCTTCTTTAAGGTCATAAACATATATTCCTCCCGCATGGATGGTTCGTTGCTGTGGTTGGGAATTGGACCCGGGTAGAGTAGGCAAGAGACCGTCGGGCAAGGTGGCGGAGACCGTTGCTTGGTAAACGATCTTAGTCTCATCGGGACTGAACTTAAAACTAGAAATAGATCCGGCCAGTATTCCTCGTACTTGGGCGGGTAATTTTCCCATCTGGGTAGAAGCGGTTTGTTTTCTCTGGGCGGCCCATTGGGAGGCGATAATCGAGATGTCCTTTGAAACGTCAATCAAGTCAGCGGTGGTGTTAAGCTTTGAAGGATCAAGCAGATAGGCGTTTTTCAGGTCACTTTGTCTGATATATTTATTGGAAACCGGAGGTTTTGTCAAAAATACTGCCAGTATCTGACGTTCGTCCGGCGACCAAAAGGTCAGGGCTTTTGACCAGTCCAGCGCCGCGGTTGACCGGGCAATTTGTCGAGGTTCTCGGGAAAATCCCAGCGGCATATCGATAAGGTCCATCACCCAAAGCCCGGTTTTGGTCGGCAGTTGATTTGACAGTGATTGGTTTGATACACCGGTGATACCGGTAGCACTCTTGGTGGCGGTTAGACCTGAAGCACCTACACCCTTGGGCTGGGGACTTGGACTGGCGAGTGGCTGATCTGATAGTGGGGTGGCATAGACCAGTCGGTCACCGAGCGGGGATAGTAGGGGATTTACCGCTCCGGAAAAAGTCATCGGCCGCAGGTTGGGCAATACCGGAAACAAGGTGGCATCTGTTTTAACAACCTCTTCGGCTTTCAAGGTGATCTGCTTTTTCCAAGTCGAAAACCCGTCTTTTTTGATTTCGACATTTATTTCGCCCGGGGTCAGGGCAACGGTCGCATTAGTGGCGGTTCTTAAAATCCCATTGACCCAAACTTGGGCTCCGTCGGGGACTGAAGTAGCCACAAGAAGCCCGGTTGAACCGATGCTCTTGTTGCCCAAGTCGACTCTGAACCCACGCGCGTAAAAGATGGCTAAAATAGTGCCACCAAAAATGACAATTACGGTCAAGATAAAAATAACGGCTCGCCAGAAAGATGTCATTGTGCTTGAGTATAACAAAAAGCCGCCATTTTTGGGTTATTGAAGCCCAAAATCCTTAGCCTATTTTTTGAGTAAGTTATCAGCCGGAATCAGCCCTCGGCTTTTATAAAATGTATCAAAAGAAAAAATATATCTAATACCATTCTTTTTGGCCAGTGCCAAAAGATAGTGATCGAATGGTGTGTTTTTGCGAGATGTCGTTTTCTTAAACGACTGACTTGTCAACAGAGCTACCTCTTCATCGAGTTTCGGTTTATCTTCTGTCTTGGCGTAATTATCGAGCAGCTGAAGAGCCAGATCCGGTCGATTGATCTTTGTATTTCTGGAAAGCGCGGTCGCCGCCTCCAGGATGATAGGGTAGGGAACCACTGTCTCCAAACTGTTTTTGCTTAGGTACTCCGAAATCTCCAAATATCGGGAGTGGTTGGAGTCAGCAGGGTTTAAAAGTCCGATTAGAGCATCAGAATCGACGATTACCAGATCGCTTTTACTCCCAGGCATATTTATCGTGATTTTTGGCTAAATCCGGAGGAAGACCTTTTGCTTTAATGCCGGCGAGCTTTGCCAGAAAATCGGTAGTGGTAAATTTGGTGGCCTTGGTAGTCTGAACATTGGCCTTAGTGATTAAAATTGCCGGCTTACCTTGCTTGTGCACGAGGAACTCCTCTCCTTGGTAGATCACCCTATTAACAATTTCAGCAAATTGGTTTTTCGCTTGAGTGGCGCTAATTACCTGGGGCATACTACGACTGTAGCAAATATGTGATAAAGTGTCAATATGTCAGAATGTACGATATTTGATCAGAGAAATATAGGATAATAACTTCAGAATTTCAGAATTCGTAAGGTCTGTTTTTTCTTTTAAAATAAGCTACAATCCTTGCGTACATATTTCGGGGGAACATATCAGAAGATTACTTATATATATCAATTATGCTTAATAAAAGGATTGCAATCGACTTAGGGACGGCGAATACTGTTGTTTATGTGGCAGGGCAAGGAATTGTTCTGAATGAACCGACGGTGGTGGCGGTGACGATTGATGATCAACGGGTGGTGGCGGTAGGCAATGAGGCCAAAGAAATGCTTGGCCGAACGCCGGGAAATATTACGGCCAGTCGTCCACTGCGAGAGGGTGTGGTTGCTGATTATGTGGTGACAGAAGCGTTGCTTCGCTATTGTATCCAACGAGTGGCCGGTCGGGCGATGTTTCTTAAGCCCGAGGTGATGATCTGCGTTCCGGCTGGTTGTACTCAGGTAGAACGCCGGGCGGTTTTGGATGCGACGCTGTCGGCCGGCGCTCGGGTGGCTTATCTTATAGATGAACCGCTGGCGGCGGCGATAGGGGCAAAAATACCGATCGCTCAGGCTTCATGTGCGAATGGCGGGAAACAAGCTAGATGAATCAATCGCTAATTTTTTACGGCGCAAACACAATCTGATTATTGGTGATCAGACGGCGGAGGATATAAAGATCAAAATCGGCTCGGCGATGCCGCTTCATCCGATAGAGAAGTTTGAAGCAAAAGGTCGAGATAGCGTCGTCGGTCTACCGAGGGTAATCGAAATTACCAGCGCAGATGTGTACGAGGCGATTAGAGGTACATTGTTACAGATAATAGCAGTTGTTAAGGGGGTTTTGGAAGAAACTCCCCCAGAACTTATCAGCGATATTATCGACAAGGGGATCGTGATGAGTGGGGGGACGGCTTTAACTCGTAATTTTGACCAACTAATGACCGCTGAAACGGGGGTACCTTGCCATGTGGCTGACGAGCCACTTCTATGCGTGGTTCGGGGGACAGGGATTGCCATGGAAAATATTGATCTTTACAAGAAATCGATAACCAAGAGATAATTAGGTACTCTTCTAGGCCGGTAGTATGGAAAAGAACTAAGCGAAAAGTTTGAGGGTGGAATTATTAATATTGTGTGGATAAAGCGCCTAGATAAAAGACGATATATTGTGTTCAACTGAAGGGATTTAGGATGGACGAGTTACTGTATGTTGCATCTTATAGTAAACAGGCATTTTAGAGTTAAATGGTGTCTTTTTAAAGCGTGGTGCGACCGACTTCATCAGCACTCATGTATGACTGCTGCTAGAAAGTAACTCTTTGGGTCGACTGCTGTTCCACGGGAGTATACTGGAAACTAGATGTCTGAGCATGCTGCGAATTTTTCTTGGCCTCGCAAAACCTCTATTCTGGGAACAGGCCTTTCCCTGGCGGGTAAGGATGAAGTAATTGCACTGTTATCATTGTGGCTTAAATCAGGTAATAAACGAGCGATTATCGTGACAGCCAATGCGGAAATCCTTCTCTGGGCGAGTGAGCATAGCTCATATCAACAGATTTTAAACAAGGCACCACTGGTAACAATTGACGGCTTTGGCGTCTTTTGTGCCCTTTTTTGGCACAAGATATTAAGAAAGATTGAGCCCAGTATTGCCCAACTTTGGCAACTACGCTTTACAGGTCGTCAATTGCTTGAGAATATCTGCCTGCTGGCCCCTGCCAGAAAATGGCGCATCTTTCTTTTAGGCGGGCAAAGTCTTCAAGCCGCCAAAAAAACCGCCCAAATTTTACAAGAAAAACATGGAAACGGCCAAAAACTTCTTATCCAGTCCTGGCCAGGCCCGCTTGAAGTTGCCAAAGAAACAACGGGGGAGTGGCGAGAAACCAAAATGAAAATAAACGCGTTTAAGCCTGATTTTATCTTTATCGCTTTTGGCTATCCGAAGCCTGAAGAATGGTTAGCTAAGCATGCGAAGGATTTAGACTTTGGCGTCGCTTTGGGGGTGGGAGGAGTATTTAATGAAATTGCCGGTTTTCGCAAGGCTGCTCCCTCCTGGGTCAATCGCCTCGGTCTGGAGTCTTATTGGCGGCTTCTGACTGAGCCTAAACGCTTTAAGCGCATATTCCGCGCCCTTATTAAATTTCCCCTCGCCGTTGTCTTTGGTCCCTCATAGACATACGGCGGCTCAATTTGCAAAATATTGAGAGGATAGAGAATGATAAGATAGAATCAATGGTCGGTAGCAAGGGCAATTTTACCAATCGTCTTACCTTATGGTTTCTTAATTACTTCGATTTTGGAATTGTTTTTGTCGCTCCTGTATATATATTTTGGTCACTCGGTTCGAAATTTTGCGGAACTAGCCTCGCCCGCCGGAATAACATACTTTGTTTTGGGTCGATTACTGTCGTTTGTCTCTTAATCGCGGTCTATCTGGGTATAAGAGTTCTTGGTCAGATTATTACCAGAAGAATAAAAACTGGCAACCTCTATCGTGATATCTTTATCGAAAAATTTATTACTCTGAGCGTCGCCTCTGTTTTTTTCTTCATCTTCATGGTTATTATCTTTCCCATTTTCTTTATCGCCACGGCTGTTTTTTCCTATTAATCTCCACAATAATAAAAACTGGCGAGTTTGTGTCGAGGCAAAACGCTCGGGCCGACATTCTCTTGGTCAACGATGTTGCTACGGATTAAAGGCCCCTTGTCCGTCTCCAAGCAACAATCTCTCTCAGGACCCCCCAGACCGGATCTTGACATGGGCCCCTGTTCTGGGTTTACAGTAGAAGATAGCGACTTATTAGGTAGAGGAAGCAGGTCGCTAGTTTATGCGACGAGTCAGGGACTACTTTATTCATTCCGGACATCGGATGTGGTTGTTGTTCTTCGTGGTGGTGGCTCTCGGGTTGTTTGATTTCTCTATGGTCAAGGGTCGGAATGCGTCGGCTCAAAACAATCCGGTTATCTCGAAGCCGAAGATGGTCGATTTTTCTACTAAATTCGTTGTAAACGAGATTTTGGTAAAGATTAAGAGAGACCAGCTGTCAAAAATTGGTAAAGGGAACAAAAACCAGACCGGCATCTCAACGCTTTCCAAACAAGCGGCAAAATTTCCGGTGGCTTCTTTTGAAAGATTGGTTGCTGCTTCAGATAAGGATGACATTTCTCAATGGTACAAGTTGACGCTGAAAGGTCCTCGGAAGGTAGTGACGGGTAAATTTGACAAAGCAACCGATTCGATGGTGTCGGAGGATCCGGAAGCGCGAGAGGTCGGAAAATTAATAAAAGTTCTGCGGCACGATGCGGCGGTCCAAGCGGTCGAGCCCAATTATGTTGTTTTAGCCGATCAGGCGGTTACTCCCACTCCCACGCCAGAAGGTTTTATGAATATTACTTACCCGAATGGAGGAGAAGTAGTTACCGCCGGCGATACAGTTAGAATCACTTGGGCCAGTAATTTAACAAGTGCTTGCAATCTAGTATATGTGGCTGAGGTGACCGGTCCGACCATTTA